>DYOB01000395.1 GCA_020720765.1 Borreliella garinii
TGGATGATTATTTTTCACCAATGATTGGATCATCGAATTCAGCACATCTTCCATATTTCGTCTCCTTAAATATTCGCCTTAAGAAACAGAACCGTTAGCTATTTGGTTCAGAAAACCCTGCTGGTAACGGATGGTCATAATCTCCAGGACATAGATCACCACCACAATGGGTGAAGCCTTTTGGTAGGGGGTGATCGTACCCACCGAGACTCAAAAAGCCTCCGCAATGAGTGAACCCATCAGGAAGAGGATGATTGTACCCACCAAGATTCAAAAAACCTCCACAATGGGTAAAACTATTAGGTAGGGGGTGATTGTAGCCCCCAAGACTCAAGAATCCCCCACAATGAGTGAAGCTGTCTGGTAAGGGGAGATCATACTCACCAAGACTCAAATAGCCTCCACAATGGGTAAAACTATTAGGTAGGGGGTGACCATACTCTGACAAATTCAGATCCCCCCCACAGTGAGTGAACCCATCAGGAAGGGGGTGATCATAACTTCTCAAATTCAAATAGCCCTCACAGTAAGTGAAGGCTGCCGGAAGGGGATGATCATACCCACTCAAGGACAGAACACCCTTACAATGTGTGAAACTACTAGGTAGCGGATGCTTATATCCGCTCAGAGACAAATGACCGCCACAATGAGTAATGGTCTCCGGAATTGGTTGATTATTTTTCACCAACGACTGAATCATCAAGTCCATTACATTTTCCATAATTTTCCTCCTTTGCTTATTTATGTCTAGATGAAGCGCCATCTAGACATAAATAACTACTACAGTTCCAATTTCCACTTCTGGAAATACTCCTTCAGACCTACTTGATTTAATAGTGAATCCACAATAGATATGTTTTCAACAAATATAGCATTGATCCTATCATCAATGCGCGGGCAACAACCTCAAGCAACAGCTCGGTTGCTGTAACATGCATGAACACACTTCTCACTCCACGCAACCAGTCGAGACGGGCTGATCTAGCTGCGATTGATGAACTACCATTAATAGGAAATGACCCTCTCTCTCCGCAGATGAATCCCTCAGGTAGAGGTCGATTAGATGAATTATGGGTTTCCTCCCCTATGGTTACTGCCGCATTATGTTTTCCGTTGACAATCTTGTCTTGCATGATATTTACCCTCCTGAGGTAAACTTGGATGATACATTTAATAGGCTCTCTGAACTTGAGCCTATTAAACGATGAACTGACACCTTATAACCGGACCCCATCTGCAGACAAGCGACGGTAATCTATCCCATCTAGGAATGAAGTGGCTGTCTTGCCATCCTTCACCTCCTCTTCGGAAGTGTGAAAGATGATGGCCTTACGACTGGGATCATAGGCCATGAAGTGATCTCGCCATACCTCTGGCTTCCACC
>DYOB01000396.1 GCA_020720765.1 Borreliella garinii
CTGAATATATTTTTCTGCTTATGCTTTTTCAACCTGTAAGAAATCTAATTCCACAGGAGTTTCTCGTCCAAAGAAACTGACCATCACGCGTACTTTTGTGCGTTCCATGTCAATCTCTGCAACCATACCGCGAAAGTCGTTAAACGGTCCGTCTACAATGCGCACGCGCTCGCCCACTTTGTAGGTAACTTTAACTGTCGGAGATTCGGCTTCGGTTCGTTTCACAATCTGTGCAAATTCCTCAGGGCGCAATGGAGTGGGGCTATTGCCCATCCCAACAAAGCCTGTCACACCAGGAGTATTGCGAACCACATACCAAGATTCTTCAGAAAGCGCCAGTTTTACCAATACATAGCCAGGGAAAATATGGCGTTCAACTTTGCGGCGCTTTCCGTCTTTAATTTCCAATTCTTCCTGCATAGGAATTAAGACATCAAAGATTTGGTCTTTCATGCCCATAGTCTCAATTCTTTGCTCAAGATTATGGCGCACTTTATTTTCATAGCCTGAGTAGCAGTGAATTACATACCACGCAGGACCTTCGACTGAGACCTCAACATGCGGCAGGTCATCAGGAATTTTCGTTTCAGAGCGAGCAACAGATTTCTTCCGGGGGAGTCTTGAGCCTCTCGAAGAATCCGAAGCGACAACACCCTCAGGGGCAGACTGCTCCTCGGTTCCTTTATCCGTCGGTTCCTGCTCAATTTTCTCTTGCGATTCCGGTAAATCCATCAGATCCTCAATTCACTCTTAGATACCTAACACCAAATTGATCAACGCACTCGATAGGTAGTCCACACCTGCAAGAAAAACACCCACAACTAACATGACCAACAAAACAAGCCCGGTAAGGCGCTTAGCTTCGGGCCAGGTAGGCCAATTAACCTTGCGGAGTTCGCCCGATGTCTCACGAAAATAACGCTGAACGGCATTTTCGCTAACTTTGACTTTCTTTTCTTTATCTGCCAAAGGAATGCTCCTTCTCTAATTTACGGCTAAAACGCCGCGTAACGCGGCGTTTGCCACAGGCAGGCCAGGTAGGACTTGAACCCACAACCACTCGTGTTGGAGACGAGGACTCTGCCAATTGAGCTACTGGCCTATATAAGGTGGGGCGAACCCCACCAGTACAAACTATTTGGTTTCGCGGTGCGGGGTATGTTTACGACAACGCGAACAATATTTGTTGAATTCCAGCCGATTGGGATCATTACGACGATTTTTCTCGGTGGTGTAATTGCGCTCTTTGCACTCGTTGCATTGTAACGTAATTACCGGACGGACATCTTTCTTTTTTGAAGCCATTTTAAGCCCTTGCTTTCTATATACTAAATGATCTTGGTTACGACACCCGCGCCAACGGTCAAACCGCCTTCACGAA
>DYOB01000397.1 GCA_020720765.1 Borreliella garinii
AGAACTGAGGAGCAGAAAATAATCTCAACGCCATTCCCCGTCCTGACCGGATGCGAGGATGGCAACCCCACACTAATCGGGTAGTTGCTCCGACATCAAGCACCTCCTCCCCGATCTTCCCGCCGTGTTCACCAGGGAGCACAGGCGGGTCGTATTAATCCGGTCACCTGGGTTCAGTTGGCGTTATCAACCACTACAACCAAATAAAAAGCTCTACCCGCACCGGCGACACCGTTGCGCCCTTGACCAGCTTAAATTTACATGGCCCATGAACGGTGGTCATCATATGCGTAGGCGTAAGCTGTATTGCTTCATCCTTTATGTATAGTTGCTCTGTCCCCGTGGCATTCTGCACATGGACATCGAGCGTCTCTCCAGCGCCCAGACCGGTCTGCGCTATAGAAAATGTTTTCCCCATTTCTACAAAAATCCAATCAGCGCTGGTCGCGGGCGCTATTGTGTTAAACTCTTCTAATATCGGCATAATCTAATTTCCCCTGAATAGTTATTTAATGGGCCGTAAAACCGCATCCCCTTGTGGGCAAGGTAATTCACGCCAAATCTTTGTTATGTTGCTTAACCATTACGTTATTAGTTGTTGCTGTTTTGACCAATTTATACGCAAGTGGGCCAGTAACACGAATAGCCATATCTGTAGTGGTCATTTTAATTTCCTCACCATCTACTATTAATTGAGATGAACCTGCTGAATTAGGCGTATCTACATGAACAGCTACAATTTCTGATCCTACGAGTCCTGATGCGACCAATACATGAATCTCATCATAAGGAACATACTGATCGACTGCTTCTGTTGGTGTTACTGCAAGTGCAGTATTAAATATTACTGGCATAATAATTCTCCTTTAAATTTCTGATTTAGTGTTAATTTTATACCTTAATAAGTAGTTAACTGAAATTGCTACCAAAAATTCCACCACCTGATCCATATGAGCCACTCGAACCACCGCCTTCCTCACCATAAACATATTGGGTAGTTCCAGGCTTTCTGGTGAAGCTGTGAACTCGGTATGTCCCTGCTTCTTTCACCTTGATATTATTCTCATTGAGCGTCAGTCCCGTAAAATCGACAGACAAGCCATGTGCGCCGAGAGCCACGATTGCGCCATCTCTGACAGAGTAGCCAGTGGGCGAATAATTACTTGTGATTATCTTGATGGCACCTTGCCCATATGGGCCGATGTTTGGCATGTAGCAGACGACAGCCCCATCAAAATCGGTTGCAGGTGTTGCCTGATCGTGGATGCCAGGAATGATAACCCCGGCTTCGATGCACGGTGAATTTGACTGGAGATGAAAGTTACCGTTTGCGGCATCAACGAATAGCGGGTCTGCCGTGATGCTGTGAGAGCCACCAG
>DYOB01000398.1 GCA_020720765.1 Borreliella garinii
TGTTTAATAAGATACGCCATGGATAGCATTGAAAATAATTATGAGTAGGCTCTAAAGATAAGGGGCGTGTCCGTGAAATCGGCTTAGGCTCGGTCAATGTTCGAAAACTGAAGGATGTGCGCGTGCTGGCAGAAAGCATGCGAAAAGCTCACGCTGACGGACAGGATCCAGCGGACGTGTTGCGAGCACCTATTGAGCCTGATCAAAAAACATTTGAGCAATGTTCAATTGAATTGATTGAAGCCAAAAAAACAGGCTGGAGAAATGCAAAACATGCCCAGCAATGGATTAACACTCTAAGGGATTATGCGTTTCCGATTATCGGGAATAAATCACCAAAGGATGTCAGTTTAATTGACATCAAATCTATTCTTCAGCCCATCTGGTCGAACAAAACTGAAACAGCCACTCGTTTACGACAAAGGATTGAAGCCGTACTGGATTATGCAGCAGTGCATGACCTTTGCGATGGGACACGAAATCCAGCTCGATGGAAAGGGGTATTAAATAAAGTTCTCCCCGAGCCGAGTAAGGTTGCAGAAAAATCACATCACGTGGCAGCGCCATATGAGGATGTACCAAAAATAATGTTCGAACTGGGGCTAAAGACTCACATTTCAGCACATTGCTTACGATTCACAATTCTTACAGCGGCTCGCTCGGGTGAAGCGCGCGGGGCAACATGGGATGAGTTTGATTTGAAGGATCGCGTTTGGACGATTCCCGGTATTCGGATGAAGGCAGGCAAACCACACAGGGTTCCATTATCTGATCCTGTCATTGATATACTTGAATTAATGCAATCTTGCCGGATGAACGATAACAACAGAGTATTCCCGGGCGCGCGTGGCGGATTACTTTCTGATGTTGCTGTGAATAAGACTCTGCACAGTATTCAATCTGATGTGACCGTACATGGATTTCGCAGCTCGTTCAGAGACTGGGGTGCTGAAAAGACTGCATTCCCCTCGGCGGTTCAGGAACTTGCACTGGCTCACCAGAACCGAAATAAAGTTGAAGCAGCTTATCAGCGCTCTGACTTGTTTGATATTAGAAAAGAGCTGATGCGTGAATGGGCAAACTTCGCTGTAAGCAGTGCTCCTCAATCCCCTTGAAGATTCATGCCTCATATTTTCACCTAAGAAAGCAATGTCTTTTCAAAATGCCCCTCAATAACCCGCGCCACATCCATTGGCGTAGCCCCCGTTGAAAATGCAAGTCGCAAGGCGATTCTGAGCGGTTCTAGGTCTTGCTTAGCCTGAATTGAGAATTGGTTTAGTACAGCCGCTGGCTCGCTCAACAGGTTGAAAAGCAAAGCATTCTCGCTCAGTTCAAGCAATCTCATTCGAGCCGCGTCAAGGCTCTTTTTGGACAGCG
>DYOB01000119.1 GCA_020720765.1 Borreliella garinii
CACGGAGTGTATCACGCTCAGCACGGAAGTTCACTTCAAGCTCGCCAAGAAACACCCTCTCCTGCGCCCCGACAGCGGCTATTCCTGCCAGAACCAACAAGACCAAAATCAGACCTTTTTTCATTTCTTGCCTCCTTTAAAAGTGTATAACCATTTTTTTTAAAAACAAGTTTTTATTTTGTTAGAATAAGTTCAAGAAGAGCGTAGAAAATCACACGAGTTTCCTCATGATCGTACTGGAGACCGTGCCAGCCGTCGGGGATCATCGTGATATGGATACCGGGATACTTGCTTTCTAGAAAGGGAAGGTTATATTCCCAGTCCACCACCCCGTCCCGGGTCCCTTGAAGGATATAATAAGTGGAACCGTCCAGAACCCGCCAGTCGTGGGTAAGGATTTCCCATTCCGATAGTTTTTTGAACCAGTTTACAGGGACGTTTTTTTCCGTATAGATATCATTTTTCCAGAGTTCTATCCAATCCTTATCGCGGCTGGCAGCGCTGTCCATAGCGGGAACATAGCTCGCCATCCAACCCAAATTCGTTGAAAAAAAACGCGCAAGGTCCCAGAATTTGTTCCTGACGAGAGGTGCTATAAAGATCACCTTCTCGGGCAGAATACGTCCCTGCATCTGGGAAAAGGTCAGATAGCCTGCGCACGCAGTACTATGCCCAATAACCGTACGCCGTCCCCAACCCTGGGTATGTTTCATCACCTCTGCCCAAGCAGCACCATATTCGGCAAAATCAACCACATCTGCACGTGTTCCTACGCTTAAACCATGACCCGGTAAGTCAAAAGCCGCAACGCCGTAGCCCTTTTCTAAAAGAAAACGAATGAGCCAACTGTTGGTACCAACATGATCGAGGTACCCGTGCGAGAGGATAACCCATTCTTTTGCCTGGGGCGGCCGGAAGGTATAGAGAGCTATTCCGCTCTCCATACGCCGGAAAGAAATTTCATAGTCACCATCATTTTGAGGAAGAAGATTCCAATATTTTTGGATTTCCGTAGCCCTATCACTAGAAAGATCTTTTTCCGAGGGTACGCCTGCGCATGAAACCAGGAGAAATCCGAAAATTAACCATTTTAAATTTTTCACTCCTCCAATATAATCTTATACAAGAGGTAATTCACAATGAAACACGCACTTATGGGTTTGTTTTTTCTTTTTTCTTCAATTGGAGTCTTCGCCCAAATAGCTGAAGTCACTCCGCCCCAGCCCTTACCCATGGCAGAGGAAATGTTGGAGGACAGCGGGTCCAGCGTCTTAGAAACACCGGCGCTTCTTGACGGGGGCCGCATCCTCGTCGGTTTACTTGAGTTTTTTATCACTGTGGCCTTGGGAATCTTTGTTATTCTCTTCGCCCACCGCATCCTGATGTCGGCTGCCAGACTGGATTCTGGGGACCTGAAGAAGGATAAGATCAGCGCGGGAATCCTTTCAGCTTCGTCGGTTATCGGCATGACCCTGATCGCAAGGTCCCTGCTCTACCCTGTCTTCAGCCTGATCCACGGCCAGATGGCAGCCCCAGAAGGCACGGGAAATCTGCTCCTAACCCTGGGTTTCATCCTTGGTTATCTGATCATCGGTTTTGCTGTCGCTTTCGGCACACTCTTTCTCGCCCTGAAAGTCTTTGATTGGATGACAAAAGACCTAAAAGAGATGAAGGAAATCCGCGAAGGCAACGTTGCCGTCTCGATCATTTTCGGAGCTGCGACGATTGCCTTAAGCCTTTTTATCCAGGATGGTCTCAATAGCCTTCTCGTCTCTCTCCTGCCCGGGTTGCAGACGAGGCTTTTATGAAACGCGCAGGTATTTTCTGGGGACTAGCCGGTTTTGGCGCCCTGGTATTCCTGATGTTGCTGGCTCCCGGTCAAAATCACGCGGTCAACGGGACCAAGGCCGGTGGAGTTCGTGTTTCAGAAACGGCACCTTCGGCTTACCCGACCTGGTCGGGTAGCCAGCCCATTGACCCTGAGATCTATACTGCGAGTCTGGCCTCCTATGGTGTCTCGAAAAGCGATTTTCAAAACCAGGTACGAAGCTGGTTCGACCGGCAGGTCGCCGGGATCCGAACCCAGACAAACTCTCAAATCACCTTTAACCTCAGTTTTACCGACGACCTGGGCTTCGGATGGACCTGGAACGCCCGCGCTAGAAACCAAACGGTTTTGGCATCTATCAGGGAAGCATTCACAAAACTCGACACCCAGGATGAGAAGTATATCACGGAGGTCTTCCGTGACCGCGGTTTTGAAAAGCGGGAAGACGGAAACTACGTCCATTACTCCATGATGGTTGAAAGGGGTAAGGCAGCATTGACGCCTTGGATCGAGGCGATGATCAGCCATGGTAGGTCAAGGCGCTGGGGGGACAAGGAATTCCTTGATAATATCCTGGTCTTCTGCCAGTCCATTCCCTACGAAAATCCACCCATCTGGGACGGCGATAAATATATCCTGGGGTTTCTCCCACCGACCTTTCTTCTGGCCCAAAACAGGGGCGACTGCGATATGAAAGCCGTGCTTTTCGCACTTTTTTGGGAAACCTATAAACCCGGTACAAGCGCCTTGGTACTGACACCCGACCATATGTTTGCCGCTGTGAAAGGTTTCCGGAAAACCAGGGCGAGCGACACAAGCCTATTGATCCAGGGTACCGAGTTTTTATGTGTAGAACCCGTTGGAGAAGATAGGATTCCACCCGGACAGCTTGCCGATTTCAGCCTTAGGTCTGTACGCGCCAACGATTTCCGGACCATCTACCCTCTGACGAATTAGGGTCCATGGCTTGCCGCTGCTTCCGCAAGAAGGAAGGCTCCGTAAAGCCCGGGGTTGGATAGCTCCGGCAGGACAAGTCTTGAATCCCAGTTTTCAAGATCCGAACCTTGACCCAGATAGCCGCCTGATAGGTGTTTCATTTGAACACGTGTTTTTTCAAGCAAGCCCGGCACCGCTGAAAGCCCCCCGCCGAAAACAATAAGGTCTGGTTGGAGGGTGTAACCCATGGCTAAAAAACCTTGGGCAAGATAGAACGCTTCAAGGTTCCAGGCTGGGTGGTCAGGAGGAAGTTCGACACTTCGGATCTTCCATCTCTTTTCCACCGCCGGACCCGAAGCGAGTCCTTCCCAGCAGTCTCCGTGAAAAGGACAGTCTCCAGAAAAGCTATCATTTTCGTTGCGCTTTAAGGGAATGTGCCCGAGCTCGGGATGGAGCATGCCCGAGTAGACTCTTCCCTCTTGGCATAATCCCCCACCTATACCCGTCCCGACTGTGACATAAAGAACGGTTCGTTTTTTTCGCCCCGCACCGTAGAGAGCCTCCGCAAGGGCCGCCGCATTCACATCAGTTTCACAAGCCACAGGAACCCCAAGCAGCTTTTGGAAATACCTTGAGATATCTGTTCCTTCCCAACCCTTCTTGGGTGTTGCAAGGACCACTCCGTTACGGATTGGCCCGAAACTACCAATTCCCAAGGCTGAATAGTTGAGTCCGTCGGTACGGCACTCGAGAAAAAAATCGCTTAACGCGGTAAGGGTTTCACCCGGGAGCCCGGTTGGGATGCGGATGGATTTCAGAGGCGGTTCATCGGCCCGCCCCACCGCCGCAATCATCTTCGTTCCGCCCGCTTCCAATGCGGCATAAAGGGGTTTATCCAAGGGGAGCCTTCAGTTCACCGAGGCGGAATTCGACCATCCTCTGAATCAAATCCCAAGGAATGGGGTGCCCCAAGGGAAATTGAACCGAACCTTTTGCGTGTTTATACTGGGAAAGCTCCGAGTCGAAAGCCGACATCGCCGAAGGTGTCGGGTAAAACCCGATGTGATTTTTAAAGCCCGCAAAATGAACAAGGTTTTCCATGAACGAAAAAGTAGGTATCCCATACGCCATTTTTTCTGTAGCACCAGGCGCCAGTGAATGGATAAGTTCCAGCATCCTTTTAAGAATAGCCCTCGTCTCCTCCGGGAAACCTTCTATGTACTCTGTCATTTTCAGATCTTCTTCCATGGTATGTTAATTTTCGATTTTTTGGGTTGAGGAATCAAAGTCAACATGCCTGCAAGCCCATCTTTCGCTATACTCAAACCATGCCCTTAGCCGTTATTGCCCAAGCACCGTTAAGAGATTTTTATACAACCCCCCACCGATTCTCTGCATTGGGCCTGGAGGCCGTTAGCCGGACCTTCCGGGAAAATGGATGGGATACCGAAGTTTTGATTCTTCCCCTGCTCGGCGGGTTTCGCACACTTCCCTTGCCTTCGTTCCTGGACCACCTCAAACCGCACATCCTACCCGGCGAAACAGGCCCAGCCAGGTTCTTCACCCATTACAAAAGGTTTGGTCCTGATTTCATGGACGCGGCGAAAATCATCCTAAACCACAACCCCGATCTTGTAGCCTTGAGTTGCTTTGCTTTTGCGTATGCAGATGACACCATAGAGTTGGCTCAAGCACTTCGCAAAATTTCTTCCAAGACCAGGATTATTGCTGGTGGAGCGGGCGTGTCGGCCTTTAAGGAGTACTTCGAAGAAACGGGCCTATTTGACGCGGTTCTTTCGGGCGAGGCTGAAAACACCCTCGAGGCTTGGTTGAAGGGTTCGGAACCGGATTGTCCCCAAAACGAACCCGAACCGCTTTGGACCATAACAGGAAACCGGATAACGACCGTTCTCTCTCGCGGTTGCCCCAAGCGTTGCCGGTTTTGTTCCCAGTTTCTTGTGCACGGAAGGGTTCTGAGAAAGGCCTCGATGGAAGCAGTAAAAAAAATGATCCTCTCCTGGCCTGAAACGGTCCAGGAAGTGAATATTGAAGACGACAATCTTCTTCTTATCTCGGATTATTTTTTCGAGGTTCTCGACCTTATCAGGGCCCGATTTCCCGGTGTTCGTTTTTTCGCGGAAAACGGCATGGATTATACACTTCTAAACCACTCTAGACTTGAGGAACTCTTTCACCGGGGGTTTCGGACGTTCAACCTTTCCCTCGGAAGCATTCACCCGGATATTCTTGCCTCCTACGAGCGCCCTGCAGACCTGATAAAATGGGAGGCCCTCGTTCAGGAAATAGCTAATAGGGGCGCCGCAAGCACAACCTATTTTATCTGCGGGTTGCAGGATGATAGCCCATTGAAAACCTCGGCAACCCTAAAATACATAGCCCGGTTCCCGACAAGGCCGGGAATTTCCCTTTTTTACCCTGTACCTGGACTCCCTGGTTTCACTGATAAAAACCTCTTCCGGAAACACCCGCCCGCCCTTACCGCCGGAAGCTCGGCGTGGCCCTGGACCGGAAGTCTTACAACGGCTCAGATGGTCACGGCGTTCCGCCTTAGCCGGCTCCTGGCGCTGAAAACCGGGAGCGTTTGGGACCGTTCGGTTTCAACAGGGACGCTCTGGGCCGAAGTTAGGCACCAACACGGTACAAAGCTCATTCCGGTACCGGGGCAAGAATGGGAACTAAGTTCAGCTGTTCTCGGATCTGAGAATATTAATTTTCTCCCAGCCTCCGAACTTGTACCGCAAGATCATTCCCGTCCCGAGGACGAGAATCATGATAATAAAACACGTCCAGATCGTGAGGGGGGGGAGCTTTAGCCATAATATCCCGACCAAAGCCGTAAAGGCCATCAGCCATTGGACACTGGCGCTGAAAAACATAACCCACCGTGTATCTCCGGCCCCTCTCAGGACGCCGCCGAAAACTACTTGAATTGCATCTGCTAAGGTATAGATCGCAGCCATCCTGAGCATGGTTTCTGCAAGACTCCGAACCTCATAGAAAGCGGGGTCGGTACTTGAAACAAAGATGGAGACGAGCCAGGGTGCCCCGAATAAAAATACCAGGGCCATGGACCCCGCGTATATCAAACCTAAACGCATACCCATCCTTGCGACCTTTCTCGCACCGCCGGGGCGTTGAGCCCCCTGCTCCTGGCCGACAAGCGCGGAAACAGCGATTCCCATTCCGAGCATCGGTATAAAGGCCAGTAGGTCAAAATTAAACGTGATGGTTACCGCTGCACCGACCTTCTCGCCGTATGCGTGCATAAGCTGGAGAAAAAGATTAAAGGCGAAAACGTTGAGAAAAAGTTCCAGCCCAGCAGGTGCACCGAAGCGCATAAGAATGACCATAAGCGCCCTTCGGAGTTTTAGGACCTGGGCTAGACCTTTTTCTTTGATAAGGCTAAGGACTTCGGGCCTTGAAACCCACCCTGAAAAAAGAATAAGCAAGGCCGTGAGGCTGCCCCCGAGGGTGCCTAAAGCGGCTCCGATTATACCCATTGCGGGTATTGGTCCAAACCCAAAAATCAGGACAATATTCAAGGGTATGTTGATGATCATACCGATGGTGTTCGCGGCCAGGACCTGCGATGTTTTTCCTATCCCCGTAAAGTACGCGGAAAAAACCGACCTCAGCAGAGCAAACAGGGAACCGAGGATTAATACGGAAAAATAACTCGATTCAAGTTGGATCTGTTCGTGAGCATGCCCGACTAGGGCAAAGAGCTGACCGATAACGGGTATGGTAAGAACAAGGACCGGATAGGCAAAAAGTGCAACCCACATACCCTGGCCGACGAAAAATACTGCGTGATCCTTTTTTCCAGCTCCGTGCCCGTGAGCGACAAGAGTATTGACGTAGCCTGTTATACCCAGAAAAAGTGCCATGACAACAAAACTCGCAAGTCCCCCTGTCATTGCCGAAGACATATGTAGAAGGCTGAGTTTCGAAAGAAAAAGTCTGTCCGTGAAAAGCATGATAGTTTCCGTCCCCTGGGACAGGATCATGGGAAACGCCACCCCGAGCAGACGTCTCAACGTCACAGGAGGCAAATTTTTATTGAGAGAATTTTCCAAAGCTATTATCCTATTTTACCATTGTGGCTTAATTATTTGGTTCTGTCTGCGGAAGTAGGACGCGGAAAACAGTGCCTTTACCTAGGAGCCTGTTGCGCTTAAGATTTTGACACTGGCTAGAGGGGCCGGGATGCACAGAGCGCCGAAGACTGAGGGCCATAGCTGTGCTCTGGCCCGATGGATGAGGTGTTCTGGGCGCCCGGAAACCCAGGATTCCTTTTTTGATTCCAAAAACCGGTTCGACGGTGCTCTTTCGCTTCTTGTAGAGTTCCTTTTGCCGCTCTTGTTCCATCGCTTCTTGCATATCCGCGACCCACTTCTTGTGGTGTTTTTTCGGCGGTTTGAGCTGGGTGTGGGAGTGTGGACGAAAGTCAAATTTCCTTGGTTGCCTTACCGACT
>DYOB01000120.1 GCA_020720765.1 Borreliella garinii
AAGAGTTCCATCACATCGGCTTTTGGGGATAACCGTTAGGTTTTTAGAGGGGGCCCCTTCCTTGCCTATTTATCAAAGTCGTGATAAAGTATCCTTGTTGTCCGTTTGGAGACTTCTTGTCCGGCGCCGGTACCAGGGCCTAGGGAGTGTTGGTTGTTGGTGTTCACTTAGAAAAAGAGGTGCCAGAATGAATGACGACAAAATCGGTCTGAGCGATATAGCTCTCCATTTACCCGATCCTTTTATATCCATGTCGACTATAGTTGAAGAACGCGTCAAGGTTGACCCCAGCCTCAGGAGACACCTCGACAGGGCTATTAAAGTTACTGGTCAAAAATCCCTCCGCTATCCCAGGTTTTATGAAGACACGGTGACGATGGCCGCCCAGGCATGTTTGAACCTTACCAACCAGGGACGCATCAAACGCAACCACGTGAGGTTTGTCACCATAGGTACCGAGACTGGTGTGGACATGAGCAAGGCCGCCTCCAGCTACGTTTTGGGAATGATGGAAAAGGCTGATAATCCTCTGCCCACCAACCTCACCACTTTTCAGGTTCAGCACGCATGTGCGGGAGGGACCTTGAGCATGCTTACTGTAGCTGGATTTCTACAGGCAGCGAGTCTTAATGGCGACACTGCCATCGTTTTGACAAGCGATATCGCACGGTACACCACTCCCAGCACGGCCGAAATCACCCAAGGAGCCGGAGCGACGGCATTGATGATTAAACGAAACCCCGATCTGATAGAATTCGACCTGGGTTCCGCCGGTTTTTTCAGCAAGGATGTGGATGATTTCTTCCGTCCCCTCGGAAGTTCGGTAGCTATGGTTAAAGGCGGCTACTCCGTCCAGTGCTACCACGAAAGTTTGATCGGCGCCTTTGAAGACCATTGCCAGCGTCTGGGTGTCAATCCATCCGAAGAATTAAAGAGCATCGATATCTTTGCTCTTCACGTCCCTTACTCGCTTCTGCCGGTCGGCGCCATGGAAAAACTTCTCCATAAATACCTGGGTCTTGAAAAAGCGGAAGCTGAGAATTTTCTTGCCAAACGCGGTTTTTATGAAAGCGTCTTTCCCACAAGTGAAGTCGGGAACATCTATACAGGATCGCTCTTTCTTGGACTCGCTTTCAGCCTCAGGGAAAGGTACTCGAGTTTTGGTGAATCGATCGTTGGAAAAAAGGTTCTGATGGCCAGCTACGGCTCCGGAAACACGATGGCCGTCATTTCGGGCAGGATAGCCCCGAACGCCCCGGAGGTGATTTCAAACTGGAACTTAGATGCTACCCTCAACGCACACCAGGATTCTTCTTTTACTGATTATCTGCGGTGGGTGGACAATCCCAAACCCATGGCCAACTTTGACGAGCTGCTCAAAACAGAAGCTCCTGCTAACGGGAAATTTTACCTTGCTAAGTTGCGTGAGGACGGTTACCGTGAGTACGCTTTCAGCTGAAAACCATGATTCAAAGGGAATCTCGCAGAGAAAAGCCAAGCACCTGGAAATCTGTGTAAAAAAAGAACTCTATAGTGTCGAGGGCGGGAAAACCGGCTTAGAAGAAATTCGGTTCCCCCATTTTTCCCTTCCTGAGATTTCACTGGGCGATGTCGACCTCACTACAATCTTCCTTGGGCGCAGCGTCGCTCTCCCTCTCTTTATCTCGTGTATGACGGGTGGATCGTCCGAGGGTTTTCTTGCAAACAAGGAACTCGCCCGGGCCGCACAAGAAACCGGCATAGGCGTGGGGATGGGTTCTCACCGCATCCTTTTTAGGGATGAGTCTGTGTTTGAACATTTCCACCTCAGACCCTTGGCCCCGGATGTTCCCATTTTCAGCAATATGGGCGGTATCCAAATTCGTGAGATCCCCCACGAAAAACTCATTGAAATGAACAAACGTCTCGAGGTCGATGCCCAGGTTATCCACCTCAACCCAGCCCAGGAAATCTTCCAGCCCGACGGCGACCAGGACTTCAGGGGCATAAAAGACGCCATCCGGAGATTTATCGAAGCGTCGCCCATTCCCGTGATTGTTAAGGAAACAGGATGCGGTATTGCGCCTAAGGAAGCGGTTGAACTTCTAGCCATGGGCGCCGGTTATGTAGATGTTGCCGGCAGTGGAGGAACAAACTGGATTCTCGTCGAAGCTGCCCGAGGTGGTACCCGGGAATTATCAGACGGTCAGGAATTCCAAGACTGGGGCTGGCCTACTGCCCTCCTTCTCGACAGTCTCAAGGGACTGCCGCAGACTCGCGGAAAGGTTCTGGCCAGCGGCGGCCTTCGTAACGGTACCGACCTGGCTAAGGCGCTGGCGTTAGGTGCCGCCCTGGGTGGGATGGCGCTGCCCTTTATCCGCAGGGTCACCGAGGGGGGAAGCGAAGCGGTTCTGGAATTGATCGATGAAATCCGCATATCGCTCGCACGCATCATGGTCCTGACTTCGTGTAAAAAACCCGAACAACTCGCAGCCCTACCGCTTTATTTTCCGTCCGGTTGGGACAATGTAAAATCCTGGGCGCTCCGTACGTGAAACTCCCTGAAAATTTCCGTAAACTCGGCCCCATTCAAAGGCGCTCCCTCATCCTCGATGGGCTTGAACTTTCCGACCATTATCGGTTTACAGACGATCAATACACCCTTTCTGATGCCTTGATAGAAAACAGCGTAGGCTGGTCGATGTTGCCGCTGGGGGTAGTAACAGATTTCCCCGTGAATGGAAAACTTTACAACCTTCCTCTAGTAACAGAGGAACCCTCGGTCATCGCCGCTGCTTCCCACGCAGCACGGATTTTGGGTAAACACGGAGGGCTAAAGGCCGAGTCTTCTGAAGGTATTATGCGTTCCCAAATCTTTCTCGAGGGAGCTTCCCTCGACAACTGGGTGATGGCGAAATTAGCCCTCGAGGCCGCAGCAAAAGAACAGCTCACCTCGATGAGCGAGCGCGGTGGGGGTTTGGTGGATATCAGTTCGGAATGTCTCAAAGAAACCGGACTTATCCTTCTGACTTTCAAGGTCGATGTCTGCGATGCACAAGGTGCCAATCTTTTAAACACCCTGATGGAGAGCTTGTCGCCTCTGGCCGAATCTCTTTTGGGTGGTAATAAACTCCTCGCTATCCTTTCCAACCATTCCCCCGAAAGACTATCCCGAGCTTCCTTCCGTATCCCGCTACCCGGTGAATCAATAGCCCACCGTATCGTCCTCGCGTCACGGGCTGCACAAGAGAGTGTAGACAGGGCCGTTACCCACAACAAGGGGATTATGAACGGCATAACGGCCTTGGTCCTGGCCACGGGAAACGACACCCGTGCGGCAGAAGCCGGAGCACACGCCTGGGCGTGCCGGAGCGGCCGGTATATGCCTCTGAGTTGTTATAAGATAGAAGGCGGGGATCTCGTCGGTGAAATCGAACTTCCGCTGGCTCTTGCCACGGTAGGCGGTGCGACAAAGGCCCTACCGGACGCTTCCTTCGCCCGCAGGATTTCCGGAATTGAAACGTCCCGGGAACTCGGCGCCGTGGCCGCCGCACTCGGCCTTGCACAGAATTACGCTGCGCTGCTCGCACTCTGCACCGAGGGGATACAAAAAGGCCATATGGCCCTTCATAAAAGGCGGGTCAACCCATGAAAGTTCTTTCACATTCCTCGCCCAGTCTGGCTTTTATCAAATACTGGGGTAAAGCCGACGGCGGCACAAATCTTCCTGCGGTACCAAGCCTTGCTCTCACACTCGACGGCCTTACAACCCGGACAGAAGTTCAATTCTCTGATAAAGATTCGTTGGAACTCGACGGTAAGACGTCTTCAGACGGAAAGGTGATGGAATTTTTAACCAGGGTTAGGGAGATCACCAACACCCAATACTCTTTCGCTATAAAAAGCTCTAATTCCTTCCCTACCTCCGCCGGGCTTGCATCAAGCTCTTCTGGTTTCGCGGCACTTGCTGCGGCTGTCCTCGGACTAATCCACAAGGAGCGAGATATTCCTGCCCCCAGCCTTGAAGAACTTTCCCGGCTAGCACGGGTGGGAAGCGGTTCTGCATCGCGGGCAGTGTTCGGAGGTTGGACTCAATGGCTACAAGGCAGTACTGTAGCCGAACCCCTTTTCGGTCCTGAACACTGGCCGGAGTTCCGTGTTTTGCTGATGATCGTTGACAGCGGTGAGAAGAGCCTCGGATCGAGGCAAGCAATGCAGAGAAGCCGTGAAACAAGCCCATATTTTCCCGGCTGGGTAGAATGTTCGGGGAAGCTTTTTCTCCAAGCTAAAACTGCTGTTGAAAAACGCGACCTTGAAACTTTGGGTCAAGCCGCAAGGCAGAGTTACCTGAGGATGTTTTCCACCATGTTCACGGCCAACCCTCCGGTGATTTTCTGGAAACCCCTCAGCCTCGAACTGATCCATCTCGCAGAAGAATTGCGTCATAAGGGTCTGTCCGTTTGGGAGACCATGGACGCAGGCCCGCAGGTAAAATTTCTCTGCCTAGAATCCGAACTTGCCCAAATCGAAGAAGAGATTCAAAAAAGGATTCCGGGAATACGGTATTTAACCGCGAAGGGCGGCAGCGGGGTAAGGACGGAGTTTTTTTAAGTGCACCTCAAACTTTCCCTTCCTGGCAATCTCCTACTTGCAGGGGAATATTGTGTTCTCGAAGAAGGGGGAACCGGGCTGACCTTAGCGGTCGAACCGAGGGCCTATGTGGAAATTTCTGAGAGCACCCGGTTCACAGTGGAACTTTTATGGGGGCGCAAAAAGCAGGGCTGGCAAGATGGGCTCGACGCTATGCCGCCGCTTATCGAAGCTGTCTTGGCCCAACTTGGACTAATAGATCAATTGCCAAAAATTTCACTCGTCGTAGACACGCGGGCCTTTTATAGGCACGGACGCAAACTTGGACTGGGTTCCAGCGCCGCCGCAGCCGGCGGACTCACCGCGGGGCTTCTCGCTTTTTCGGGTATTCCAAATGAACAAGCTGCTGAACGGGCTTTTTTGCCCGCCGTAAAGGCCCACCGGGTCTTTCAAAACGGCAGGGGTTCGGGGTACGACATTGCCGCAAGCCTCTTCGGAGGGACAGGAATTTTTACAGGCGGAAAAGAGCCCTCCTGGAACCCCCTGCCCGCACCTTGGCTGGGGCAATTCGGACTTTGTAGCGGAGAGTGTTCGGTGAAAACGACCTCTGCTGTACAGGCTTATTTTGACTGGAAACGGCTCAACCCTTTAGAAGCAGAAAACTTTCAAAGAAATTCTTCTGCGGCCATTAGAGCTTTACAAGCCACCAAAACCCTTCCTCAGGCTATGCCCATCCTTCAGGAATTACGTTCACTTAGCCAGTCGCTCGGGAAAAAAATTGGACACGTGGCGGATATTCCTGAGTCCCTGAAAAAGGCTGATTATTCAAAAGCCCTGGGTGCCGGGAATGAGGTATTTTTTATCTTGAACAATCCTGCACATGAAAACATCGAAGGCGCCGAACCCGCGATTCTCAGCCTTGAAGGTCTTAGATGGGAATCCTAGCCTCCGCTAATGCCAAACTTCTGCTCTTCGGCGAACACGCCGTCGTCCACGGCTACCCCGGTCTTGGTCTGGGACTCACCTGGAAGCTGACCGTGGGTTCCCGGGGTTTTTCGGATAGGTGGCAATTCACCGGAGCTGAAGCGCACGCGGGTGATTTGGAAAAGGCTTTAAAAGTTATTTGGCAATCCGGAGGCCTGCAAGAACCACCGGAACCTCAGAATCTGCTCATTGAAAGTGCGGTTCCCCTATCCAGCGGTTTTGGGTCCAGCGCGGCTTTCTGCTGTGCCCTTGCGCGTTTTTTCTTCCCGGATTTCTCCGAAGATGAAATCTGGCGGGTGGCCCAAACTGCGGAGAATATCTTTCACGGCAAGTCCAGCGGCATCGATACCGCGCTCGCCCTGAGGGAGGGCTTGTGGTTTTTCACCCCCTCAGTTTCAGGGCCTCCGATAGTGACCCCTGTCGAGGCAAAGGTTCCCATCCTTATTACTGGCAGTCTGCCTCGAACGATGGATGCTAAGAATCTTATCTTGGGACTTCACCAACGCGCCCAGGACGGGGACTCCTGGGTACTCTCGAGCTTGAAATGGCTGGGAGACGCTTCTGTTACCGCAAAGAACCTGCTTCAAGGCGTTTATAACCCGGCAGGACTGGGAGATCTCGCCAACTCTGCCCAGAATACCCTGAAAAACCTCGGATTAAGCACACCCGCGATGGACTTGGTCTTGGAAAATGCTTCGAAAGCAGGTGCTCTGGGGGGAAAACTCAGCGGGGCGGGAGCCGGCGGGGCCTTTTGGCTCGTTGTCGAAACTGCTGAAACGGCTCAACAAGTTATCGAGGAGTTGACGAAAGGAACTCAAAAGATTCACGGTTTTCAGTGGCTTTTGCCACCCAGATTGGTCTAGTTCTCAAGATTAGATTGAAAGCCTAACAGGGTGGAGATTGCCACCCGTGTTCAAAATTTTATAGCACGGGCGCCGGGCGGCGCACACGGAGCCGCTGTTGCGGCAACACGGCCCCCACGCTTCCCAACCGATCCTTACCTTGCTATTTTTACGTTTTTTCAAGTTAACAAGGGGGGCGCAGGCCCCGTGACGCCCGAAGGGCCCGTGGTCAAAACTGAGAATTTTCATGAGGCTCTAACAGGGCGGAGATAATGGATTATATAGAGATATTGGAATCTGTTAATTCCTCACAACCTACTTCCCTGGGAGTACGCCGGGGCCGTGATGCGGCGACAGCCGCCCGTGTATCGTTAAGAAACCACCGATTCCGCCGATTTCACAGATTATTAAAGCAAAATCTGTGTTAATCTGAGAAATCTGTGGACGACTTTTCTTTGCATCTTTTTATCCTTGCGGTGGAATAGGCAATGCACCGGGGCAGTGCCGTCGCGTAAGCGACCCGTGACGCCCGAAGGGTCCGTGGTTGAAAATTGTGTTTTATCGCGGGCTACAAAAGGTTTGGAGATAATGGAGATATGTATTTAATCATGTTCCTGATAAAATCCCCTGCTCCCACCACCTGACCAGCTACCCCGATGCTCCAAACCAGCGGCAAACGGGCTACTTTCGGGCTGCAACAGGGTGGAGATAATTGGAGATATTGGAACCTGTTAATTCCCCACAAACCTGCTCCCCTGGGAGTGCGCCGGGGCCGTGCCGTCGCGTAAGCGACGGGTGACGCCAGATGGGCCCGTGGTTGAAAATGTGTCTTTATCCCGGGTTAAAACAG
>DYOB01000399.1 GCA_020720765.1 Borreliella garinii
GTTTTTCTTTCTCACAATGGAGCCACTGTTTCCCTCTGCTTTCTCAGTCTCGTTGTTTGGTTTTTTCACCGCTCCCTCCCAGGTGGAAGCATCAATCGTTTGCAACACATAATCGAAAGGAGTGTTTTCAACTACGTTGCCGCTGCAGATTTGGGAGTACTTCTGTCCCTTGTGACCAAAAACCAGTCATTCGGAATGAACATTTGGATATTTGCAACTGCTTCTTTTGCTATCTACGCATGTGTTGAGATCTATCAAAGCAGTCGCAGTCGACTATTCCTTCCTCCGTGCAGCTCTCCGCCTGAACTTTTCTACAATTTTTTCTACGCCTTCAAAGAAGAGTTCAAAGGAGAGGAATTCGGAGCCAACGGATCAAAGAAAAACTTCGCGGGAATCTTTCAACTTCATCGAGTCCACTGTCCAAAGGAACAGTGCAAACTCAATTCTGCCGACTGCATCGAAACTGAAGATGGAGTTGAGGAAATAGTGAGCATGCTCATCGCTGGGAAGAAGCAATAGAATCTGTCGAATCGATTGGTGCACGAGTTGTGGAGCTTGGAGTTGGGTCGAAAGTGCGAAATTGATCATCTTGGGGACAAGCCTCTCACATTGAAGCAAGACTTTGCGTTGTTTTGCATCGACAGTCTCACCCGGGACTCGGAAGTAACCATCAAAAACAGCGAAAGCAATAAAAATGTGGTCGCGAAGGTCTTTTACGATCTCATTTTCGAGATTAGCGGTGGTTACGCGCAGTTTTATGAAGAACTCGCTCGAACCCATCCAAAAATAGACACCATCGTCCGTCTCGGCGTTGGAATTCGTAAGAAGATCGCCAAGTTGAAAACTGCTTATGCCGAACTGCTGAAGTCAAAACTCATCAACTTCAAAATGATCGAACTCTACCTTGAGTTCTTTGCGGGGTTCGTAAACGAGAACGTCCTCGATCGCGAGAGTGTGGGTCGACTCATGAAAGTGCAGCAGCACATGCATTTTGAGGACATTGCTGAGAACTATCTTCCCACCTTCACGATTTACCCCGACTCAGGAAACCTCGAAAACGCCAACAGTGAAGCTCAGAAGTTCCTCCAAAGCACCCGTTTCGAGTTGAAGTACCGCAACGTGGCAGATATCCTAGTTCCCACTGTGGCCGTATAAAATCTTCGCGCTCTGCTGACCAAAGAGACAAACGATTACGAAGATGAGCCGATTTACTCTTTTTTCAAGAAGGCCGACGGTGAACATGGTTGTGGAACGTTGAAGATCAGTTAGCGATTTGTAAAGCAAAAGAAGTTAATCATTGTTCAGATTGGACGCGAACCTTTTTCAGATCTCAAATGTATGTTTCATGTCAGCTCCGAATTCTAGCT
>DYOB01000400.1 GCA_020720765.1 Borreliella garinii
GAGCGTGCCTGGCTTGCTGTGAGTGTTTGCATGAGTTCCTCCTTGATTGGTGCGATTATCGTACGATAACGCGTACCTTTTGTCAAGGCGATAGAAAGGCGCCAACGGTTTTGCTGTTGTACCAGATTTGATGATGGGTAATGGGTAAGGCGTCCTATTTCTGCGGAACCCCCACCGGGAGTTCCGCTCCCTTCCAGTCTTAGAGGTTGGCGTGCTGCCATTACACTATGCCCTCGGATAACGATTTCACACAAGGCCTTGTTCTTGATTTCATGCGTTGGGGTAAATGTGGCTGCCGCATTTTCAGTGTCCGCCATAGACCTTGCTGCGGTGGCCGATGCGGACAATGAGGACGGTCACTTCTTCGTCCTTGATGTCACAAATGACGCGATAGTTGCCGATTCGATATTTCCAAAGGCCAGCCAGTTCCTTGCGAAGCGGGCCGCCGAAACGGCGCGGATCTTGATCGGTGGCAATTCTGTTCCTCAGATACTGCACGATCTCTGTCTGCGCCGTTCTGTCAAGCGCAAGAAGCTCCTTCTTGGCCGATTCTTCAAATGTTATCTGCCAGGCCAAGTTCTTTCTCCACTTCCTCTAAGGTGTATGTCTTGCTTTGCCCGGCGCGTAAAGACTCGATCCTGATTTGCGCCAGATAGATATCTTCAATTTCATCAAGTGATCGCTCTATCGCCTCACGAACATAGAAACTCTTGGGCCGATGCGTTACCTCGGCAAGCTTATTGAGTCTCTGTTCCGTATTCTCTGATAGTCGCACCGTTAACATGGTCTACCTCCTTTTGTAATGTTTGTAATTCATGTAATACATATAAGACAAAAAAGGAGGGCCGGCAACAGAGTTATGAGTGACCCTAAGAATAAATTTGAAAAAAGGATAGAAAGCCAGGTGATATGGGGAGAAGCTGCCAAAATTGTATTGAAGTAAAAGGGAGAAGTGAAAAAAGAAGGCTGTTATGGAATGATGGTCTCGCAAAAAGTCAAAAAAGTCTAAAGGCGCAATCGTAACATGCTGAAATTACAGGGGCGAAATTTGCGGAAAAACCTGTTTTTGGACTTTTTGCGAGACCATCATGGAATGGGCGGCAGAGCTTGAATCAACTTGACGACTTGGAAGATGGAGACCTACATTGCAAAAAAGGAGTTATGTATACTGTCCCCGGAACTTCCGGAACTTCCTCCTCTTCATCTTTCCTTGTTGACAAAGAACATGCTGTTGTTTAGACTTTTGTTTAAACATCAGCACGCACAACGAACAAAAAACACTACAGACCAGACAGGAGGTTGGGATGACAACAGAAGCTGTGCTCGATATTAAACAATGGGGGAACAACCTGGGCGTTCGTCTG
>DYOB01000401.1 GCA_020720765.1 Borreliella garinii
TACATCCTCTTACGAGTTTGCAGAGAGCTGTGTTTTTGGTAAACAGTCGCCTGAGCTCTTTAGCTGCGGCCTGATCTTTAAATTAAAAATCAGGCAGGTCTTATCCCGAAGTTACGACCGCTGTTTTGCCGAGTTCCTTAAGCATAGTTTTCTCGAACGCCTTAGTGTTCTCCACTAACCCACTAGTGTTAGTTTACGGTACGGTTACAATAAATTCTTCTTAGAGGCTTTTCTTGGTACCAAAATATAGTAGATCCCTTTAATATATATCTTACGATTTTTATTAAATTAACTTAACTCGACATAAAAGATTACGGATTTACCTATAATCTAAGTCTTGTTTTCATAATACCATCCATCAGGTATGATCTATATCTCGATACGTCCCCCCTTCGTATAACGAACTATTGTAGTTCAGGAATATTAACCTGATATCCATCAGCTTTGCCTTTCAGCTACACCTTAGGACCGACTAACCCTACGTCGATTGCCGTTGCGTAGGAAACCTTAGGTATTCGGCGATGAAAGTTTTCATTTCATTTACGTTACTTATATCAACATTTTCACTTCTGATATCTCCAGCTGGGGTCACCCCTCACCTTCACGACATACAGAACGCTCCGCTACCAATCATATATTTCTATATAAGTCTACATCTTCGGTTAATAACTTAAGCCCCGTTGAATTTTCGGCGCAAAATCGCTTGACCAGTGAGCTATTACGCACTCTTTAAATGAGTGGCTGCTTCTAAGCCAACATCCTGGTTGTCTCAGCAATCTCACATCCTTTTCCACTTAGTTATTAATTTGGGACCTTAGATAGTAGTCTGGGCTGTTTCCCTCTTGACAATGGCGCTTATCCGTCACTGTCCGACTCCTGGAATATATTTATATGGTATTCGAAGTTTATCAGGATTTACTAAGCTATGATGCCCGCTAGTCCTATCAGAGCCCTACCCCCATATAATAATTAACCAAGGCTAGCCCTAAAGCTATTTCGCGGAGAACCAGCTATCTCTGAGTTCGATTAGCTTTTCACTCCTTCCCACAAGTCATCCAATGGACTTGCAGCTCCAAATGGTTCGGCCCTCCATACGCGGTTAAGCGAACTTCAGCCTGCTCATGGGAAGCTCACCCAGTTTCGGGTCTAATATATATGACTAAATACCCTATTAAGGTTCGCTTTCACTTCGGCTCCAGATTTCTCTTCTTTAACCTTGCCATATACATTAAGTCGTTGATCCCTTCTCCAAAAAGTACGTGGTCACAATAAAGCTCCCACTCATTGTTAGCATAAAGTTTCAGGATCTATTTCACTCCCCTCCCGGGGTTCTTTTCACCTTTCCCTCATGGTACTTGTTC
>DYOB01000402.1 GCA_020720765.1 Borreliella garinii
CTCCTGATATTGTGTGCCAATCACGGATCAGGAGGTTCACCAAATGGGTGAGTGTAAAAAACGGCCTTTTGTTTCTTCATCACGTGTTGCTGTTGATACTTTTGCCGGCCGTATTCATGTTGAATGGGATCCTGATGCTGCAGTTACACCACTTGGCCAGCTCCCATTCTTTATCGAGTTTTTGAAGGTCAGTGGTCTGTATGACGCTTTTGTTGCTGACTGCCCTTTAAGCTACAGCAGTCCGAATGCTCCAAACGTCCGTGATATCCTTGGAACCCTGATTCTTTCTGTTCTTGCCGGTCACAAGCGGTATGCCCATATCACAACAATTCGCAGTGATCGAGTAAATCCTGAGCTGCTTGGTATGACCGGTGTGGCCAGCGAGGACTCAGCCAGACGCGCTCTTTCCCAATTCGATGAAGCAGAAGCAATTGACTGGCTTGACGGTCATCTTGCTGCCAGCACCCGACCGGTACTTGGCCTTGCTCCGTGGGTACTTGATACTGACAACACGGTCAAGCCGTTGTACGGCAAGCAGGAGGGAGCAGAAAAGAGCTACAACCCAAAGAAACCCGGACGACCATCCCATGCGTATCACAGCTACTTCATGGGTAACACCCGACTGGCCCTGGGAGTCGAAGTAGAACCTGGTAACCAGCATACCGGCAAGCATGTAGCCGTCGGCCTCTGGAAGCTGTTGGATACCATGCCGTGTCATCTGTGGCCGATCTTCATCCGTGGTGATAGTGCCTTTGGTTCAGAAACCATCATGCATGAAGCAGAAGAACGAAATATCCACTACCTGACCAAGCTTAAACTGACCTCAAATGTAAAGAAGGCAATCAATCGCCTGATTGAACATGGTGAATGGGTAGATGCAGGCCATGGTTTCAGGGGGGCCGAGACAACGATTCAGCTCCTTGGATGGACAAAACGTCGTCGTATCATCGTACTCAAGAGGCTTATCCAGGGAGAGGTGCTGATTACCGACAAACAGCTTAACCTGGCATTTGTCGAGACAGAAGACGGCATCAGAAAATACGAGTACCAGGTATTGGTCACCTCAATGCAGGATGAGATACTGACCATTGCCCAACACTACCGAGACCGTGGTGATAGCGAAAACTGCTTTGATGAACTGAAGAACCAGTGGGGCTGGGGTGGATTTACCACCAAAGACCTGCAACGCTGCCGGATCATCAGCCGCTTGGTGGCACTGGTCTACAACTGGTGGTCACTTTACACAAGGCTACTGAACCCGGATAAACGCCATGAAGCCATAACCAGCAGACCATTGATGTTGGAGTCTGTTGGCAGGAAAACCAGCCACAGTGGACAGACCACTGTCACCATTACAAGT
>DYOB01000403.1 GCA_020720765.1 Borreliella garinii
CGAGGAAACCTTCGGGACGGTGTGTTCTTATCCCCAAAATATTGAGAAGATACCTAATCTTCGCTAATCTGCGCGAAACCTTCAAAAAATTCGCGCAGATTAGCGTGAATTCGCGGATAAAGTTTTTCGTGAGAACCAGTCCGCTGCTTTTGCAAGAGGTCAAATATTGATGGAGCAATGCAACCCCGGCAATTTGTGTTTTCTTTGTCCTCCGACAAACTGCTATAATGTCCATCATGTTTGGGCTTTTTGGTTTGGTGTGTTTTCATAAACCCCGCTACATCCGAAAAGTCCATTTTTTACTCTATTTTTGGTGAGGGTGTTGAAGAAGAAATCGCCTATGAAAACTCGCGCAAATTGGGTTGATTACGGGAAGGGGATCGGGATCATCCTGGTGGTTTACGGTCATCTGCAGAGCAGCGCCTATCATGGGGGTATCAAAGTCCCTGGGCATTTCTTCGCGCTTTCAGACAGTATCATATATGGCTTTCACATGTCATTCTTCTTTTTCCTTTCCGGGTTGTTTGTGGAAAGCAGTCTTCTCAAACGCGGAGCAAAGGATTATCTGTTTGACAAATTCTCGCGCATTGCATATATATATATTATCTGGTCCATATTGCAGGTAAGCGTTGAGATTCTATTTTCAAACCAGACCCAGCGGGGCGCAACAATATCCGACCTGTTCGCCATTTTATGGCGCCCCTGGGGACAGTTTTGGTTTCTGTATGCGCTTCTCATAATGCGCATTGCATATGCGGTCTTCAGTAATTTCGGCAAATACGCCGCCCCGTTAATCTTCATCGCCGCATCCATATTATTCTTTCGTCCGCTCCCCATCGGTATAATGGCTCTGAGAAGTTTTTCCACCCATTTCATTTTTTTTGTAGGCGGGATCGTGTTTAGAAAACAAGCCATGGAAATGGAAAAATACGAGATGCCCTTTGGGGTTATCATTTTCCTGTTTGCTGTCCTGATCGGTTCGGGATATTTTATTTTCGAGAACCTGCTGGAACCCCTGCGGCTGTCGGGCAGCGCGCATCCTTTTTATTTTATGTATTTGTCCATCCTTGGCATCATCGCCTGTTCAGCTTTATCGCAATATTTGGCAAGAAAAGATATCGCTCAATTTTTACGGGTCCTTGGAACATATTCGCTTCAGATATACCTTGTTCACATGCTGGCGGGAGTGGGCATGCGCATGGCGCTTTTGCTTGTATTCGGCATCCAGAATTGGATTGTTCATGTCATCATCGGTGTGACGTTCGCGCTGGCGACGCCAATTCTCCTGCAAAAAATATCAGACAGGCTCAAATTCCCATATTTGTTCGAACTGAAGAAATGATCTGGCATCTTGTATA
>DYOB01000404.1 GCA_020720765.1 Borreliella garinii
GACCGGGATCAATGCGGTATGTAATGCCAGAGGTATTTACCTGCCCGGCGAAGCACTCCACCACGGATTCGACGGCAACGCTCTGATAAGGCTGGGTTTTAAACTTCAGTTTCATGAAAACCTCCCGTTTTCAACCACGGAATATACGGAACACACAGGCAGGATGTTTAATCGCGAACCACACGAAAGGGGTGAAAAGGGAAGGAAGATCGGTGAGGTGAAAAGAGAGGTCATTTTTTCATCCCTCCTTTCTTCTTGGTGGATTCGTTTTGCTTTACTGCCTTGTCGAAATCGCTGAGTGATTTTGCCGCATCAGAAAGCCGTTTGGTATGAAATTTTTCGTATTCGCCTTCTGCCCTTTGCTTTGCCAATTCATGAGAGATTTTTCCGGCGTTGCTGAGTATGTCGCGGTCATTAATCGTCAAAAAACCGTCCAGTTTTTTAATCCAGTCATTCATGTGCATGGGAATACGGCGCATGGCCTGGCCTTGAGCAAAAATCAGATATTGTTCCACCAGGTTATTCAGAGCGGCCAGTTCATCTTCATTGAGATAGTTTTTGGCAATGGTCACATCCTGCTTACGCACCTTGGCGCCACGGTAGTTGGTTAACCCCATGCTTGGCTTTTCCGCATCAACACGGGAATGGATGATTTCTGCCGCAGTTTTCCCGGTGATCGCCCAGTGCATTTTATTCTGAACGGTTTTGAAAAAGTCGATACTGATATCCAGGGTCGGGTCATAATCGATGCTGGTCGCATAGATGTCAGTAATCTTCTGGTAGAACCGGCGCTCGGAAGTGCGAATATCCTGAATGCGCCGTTCCAGCTCTTCAAAATAATCAAAAGGTTGATCCGGGTTTTTCAGACGTTCATCATCCAGCAGAAAACCCTTTTTGACAAACTCGGTCAATTGTTGAGTGGCCCAGATGCGAAAACGGGTAGCCACATGGCTTTTTACCCGGTAACCGACGGAGATAATCATATCCAGATTGTAGTAATCCAGCAGGCGTTTGACCTCACGCTTGCCCTCCAAACGAACCGACAAGAATTTCTTGTGAGTTGCCTCGGGAGCTAACTCATCTTCCTCGTAAATGTTCAGCACATGATGACTGATGTTCTGCTGGGTGGTCTGAAACAGCTCGGCCATAAGGGGCTGCGTAAGCCAGACTGTTTCACCTTCCAGTCGCACATCCAGCTTTAGTGTGCCATCTTCCGCCTGGTAAACCAGAAACTGACCTTTGGCAGGCTCTATCTCATAACTTTCTCGTGGTTCGCGTTTCATATCGAGCGCACCTCTGTATGAGGCGACATCTGCTTGAAGATCTGTTCGACATTGATCTTGACGGCATCGGAGGCA
>DYOB01000405.1 GCA_020720765.1 Borreliella garinii
ATAACTCCTGAACAACTCCAAAAAAAGATTCTTCTCATCGGTACTTAAATATCCTAATAAACGGGAATACTCGCCTTCGTTAAGATATCCGCGCGTTGGTAGGAAGCCATCACCCAAGTTCCAACCTTCTTGGGCCGCTATTTCGGAATAGCTTATTCTTGGAGCCCACTCGACAAGGTCCCCCTCAACATACTCCCTACCATTTACCCTAAAGTAAAGCCCGTCATTTGGGGTTACGTTTTGGTTGTTAATTGATATTGGTCCAATTGAGGATAGAATATCAGGATCAGAAGCTGTTTCTGGCCCTATTCTTCTGATTTTATCCAAAGTGTCATTATTAAAATATACTGTTAATTCAACCCCATCTTTTCCTTTCGCGTCTAGGGGCCAACTTGCTGTATAGGAGATATCAACCATCCCACTGTAGGAAGGTTTCCAACGCCTCACCATGTCGAGACTATAATTCGAGGCTATAAAGGCTGGATCTAACGCACGATTATTTGAGGTAACTCCGCCCTGCGTGTTCTCTCCCCACGGAACAAATTCAAATTTTCCTTCTCCAAGGTTAAGAAAGTATCCTCCCTTATTACCAGAATCTAGGAAATCTACTAAGCCATCTCCATCAAAATCAACAAAGCCCTTGTACTGATCGGTACTGGAATTTGACCAAGCTACATTGCCACCAAAACCTGCTATACTTCCAAAAAGTCCTGCAGACCAACCCCACTGCATGGAATAATTTAAAAAAGTTTGTGGGCCCGATTCAACCTCCACAGCGTTTGGATTATAAACAGGGTCTCCATTTTCTAGGGAGACTGAACGATATTTTAAACGGTCAGAACCAAACCACCATTGGGGTTGGTACACAAAATCGGGGAGCCCATCACCATCAATGTCCATAATACTCGTGATGCCTACAGTATCTCCTCTGTATCCACTTCCACTCACACCAGCTCTACCATTTGGATATGCCGCTATACCAAAGGATGATGAAAATCCTCCAGAAAAGGATCGATTGGCTCCAAAGCCATCCACCTCATTGCTGTTTCCAACTGCTCTAGAATCCCGAAAGAGAATTATTCTGTCTTCACTATCACGCTCTACTTTTTTGTTCACAAAAGTATACTGATAGAATTCTTGCCCGTTGGCATCTACTTCAACCCAGGCTTTCATGACACTTTGGAAAAGAAAGTACTCAGCGTTTTCCTCGTATATCGGGCGCCATGCACGGTATACTACTCCGTTGTACAGCGCTTCCACGCGTGCCAGGCGTTTTGCCATGGTGGTCACAAGTCCTCCGCGTGCGTCCACACGCCGGTCATCCCGGTTCTCTAACTTAAACAGAACCGAGTACTGAC
>DYOB01000406.1 GCA_020720765.1 Borreliella garinii
TGACGCCTGTTCTCTACGACCCGATCAGCCTCTTCCCCGACGCGGACTGCGCGGTGATCAAGTCGCTTGCTGAAATTCCCGCATTGCTATAGATATCCAGATAAATTCTTTCCGCGCCAGACCTGACAGGTTTCATTATGCGCGGATTAATCGGGGATCTGCGCATAAAAACCTACCTGGTTAACCAGAACCCTGCGGAAACCTGTCAGGTTTTTGGAAAAAACTTTTCTGGACAGCTATAGAGTAAGGTGTAATGAGTGATAAAATAAAATTATGTCACAAGGGATTCGCTGGACAGTCAATGATAGATTTGGAAACAACATTTATTTGACCCAGGAAAGATGGGAACATATTATTGAATCCATCAACCACCCTGAAATGGAAGATTACGAAGAAGAACTCAAGGAGACAATTCAGAAAGGCTCCTGAAAACAAGACCCTGTAAATCCGCAAAAGTATCGCTACACAAAAGCGTTCATCAATTTACCGATGGACAATACCCACATCGTTGCAATCGTTTTATTCAAATTACAGGAACAGGGCATGGGAGAAATTAAATTTCACAATTTTATTGTGACCGCCTACCAGAAAGAAACAGGGTAACAACATGTCTCAACCAGTCATAAATTACGATGAAATGAGCGACACACTGCGCATTTCTTTTGAACCTGGCGCAAAAGCCACAGGGATTGAACTGAACGACAATATTTTATTGCGGATCGATAAAACCGAGCGAAAAGTAATCGGGCTTACATTTCTAAACTATTCCATCCTTACCCAAAATGCAGATTTTGGCCCGCGTAGTTTTCCATTGACAGGCATAGCGTTTCTTTCGGACGACCTGAAAGAGATCGTCATGGATGTCATATCCAACTCACCTGTAAAAGAAATTTTATCCCTTTCCACATACACGCCTTCATTTACAGAGGCAATCCCCATAACCTTGCTCCACTTACCACGACCGCTGATTCCAGCGATTTGATACCTCTACAGCCATCAAATGCCGCGAATCCAAGACCATTCGCGGCGTTTTAGTTATTACATAACCAAAGGAGTTATCCATGGCCTGGGAACGAAAACTCATCCGCACGGTACGTGTCCGCAATTCACAGAAGAAAGGTATTCTGGGCAAGTTATTGACCGCCATTGCCGAAGCAGGCGGAATCACCGGCAGTCTTGTCCTGTTGACCGAAACCTCGCAAAACGTGGTGCGCGACATTACAATCTCCGCAGAGGACGAAGCGCACCTCGAAGTCATCCTCGAAGCCATGCGGAACAACGAAGGCACGCGCGTGCTTGAAGTGCGCGACGAGGTGCTGGAGCTTCATCAAAAAGGCAAGATCGCCATCCGCTCGCG
>DYOB01000121.1 GCA_020720765.1 Borreliella garinii
TTCTCCGAAACCGATAAGGAATTTCTGGAGGAAATTTGCAACGAAATTCCCTGGTAGGGTAGAAATGTTGCCTTCCCCGTGCTAAACTCAAGCCGAGGTGGAATATGTCCGAACCGGTATTTGTCGCCCTGCTCCTCGCAGACAAGGTGATCACTGAGAACAATGGGAAAAAATGTGTCATAGGAACCTTTACGACTTTTCACGCTCTTTCCTTTCCCGTCGTTTTTCCACCCTGGCAGATTTACGCCGCCGTGACGAACCTTGTTGGAAAACATTCCTTCGCTCTCAACCTCGTTAACGAAGAAAGCCAGGTTCTGGTTCCGATCAGCGGGGATTTTGACGTTAAAGACCTTTCTATCGTCGTGGAGTTGGATCCCCTCATTACAGGGGCGGTTTTTCCCAAGGCCGGAACCTACACCCTTTCCTTTTTTGTCGATGGTTCTATCATGGGTTCAAGGGTACTCAAGGTTGAATTAAAGACCTGAAGTGGGAGGCGATTTCATCGCGGGTATCGTCCCAGATGCCTGAAAAATTCCGTGTTATTGGCAATGAAGCAAGAAAGGTTTTTCCGTAGAATTTTGTGATAAGACGGGTATCGAGAACGAGAATGCACCCGCCGTCGTCGGTCCGTCTCATCAGCCTGCCGAACCCTTGTTTAAAGCGAATGACAGCCTCGGGTAGGCTGAGATCCCGAAAACTATCCTTCCCCTGTGTTTCAAGGTATTCTTTTCTCGCTTGATGGATAGGGTCTGTCGGCACGGTAAAGGGGAGTTTGAAAATAACCAGTAGCCGCAAGGTGTCTCCAGGACTATCGATCCCTTCCCAAAAACTGTAAGTCGCCAAAAGAATCGAGTCCCGTTCTTCATTGAAACGTTTAAGCAGCTCGGTTCGGTTTTCCCGACCTTGGTAGTACAAGGGTATTCCTGCCTCCGCGCACAGTGGCGTCATGGTGTCCCTGGCCTGGTAGAGGGTGTCGTTGCTGGTAAATAAAAGCAGGGCTCCGCCTCCGCTGGTTTTAACTGCAGCCCAAGCAATTTTGACCGCTGCGGTCATCCAACCTTGCTGGTCCGGAGGGGGCAGGTCAGAAGGAATGGCGAGCAGGACACGACGTGCATAGTCGAAGGGACTGGGGAAGACAAAGTGTTCAAACCTCTGGTCACTCAGAAGGTCCAACCCTGTCCGGGAAGTAAAGTGGTCGAACTTACCGCCGACTGTGAGGGTGGCAGAGACCGCAACCACGGTGGCTATGGGTTCAAAGAGCGCATCCACCAAATAAGGTCCAAGGATAACAGGGCTGATAACGAGGTTCACTTCTTGGTCGGAGGGTGTTTTTTCCATCCAGTAAACAAACTCCCCGTTTTTTTCAAGGGTCGAATAACGCCCCGCGGTTTGAACGACAGCTTCGAGTTTCCTGGTGATGCTTCTGAGTTCAAAGGCCTCTGGGTATTCCTGTTCCTCGGCACTCAGACTTTCATAAAGTTTGCGGCAGACCCTCACGAGTTCCGCCATCTGCATCCTGAGGTTTTTAAGGGGTTCGAGGACCTGGGCTTTAAGCATGGGGTCATTAGGGTCGCGAAGCCGTTTGGAATTGTCGAGTCCAAGGTAGTTTTTAGAAAGTGTGGAGAGCATCCTGGTATTTTCTTCAATATTCCCCACGAGCTTCGGAACCTTCACCAGTTCGACCCCGCTGGAACTCAAACCCTGGAGGCTGACTACAAGACCGGTGGTCTTCCTTTTCTTTTGTTTATATATCCGGGAGATAAGTCTAAGGATTCCGAACTTGCTCAGCATCTCCGAAAAGTAACTTGTAGCGCTTTCCTCTATCTTATGGGCTTCATCGAGAATCAGCCGTTTAAAAGGAGGCAGGATGGCGTTCACCTCCCAGCCCATTCCATCGAGCCTCAGGGAGAGGTCGGCGAAGAGAAGGTGGTGGTTGACGACGAGGATGTTCGCAGCGGCGGCCCTACGGCGGGCCTTGGATAAAAAGCATTCCTCGCGGAACCCGCAGTGGAGCCCTGCGCAGATTTCCTTATCGGAGCAGATCCGTGACCAAATACCCGAGTCGGGAAGTTTGGGCAGTTCTTCTTTATCCCCCGTTTTGGAATTCTCCGCCCAATCAGCCAGGATTTGAAGAATTTCCATGTCCTGCGGGCCCTCGCCCCCGTCGCGTATTTCTTCCTGGAGGCGGGCAGGGCAGAGATAATTTCCCCTCCCCTTAACGAGTTCGGCTTTGAGATTGGTTCCCAGTAGTTCTTGGACACGGGGTATGTCATTTTCGAGTACCTGCCGCTGGAGGTTGATCGTTCCAGTTGAAATAACGACCCTTTCCTGATTTTGCGCCGCCCATTTCAGGCCCGGTATCAGGTAGGCGTAACTTTTTCCGATTCCTGTTCCGGCTTCCGCGGCAAGGACCTTCTTCTGGGTAAAGGCTCTGCAAATGGCTTTGAGAAGGTCAACCTGTCCTTGCCTGTATTCCCACCCCGGCTTTTCGCTGAGTTTGCCCCCGGGTTCCAGAATGGAAGCTAAGGCTTCGGTATCGAGGGCTGTCAGCTCTTTTACAGCTACAGGCTCGGTGACAATTTTAATGTTTTTTAAAGCATTGTCCACGATAAAAAAACCGATTCCCCATTGGCCCAACTGGCTTGCAATACCGAGGTCGGGGCCGCTCGGCTGGATAACCCCCGACGGATGGTTGTGGACCACGGCGTCTCCGCCTTCCATATGGGGAAACAGGGCGCTCACAGCGTCGATGGTTCCCTCCGCCACCTTACGCAGTTCGGTGACTTTCCCGTCGGTGCCGGTCTTGGCTATCCAGAGTATTTCGTGCCCGGCTGATTCAGCCAGGTCTGCCTGCATCTGGTCCCGGAGCGGAGCCGGGATGCGCTGGAGGAGTTTCAAACTTCTAGAGCTGGTCCGCCACAGCTTTTACGAACAAGCGCATATCGCCATCCACCTGTTTTCCGACTTCCACGACTTCCTCGTGGTTTAGAGGTCCCTTGGACAATCCTGCCCCAAGGTTTGTAACGCAGCTGATGCCGAGTGCCTTTATCCCGAGGTAGGAGGCGGCAAGGGCTTCAGGGACAGTACTCATTCCCACAAGGTCGGCTCCGAGAACCTGGAGCATCCGGATTTCAGCGGGGGTTTCATAGCTCGGGCCGCTTAAAGCTGCGTACACGCCTTCCCTGAGAGGGTAACGCTGAGGAAGAATTTTTTTAATTGTGTCCTGGGCGGACGCCCGCATTTCGTGGTCCCAAACCTGGGTCATATCAAAAAACCTGGGACCGATGCCAGAATCATTGGAACCTATAAAGGGGTTGTTTCCTAGGAGGTTGATATGGTCGCGGATAAGGACAAGGTCGGCGGGGTGGAGACCAGAGGCTATTCCGCCGGCGGCGTTTGTGATAATGAGTTTCTTGATGCCGAGATTTTTCCAGACGAAGAGCGGAAATACAACATCCTTTAAAGAATAACCTTCGTAATAGTGGAAACGTCCTACCATGATCACCGCTTTTTTTCCTATTCTCAATAATCCTTTATGGCCGGCCACCGTCGAAACGGGGAATCCCGGTATGTCCTTGTAGGGAATATCAAGGCCTTCGAAGGAATCGGCGACGCCTGATAGACCGGATCCTAGAATAATTCCCAGAGTGGTTTCGACGGGTGTTCGGGAGCGAATATAATCTGCCGCTTTCGCGACCCTTGTTGCATAATCTGTGTCCATATCCTCTTAGTATAATCATTTGGCTGAATTGACAAGCCCTCTTCCCTCGGATACTCTTGCACGCATGAAAAAAATTCCTGTTGCCATCCTCGGGGCCACCGGCGCAGTGGGTCAAAAATTTGTCAAACTCCTCGAAAACCACCCCTGGTTTGAGGTCTTGGAACTTGTAGCCAGCACACGCTCGGCGGGGAAAATTTACCCTGAGGCGGCCAACTGGAAGCAGAATTCCAGTATTCCCGAATATGCTAAAAATCTTACAGTTAAAGATTTGGAGGCTCCCTTAAAATCCATTATCCTGTTTTCCGGTCTCGACTCAAATGTTGCGGGAGAGGCTGAAACCCGCTATGCAGAGCTTGGTCACTGGGTGATAAGCAATAGCAAAAATCATAGGATGGATGAGAATGTCCCGCTCATCATCCCCGAGGTCAACCCGGACCACCTTGAAATGGTCAAATCACAGACCACAAGCGGAAAGATTGTTACCAACTCAAACTGCTCCACCATGTTTCTAGCCATGGTTTTGGCTCCACTGGACAAGGCTTTCGGTGTGAAGCGCGTGATGGTTACGACCATGCAGGCGGTCAGCGGAGCCGGCTACCCCGGGGTTCCTAGTTTGGATATCCTGGGTAATGTGGTTCCCTATATCGGGGATGAAGAGCCTAAGATGGAATCAGAACCCCAGAAAATTTTGGGAAAATGGGATGGAAAACAGCTCACCCACTCGAGTTTCAAAATCAGCGCCATGTGCAACAGGGTCGCCGTCGTGGAAGGCCACACCGAAAGCGTCAGCGTAGAATTTGAGAAGAAACCAAGCCTCGAAGAGGTCAAGGAGCTTCTCGCAAATTTCAAGGGTTACCCCCAGGATAAAAAATTGCCCTTCGCCCCGCCTCAGCCCATTATCGTTATGGAAGAACCAGACCGCCCCCAACCAGCGCGCGACGTGATGACGGGAAACGGTATGGTCACCCTCGTTGGTCGAATCCGTCCCTGCAGTCTTTTTGATATAAAGATGACTATTCTCGGACACAATACGATCCGTGGCGCCGCAGGTGCCGCGATTCTTAACGCAGAGACCCTTGTGGAAATGGGTTATATTCAAGCATGATCGTACTCAAGTTCGGCGGTACGAGCGTTCAAGACGCTACGAGTCAAAACCAGGCTCTGGAAATAGTTTTCAGCAAACTTGAACACTCTGTGGTCCTGGTCAGTTCGGCCATGACCCGTGTCACCAACGAACTTATCCGGCTGACAGAACTCGCTTCTTCGGGTAAACACGAGGAGGCCAACACACTTCTTAATGCCTTGGAATCCAGGCACTACTCGGTACTCGATGCTTTATGCACCGGGCCGGTCCGTGAAAAAATCACCGGGATGATGGAGCCTCTTTTTTCCGAAATCAAAAGTCTTACCCGAGGCATGGTCCTATTGAAGGAATGCAGCCCGCGGGTTTACGACGCCGTGGTGGGCTGCGGTGAACTGTTGAGCACGAGGTTGCTTTTCGCACGCTGTCTGGAACTGGGAGTCAGTGCGGAACTGGCCGACGCCCGTGAACTCATCGTTACAGACGACCATTTCGGGGAGGCCGCCGTTCTATGGGAACAAACCCGGGAACGCATCAGGAAAAATTTGAACCCCAGGCCCGGGCACCTTATTATCACACAAGGGTTTCTCGGGTCGACGGAGGATGGAGTTGCAACGATTCTCGGGAGAGGCGGGTCTGACTATTCCGCGACCATTTTCGGAGCCGCCCTTGACGTCGAGGCCGTGGAGATTTGGACCGACGTGAACGGCATCATGACGACTGACCCCAGGATAGTCGCCTCGGCTAAAACCATCCCGGAAATCACCTACGAAGAAGCAGCCGAGCTGGCATATTTCGGCGCTAAAGTTGTGCACCCCGCGACCATCCAGCCAGCCGTTGAAAAAGGAATTCCCGTCTGGGTTAAGAACACTAAAAACCCCGGCCATTTGGGAACTGCTATTCTCCCCACAGCTCCTGGTTCAGGCCCAAGGGCTTTCGCCATAAAAAGAGGTGCGGTTCTCATATCTGTAGCCAGTTCGCGGATGCTCAACGCTTACGGTTTTTTAGCACGAATCTTCGAAATCTTCCTCAGGCATAAGGTTGCCGTGGACCTGGTTGCTACCAGCGAGGTCAGTGTTTCCATGACCGTAGACAGTTGGGACGAGGCGAGACAAACTCTCGAGGAGCTCGGAACCTTGGGTACAGTCTCAGTCGAACGCGAGAGGGGAATCCTCTGTTTGGTCGGACGGGAAGCCTGGACCACAGGAGCGGACCTCTCCCGCGTTTTCGGGGCCCTCGGACCCTACACGATCCACCTGATCAGTTTGGGGGCGTCTGAAACCAACCTCAGCCTCGTGCTCCACGAGTCCGACCTGGAACCTGCACTTGCTGCCGTACATAAGGAATTTTTCCATGAGTGATTCAACAATTCCTCCCGTGATGGATTTTTTTAAAATAGCCTGCGGCAGGAAAGATATGGTTTTGTGGGACCTGAGTGACAGCCTTTCGCCACCCGCTCCCGATGAGATTCAGGAGGCTGCGGAAAAAATCTGTCCCAGAAGGCGCGGGGTTGGAGCTTCGGGCCTTCTCGTCCTCGGTAAGGGTGAGCCTGTTCCTGAACTTTCACTGTATAGGCCCGGAACACGCGACCGCACACCCGACTTTGATTCACTGCTGTGTGCGAGCAAGTACCTTTATGATTCGGCCAGGTATGGAAACCGACCATTTACTCTGCGAAAAGGAAGGGGCGAATATAAGATAGTCCCGCTGGATAGTTTGAGCATCGGGGTTGAGCTTGGAGTTGTCCGTTCCGCAGGAAGGCACCTCGTGAAAGACGAAACACGTTTGGACCGCTGGAACCTGGAAGCCGGTTCCATCATCCTGCAGGGGATACCCATGGAAGCCGACCAGGAGGCCCTTATATTTTTTGATACTGCAGAGACACCAAAAACTCGGAAGAAATGGCGCAAGGCATTCCGCCATGTTCCAGTCCTCCACGGCAGGATCCCGACACTAGTGACCCTGGTGGGACCAAAAGAAATCGCCATCGATTTTCCGGCAAGGGACCCCGAGCCCGATATCACAGCCCTCGCCGGCTTAGCCACACTCGCTTCTTACCTGGAAGGCGTTATCGATGAAAATATCCTTGTCCGCCATGACAATTCTCCCTACTACGTGGAGATTAACCCCCAAACATTAGCTCTTAAAGTAACCGCTCCCATCCATTATATTTTCAAAGGTGTTTTCTCTTTCGAGGAGTACCCGTTTTAGGGAAAACTCATCGGAGTGCTTGATTTGCATGACCAATAAGTTTACTCTCGGCCTTGTAGTTGTAAAGAATTAGGGCACCTCAAATTTAGTGTCATCACCGGTGATAAAGTTCCTAGGAGCCTGTTGCGCTTGAGATTTTGACACAGGAC
>DYOB01000122.1 GCA_020720765.1 Borreliella garinii
TCGGCACAAACCACGCCAAGCCCTTCGGGCCGGAATTGCAGGTTAACTGAATGTTGGACGGACGCCTTCGGCGCAGAAGAGTATATGTTATGCTTCAGATGAACTTGCTCAAATGACTCAGTTCTTATAAGGTGGTTATCTGAAGAGGAAGAGTCATAAATGAAGGAAAGAAAAAGGTATCGCCCAGAGCAGAAAGTAGATATTCTGATTGAGCTACTCAGAGAAGGAAAATCCAATTTTCATTAAGACGACTAGAGGGGTTCGCGCAAAACCCTTCATAAACTCTTATCAAATAATGTGTTATAATGGTCACGGTCGCCCCCCGCGCGGGGGCGTGGATTGAAACAAATCTTAGATGAAATAGGTAAGAAATATAAATTGTCGCCCCCCGCGCGGGGGCGTGGATTGAAACTTTGCAAACTTTTCTAACAGATAGTTTTAAATTAGTCGCCCCCCGTGCGGGGGCGTGGATTGAAACGAGTAAAACTTAATCCATCAATTCTTAAAACCGGTTCTTATGTTTTTTAATGAGTCCTCTAACTTATCACGAAGGGTAAGGAGTGGCAGGCTAGGTTTTTCTCTGACATACTATCCTCCTTCCTCTAATCCTCAGGCTTCGGCCCTTTCCCCAGAACCATGTAATTGTGGTCCTTACGTACTTCCTGGATCAATTCCCTGACCCTGAGTTCGAGGTTGTTTTTCGTACTTGTGGCAAAGGCTATTTCACGGGGATTCGCTATATTTTTCTTGATAATATCGAGAAGCTGAAAGAGTTCCTGACGGTCAAATCCGTGGAAATAGATGACTTTTTCATCGGGTTGTGGTGTGTCGTTCATGTTTCCAAGATAATGCCCCAAATGGTGAATGTCCAGGTGGCGTCATTGACCTTTTTCGAGCGGAATACTACTTTTAAACATGATTTTTCGAAACGAACTAGCGGACCTGATTCCCTACACGGCGGGTCAGACCCGTCCCGAGGCTGTCAAACTTTCCTCGAACGAGAATCCTCTCGGACCGTCTCCCCTGGCTATGAACGCTGTTAGGGCGGGGATCTCAACGATGCACACGTACCCCGACGGCTCATCGAGGGACCTGCGGTCGAAACTTGCCTTGAAGTACGGGTTGAAGCCGGAGAATTTCGTTATGGGCAATGGTTCGGACGAGGTTCTTACCTTGATAGCCGGTGCGCTTATCAAGCCTGGGACAAACGCTATAACGAGCGAATCGACCTTTTCAGAGTACACCTTTGCTGTGAGGATTTTCGGCGGCGAGGTGAGGAAGGCTCCTTTGAATAAAGGTTGCTTCGACCTGGACGCCATCCTCGGGCTTGTAGACGAAGGCACCAGGGTGGTTTTTCTGTGTAACCCGAATAACCCCACTGGAACCTACTTTTCGCACAAGGCCCTCGCCGCCTTTCTGGAGGCTCTTCCTGCCAGCGTTCTGGCTGTCATTGATGAAGCCTACGTGGAGTATGTTACCGCCGCGGATTTCCCCCGCTCCCTGGAGCTCCTGAACAGGTTCCCGAACACGATCATCCTTCGCACGTTTTCTAAAATCTACGGACTTGCCACCTTGCGTGTGGGTTATGGGATTTCCGCCGAACCCGTGATTACCTGGCTTAACCGGGTTCGCCAGCCCTTTAATAACGGGAGTCTGGCCCAAGCGGGTGCCCTGGCGGCTCTCGACGACGGGGATTTTATCAGGCGGAGTCTTGAAATAAATAACGAAGGGCGGCGCGACTTGGAAAAATATTTCACCGAGAAGGGTGTCATTTTTTACCACACCCAGGCCAATTTTATCTGCGCCCATACCGGACGGGACACGAGCTGGGTTTTTGAAGAATTTCTCAAGCAGGGCCTAGCTCTCCGCCCTCTGGGAAGTTTCGGCTTGGGCGAATGGGTACGTGTGACAATTGGTACCCCTGAGCAGGTGGCATTCTTCAAAAGTCTCTGGGAGAGAATTTTCGCTTAGTTTCCGACATCTTCTTTCCATGATTTGACAAATTGGACTTTTACTCTTTAGTCTAAGTGGGAGTTCCCTTGAGAAAATCCTTACGACTCGCTCTCCTTGGCACCCTGGCGGAGTTCTTTTCTCCTCGAGTACCCGTGTTGGGCGTCCTCTGGAAGCGGGGGAACCGTTCTGATCGACGATGATCTCAAGCGGGTGATCTACCTCGACGCCGGGGGTGAGGCCAAGATGATCCTAAAAGGCGGGGAAAGGGGAGCTGGGAAATTTTTCTTTGCCCAGGAGGTCCTCCACTACGATGCACAGGGCAAGTTTCCCTTGCATTGACTACCCCATCGTTTACATCAATGATCCTGAAGATATTTTTCTCACAGCCCTCGATGATAAGGTTACTGTAGACTTCTCGGTGGACGCGTGGGGTTAGTGGATGTACGCGACTGGCCCCATTAAAACAAGCGAGGGCGAAATCATCGGTGTCCTGGAAATGGGGGGCGACTTCCTTCTTACCGAACTTATGAATGCCGAAACCGGGCTTTCTCGTATAGAGTTGGTCGACGATGAACCACGAATATCTCCGGTACCACTTGAAATACTCCAGGAATGGTTTACAATACGGGAAAGGAGTTCACATGGTAGCAAAATTTGAGGTTTACGAAGATAAGAAAGGCGAGTTCCGGTTCAGGCTCAAGGCCGCAAACGGGGAAATCATCGCTGCGAGCGAGGGGTATAAAACTAAAGAATCATGCATGAACGGTATCGAGAGCGTGAAGAAAAACGCTCCCGAAGCCAAGGTTGAAGAGATAACCGAGTAAACAACCGGGGGAGTGTTACTACTTCACCGAAAGTGCGTTCAAGTCTTCGAGCATGGTGTCGACCTCGTTCGCGAGGGCGATAAATTTCCCATTTTTAATAACCTGTGTTTGAACTCTTTTGAAATCCCGGCGTGGTCTTCCAGGGCGTTTGCAAGGTCCCAAAGTGTATGGTTTTCCGGTAAGATCCCCCGCTGTGCCAGAAAGGCCATCACTAAGTTCTCTATGGCCATGGAGCTGGTATTGTAAATCAAATCCGTGTTAAACTTTTCCTTTTTATTCTGGGCCTTCCGGGCTAAAGTTAACAAACCTATACCCTTATCATAAAAATCTTCCTACCCGCTTATACTCTTCCGCATATTCTACCTCGCCATACTTACGAAAAAACCGTTCCAGACTGGAGTTAAGGATTTGGCACAAATTCTGCTGTAAAACTCTAGGAGCCTGTTGCGCTTAAGATTTTGACACGGGCTAAGATCGCCACAATGCACAAGGCGCCCGGAAACCCAGGACTCCTTTTATGATTCCAAACACAGGTTCGACGGTAGTCTTGCGTTTCTTATACAACTCCTTGGCCCTGTCCGTCTCCATTGCTTCTTTCATTTCTACGACCCACTTCTTGTGGTGTTTCTTGGGAGGTTTTTCCTGCGTCAATAAAAGCGGTAGAAAGTCATATTTCCTTTTTAGTCTTACCGACTCGGTTGGATTTAAACTCTCCAAGGGCACAAGCTGGGCCGCCTCAACGCTTTTGTATCGTGTCGCCATGGGCAACAAAATATCACACTGTACAATGTCAAGTAAATTCCTGCGGTCTTAAGCGCGACAGGCTCTTACCTATAGGTTGGTAAAAACGTAGCAGGTGTTCCTTGAAAAAGAAGCGGGGTTACTCAGCCTCAGAAAGGTTTCTTCTGGCAACCCAGGGTAGCGCGTTTAAACAAGCTGTGGCGGATAAACTAATAAGGGATTTTGAAGGGGGCTAAGGCTATATTAGAGCGGTAGACATTTCGGAGTTGACTCAAACGATGTGGCCCAATGGACCGGAATTATCGTTTTTACTATCGTCGAGACCGATAGGCTACCAGCCGTGGTCGAATCTATCCTGAAAGAGAAAGGACAAGAAAAAATATTGCTTCTCGTCACGGCAGACGGAGGACGCTGGGAATCCGGAGATTTAAAGATAAATTCCTTTACCGCCGCATCGAGCGACGAGCGGGTGGAGGAATACTACCCGAAGGCCCGGAGTTTTCTGGATTCCCAGATCCAGCCTTAGCCCGCTGCTAAGGGGGTGTAACCCGCGCCGGCGATGGCCTGGAAAACAGCGCCGGTGTCAAAGGCTGTCTCCACAACAACAGACTTGGTGCTTAAGTCGATATTTATCCGCACCGGAGCTACCTTTTCGGTAAGGGCCTTCTCGATCTTTGCTTTGCAGTGGCCGCAGTTCATGTCGGACACCTGGAAGGTGAACGTATTCATCCTTTTCTCCTTATTTTTTCAAACTGACTTGGAATCCTGCTGGATCCCCATAAAACATTGATGCTGGAAAAAGTCATGGCTATTTCTGCCGCCGCAGGATGAAGCAGGCCGGCGAGCGCTGCGGGGATAACCAGTACATTATAAAAAAAAGACCAGAAGAGATTGCGCTTAATTTGGCGGAAGGTAATTTGGCTGATATCGAGGGCGTCGGAAAGGCTCCCTAATTCATTCGTGGTCAGAACAATGTCCGCACTTTCCACACTGACTTGGGTCCCGGCACCCATGGCGAATCCAACGTCCGCCTGTTTGAGCGCAGCAGCGTCGTTGAGGCCGTCGCCTACCATGCCGACCACCCGTCCTGCGCGCTGGAGTTCCAGTACGAGCTGAAACTTCTCCTCGGGTTTTACCCCGGCGCGAACATCGTCCAAACCGAGTTCGGCTGCAATCGTTCGGGCCGTGGTTTCATGGTCGCCGGTCGCCATCACAAGTTTTAAACCACGGGCACGGAGGCCGGCTAGGGCTTGTTTGGCGCCGGGTTTGACGGGATCACGGATACCCAGCGCACCGGCGGACTCTCCGTCGATATGGAGTTCTATTACCGTCATACCTCTGAGCATCCAATCCTTGTATAATTCCGGCTGTGCGGGTTTGGTTAGGGCTAAACGCCTTCCATTCCAATTTCCAAACATCCCCGAACCTGTTAACTCTTCTACGTTATCTACGTGAGGAAACGGCTCTTGGGGGAAATGATCCCCGAAGTAAGCCAGAACTGCGGCAGCAAGCGGGTGGTTGCTGGTTTTTTCTAGGGCGGCGGCAACAGGCCACCATACGTTAGGCAGGGTATTCTCTTCAACCGAGGGCCTGCCAAGGGTGAGAGTACCGGTTTTATCCAAGATCAGAGTGTCGAGTTTACCGGCCTGCTGGATTGATTCACCTGAGCGAAGGAGGAGTCCGTGGCGGGCCGCAAGCGAGGTTCCGGCGAGAAGCGCCATGGGGGTAGCTAGAGCGAGGGCGCACGGACACGCGATGACCACTGTTGTAACAAATACTAAAAGAGCCTTGCTGACCGGTTCGGTAACGGAAAGAAAAAACCAGGCAAGACCGGCAATTGATGCCAAAGTTAAAATGACTGGGGTAAAATAGCGGGTGATCCTGTCGGCGAGAGCTTGCAAGGGTATTTGAACAGATTGGGCGGCTTCCACAAGCAGGATCATGCGTCCGAGAAAGCTCGTCTCACCGACGGCATCGATCAACATAGTCCCTTCTCCGGAAATAATCCTAGTTCCGCCGGTTAAGGGGGTACCTGATTCGCAGACTGACGGCATGGGTTCGCCGGTGATAAGGCTTTCATCAGCCAAGACACGTCCTACAGTTAGGGGGCCGTCGGCGGGTACAGTGTCGCCGGCTTGGAGAAGAACGCGGGCGCCGACACCGAGGGCTTCAATTGGAACAAATTCAACGGTGTCATCGGAAATGAGTACACGAGCTTGGACGGCCTGTAGGTTTTGTAATGTCCGTAGGTCACGGGTCGCTTTCCATTTGAGCCGAGCCTCGATGTAGCGGCCCACAAGGTAGAAGGCCAGAATCATAGCGCCCTCAGCACCCAGGGAAACAATGCTTGGAAAGAAATAGTGAAGGGGCATTGTGGTCCAAGCTGTAACAGCGCCTAGGCTCACAAGCGTGTCCATATTGGTGTGTGCGTGGGTGACGGCAACCCATGCACCCCACAAAGTCTTGCGACCCGGCCATGCTAGAACCAGTGTCGCCCCGAATAGCTCGATCCAGGTCCAACCCGGCGGATGCCAGAGACCGATCATATGAAAAACCATTCCGACTGAGAGGGGAATCGTGATTGCTAACGCCAAAAGAAAATCAAAACGCGCAGAGGCAAATTTCTTCTCTATTTGATCTGAAGTAGGGGTTTCTCGATTGGCCTCGTACCCAGCATTGTGCACTCCTAGAGCAAGGGCATCGTAGGAAAGGTCGGATTCACCCACTACGAAAACTTTTTCGGTGGCGAGATTTACACTTACGAACTTCACGCCGGGCGTACTGGAAAGTGCTTTTTGAACACTGACGGCGCAGGTGGAACACGTCATGCCGTGCACGGCAAAACTGAAGCGGATTTCTTCCATACTAAACCTCCTGGCGTGACAGCAACACCATCATTTCGTCGATAATGGCGTCTTGCTTGGGACCGCCTTCGCGGACCGCCTGGGTCAGGCAGGTCTCAAGGTGTTTTCGAAGGATAAGCAGGGCCGTGTTGTTGAGTGCAGCACGGGCGGCGCTGATTTGGGTGATAATATCGATACAATACTTACCGTCATCGACCATGCGTATCAAACCCCGAACCTGTCCCTCGATACGCTTCAGTCTTTCCCTGGCTTGGGAGAATGCCGTGTGCTCCGGCGGACATTGGTGTTCCATACCCATACCCCCTAGGGGTAATATAATGAAACCTTCTACCGCTGTCAATCAAGGTCTTTCGAGGTCACTACCTAAGTTTTAGAAAAAAAGAAGGGAGTGCCGAGAAGCTCAAAAAAATAGGGTTTTATCGTGAGTCTAAGCGGGTGGAGATAATCGTATAATGGAGCATGTAATCACCCGCTCAACAAATACACTGTTTACTTTTCATGTGTAGCCAGTGTTACATATCTTTGCGATTTTTTCGATCTATGCAGTTAAATAGAGCAATGCTCGTGGGCTGTGCGTGGAGAAGTGACATGTAATTAGAGACCTTTAACGACTTCTTCGGTCAGTCCTGTGACAGCTGCAATCATCGAGACCTGAAGACCTTGATTTTTCATCCGCTTCGCCACTTCAAATACTCCATCCTTGTACCCTTCCTGACGCCCTTCTTGACGACCTTCCAGCCTAGCTATTTTTGCCGCCTCTTTTTTTGCTTCTC
>DYOB01000407.1 GCA_020720765.1 Borreliella garinii
CCCAGTACAACGTCAAGTAAATTCCTGCGGTCACAAGCGCAACAGGCTCTTAGGGATTCCTAAACCTTCCGTGGTAAAAATTCTGCATTCTTTAATGAAACAGGCTTTATCCATTCAGAATTAGGTAAAAAGGGTGGTGTTCGGCTCGCTAAGGCTCTTTCGGAAATCACAATGAGGGATGTTTTTATGTCGATAGAAGGCAACGGTATTCAATTTCGAACGGATCACGTTATTATTGCCACGGGAGGAAGACATCAAGAAGTACAAACGAAAGTGAAAGGTTATTTAAACCAAGCCGAAAAAGCTCTCTGGGATGAAATGCAGCAGATTTTCCTGTCAGATATTTAGTTCTTGCAAAAATTGATTTTCACCCCAAGGGATTTTTCACTTTCAAACCTGGAAACCGCAGAAAATCCGTGTCGTTTGAATAGAGAACCGCTTTATACTCGATGGCTAGAGATGCCAGGTGGATATCGGTAACAAGTTGGGCGCCGGCACCGGACTCCCGAAAGAGTTTTGCCATCGTCTTGCAATGATCCGACCCTGGACCAATCGTACGGCAAACTGACAATTGAAGCCAACCCTGGACTGTTTCCCAGAGAATTTCCGGGCGTGTCGGAACAGTCACTACTTTGGGGTGCGACAGAAGCCTGACAAAACCCATCAGTGCCACCCAGGCCAAACCGACCTCTTCCCGTCCGTTAAAAACCGATTCCAACCACGACTTGGCCTTATCGTGCTGAGGAGCCCCCTTGTTATAAGCATAAACCAGGAGATTCACGTCGGGAAGAATCACAAACCTGCCTCAATATCATCCGAGAGCTGGTTCAGTTTTCCGGAATCAACGCCCGGCAGAAACCCTGTTTCAACAGGTTCGATGCGGTAAACATCTGGTGGTGCCGCCTCGGCCAATGTTTGAATGCCCCGCAAGAGAGCCTCGTTGATGACATCCTTGTAGGAACGGTTTTGCTTCTTAGCAAGATCTCGTAAGAGCACGTCTACCTGGTTTTCAACAGTGAGTGTCGTTCGCATGATTCCTCAATAGACATCATAGCACATGTTTTCATGAAGTCAAGACATCAGATAATATTTATTATAAAAATCCCCCCTTTCGGGAGGATTTTTTTTATGGACGACTGTTTTCTTATCCTTAAAGTCGGATCACTGTATATAAGTTTGTAAGAGCCTGTTGCGCTTGAGATTTTGACACGGGCTAGAGGAGCCGGGATGCACAGAGTGCCGAAGACTGAGGGCCATAGCTGGGCGCACGGAAACGCTGGTCTGTGTCAAAAAGCCTGAAAGAGTGTCTATTATACCCTTTATCTGACCAAAACCGCCAATCTTTTAAGG
>DYOB01000123.1 GCA_020720765.1 Borreliella garinii
GTTTTGACCACTATCGGGGGCACTATCTTAAGTTTTGATGGTGGGGTAAAAAATTTTAAAGATCACGGATAAAATACATTCTATCTCTGCTCTAACGTAAAAAAACTCCAAGAATTCTGAACGCGGCGACAACAAAGACTATGATCAGGATGTTTCTGGCAGGTCCGGTGAAAAGTCTTACAAAAAAGTTCCCGATTTTTTTCAATATTTTTAGAGGTTTCTTCCTTTTTGAAATTTGCATAATATGAAAACTGCACGTGTTGAGAAATGAATTGATAGCCTTCTTTTCTGAAGGCCATTCTTCTGGTGTAATCATGTTTTTCTTGCTCTTAAAATCGATGGTATAAAGGTAGGACTTCGGGGTGGTCTGTTTCGTACGTATTTTCGCTTCGAAACAAATACTACTAAAGTCAGAATCCAGACTCCCAAAATTTTCATCGTAGTCAATAGTGACGGCGAAAGTGTATTCAAAATCAATCCTATGAGGAAACACATGTGGAAAAAGTCTCAAGCTGTCGTTAAAGACGGGGAAAATTCCTAAAAACTGATCCGGATGGAAAAAGGCGATGGGAGGTTTATCATCTTCCTGTTTCTGCCAATAATCCGGCACCCGAAAACTACACCGGAAAGTAACGTTGCGTGTGGCAAAATCAACCGTATAACCAGCATCTTCCGGCCCAAATACTTCTAGGTTTGGGTAGCGTCTCGCAAAATAGTTATGATAATTCTTTTTTGTGTCCTCAAGGTTTTGGTCAACGTAGGTACCGTAGGCCTCTGAAAAAGCCAAGAAGTCGTATCGGTCTTCAAGTTGAATAATGGTTACCGGCCCGGCTACAGTATGTGTTTCTTTGACTAATCTCTTATAAATTCCGTTTCGGTGTTGAATGGGATGTAAGGCAATTTGGGTATCCAGGAACAATCCATAACCCCAATTTCTCTCGGCCGGGTTCGATAGTGAAAAACAATCGTAAGCATCGGTTGGATCTAAAAAGTATTTTTGGCCTTCCCAGTCAAAACTCAGAATGGCGTGGTTAAAATTTGAAAGTGAAATTAGTCTATTCACTACCTGTTCTCTGAGATAACTATGAACGAGTACCACAGTCGAAGTCACATTGAGTGCTTTTAAAAAACATTTTAATAATAGGCTCTTATCTTTACAGTCACCAAATTTTTTTGCCAATACCTCACCAGGTCTGTGGGGTAGGTACGAGTGTTCGTCGAGACTGATGGATTGATAGTGAATCTCTTTCTGCACGTAGGAGACTATTTTTTCTATTGATTCCGGCTGCCCAGGTAAAAGCCCCATCTCGTTGATTTTTTTCTGTAGGGTTTCATAGTCGGAATCGCAGTTGTAATAATCTAAGAGGTCCTCTTTCAGCTCGTTCCAGTCTTCATGATCCGAAAATATAAAATAGGGAAAGGGTTCAAACCAAGTTGGAATATTCACTTCTGGAAGAATGGCCGGCTGATTATGAATTTTCCATATCCAAGGTTCTCCGTTTAAAATCTCTACCCTGACATCTTCCCTTCCCGTCATACGTTGAATTGTTCTGCATACCTTTCCACCGTTCTGATAATCCAATGAAAATTGAATTTGCTTGATAGGCACCGTAAAACCAAATTGGTAAAAGTAAGTGAAATTTTTTTCGTAAATTTTATTCTTCGATTCAATCATGAAATCATAAGTGACTATGTCTCCGATTCTTAAATCTTCGACGTGGGTCACATAGGTTTTTAAACCTGATAGTACGTTTTGTTCCAATTCTTGTTCACGCTGCAGTTCGAGGAAACGGATTTCGCTCAGTTTTGAGAAGGAAGAACCATCTCGAATTATATTCAAGGAAAAAAAGAAACACGTTTCGTAGCTGTCATTGAGAACTATATGAATAGGATTGATATTTTTAAAGTCAGCAGGTTTGTTGATTTTTATGACAAAACTTTTATAAGTCTTCAATAACCCCGGACGGTATTGTATCTGGGTATCATGCAGAAGATAGTTAGAAACCGTCCCGCCTTTTAAAGGACCATCCTCCCAATCCTTGCAAGGTTTTATCCAATCCTCCAAATCTTCTTTGATGATTATGGACATTCATACTCTCCAAAAAATTCAGTTTCTCAGCTGACGAAATCCACGCCCTTTCCATCCAGCACACCTTGAAGGGTAACGCTTGTAAAAAAGTCCAGGAGCTGTTCGGAGGCACCCTTCCAAATAAGATAGGAATCACATCCGTTACCTACCTCGCAAATAAGTTCGCTTTCCTTACAGGAGGTACACGGTGTAAGGTCGATGTTCTCCCCGACCGCATCAAAAATATCTTTTACACTGATTTCCGAGGGGGACCCTTCGAGAATGTACCCTCCGCCCGGACCGCGTTGGGAACGTACCAATCCTGCCTTTTTTAGTTTCATGAGGATCTGTTCAAGAAATTCGGAGCTTATAAGGGTCATTTCGGCCATTTCCCTGACGTTAAGTACTTTATCCCTGTTTGTTTTAGCCAGAAGAATCATGGCTCTGAGAGCGTATCTTCCTTTTGTAGTAATCCTCACGTTGTAAACATTATACAGTTTTTACAGAAGCGACAATACGTTCAAGCACTTTATCTCGGTCAAGCGGCTTAACTATGTAATTTTTTGCACCTTTGAGCAGGGCGTCTTTCACCAGGTCCTGTTTTCCAAGGGCGCTAATCATCACTACGCGGGCCTTGGGGTCAAAGGCGAGGATTTGGGTAAGCGCCGAGATACCATCGAGGTTGGGCATGGTCACGTCCATGGTTACGAGGTCAACCTGGGGATGAAGTTCTTTGTACTTGGCAACGCCGGCTTCACCGTCCGCAGCAATTCCTATCACCTCGAACCCTTCAGAATTCAGGATCTGCGACAATTGCTTCGTGACAAAAAGTGAGTCATCGACGATAAGAACAGAATATGGCTTACCGCTGGGACCGATACCTTCGGGTTCCTTTTGATTCATACCTGGAAATTCCCCTTTGCTTTCATTGGTATTAAAATAACGATTTGCCGCCGCTTTTACAATAGGAGACCCTTGTCCTTTATGGTACGCCTTTGTAGACTAAGAGTGAGGAGACTATTTTGAATACAAAAAAGAACCTGAGACTCGGGGATGTAACTTTTACATATTTTGACTTGGAAAGTCTTGGAAAGGAAAAAATTCAGAAACTCCCCTATTCCTTGAGGATTCTTCTGGAAAACCTGTTGAGAAACCTGGATTCGGGTATCGCCGACGAGGCAATGGTAAAAGAACTCTTAAAAAATTCAGACAGAAGCAAAATAAACTCCTATGATATCCCCTTTTTCCCTGCCCGTGTCCTTATGCAGGATTTTACAGGGGTTCCTGCAGTTGTCGACCTTGCAGCCATGCGTACAGCGGTTCACGAACTTGGGGGCGACCCTGAAATCATCAACCCACTCGTTCCAGTGGATCTCGTCATTGACCATTCTGTGCAGATCGACTTTTCAGGAATGCCTGGGAGTTTGGAAAAGAATGTCGAAAAAGAATACGAAAGAAACGGCGAGCGTTATGCGCTCCTGAAATGGGCGCAGAAATCCTTTAAAAATTTCCGTGTCGTCCCTCCTAACTCGGGAATTTGCCACCAGGTCAACCTCGAGTTTTTAGGTTCCGTTGTAAGAATAGAAGAGGAGACCAAAGTTCTTTACCCCGATACCGTTGTAGGCACCGACAGCCACACAACCATGATCAACAGTCTTGGAATCCTTGGCTGGGGGGTTGGCGGGATAGAAGCCGAGGCCGTTATGCTGGGCCAGGCTTACTCGATGCCCATTCCGGACGTGATCGGGGTCAGGTTTGAAGGGAAACTCTCACCTGGAGTCACCGCTTCCGACCTTGTTCTGGCTTTAACCGAACTTTTGCGGAAGTTCGGTGTGGTTGAAAAGTTTGTCGAATTTTTCGGTCCAGGACTATCCTCCCTGACGCTTCCGGACCGTGCCACCATAGCCAATATGAGTCCCGAATACGGAGCAACCATGGGCTATTTCCCTGTGGATGAAGTAACACTTGAATTTCTCAAGTTTACTGGTAGGGATAAGGAGGCCCTCTTAGCCTCAGCCTATTGCCGGGCTAACATGCTCTTTGTCGAAGGCCCCGAACCCGAGTACCGTCATGTGATTAACTTTGATCTGTCCCAGGTCCGTCCGAGCCTGGCTGGTCCCTTGCGTCCTCAGGATAGGATTCTTCTTTCTGAAACTAAAACGGCGCTCGGTAAGGTAATGCCTGAAAAGCCTCGTTCTGTTGATATCGAGATCGATGGTAAAACCGTCAGCCTCACCGAAGGGATGGTCGTCATCGCCAGTATCACGAGTTGTACTAATACCTCGAACCCTGCGGTTATGATAGCCAGTGGAATTCTTGCTAAAAAAGCCTGGGAGAAAGGACTACGAATTCCGTCTTGGGTGAAAACCAGCCTGGCTCCCGGTTCAAGGGTGGTGGAAGAATACCTCGAAAAATCCGGGCTACTCAGTTTCCTGAAAAACCAAAACTTCCATATCGATGCGTTTGGCTGTACCACTTGCATTGGAAATTCGGGACCGCTCCATCCAGCCATCGAAAAGGCGCAAACCGAAATGGGACTAGTTCTCTCGGCGGTTCTCAGCGGAAACCGGAACTTCGAGGGGCGGATCAACCCCAATGTTAAAGCCAGTTTCCTTACAAGCCCGCCTTTGGTGGTTGCTTACGCCTTAACCGGGACTATAAATATTGACCTCGATAGCGAGCCTATCGGAAACATTAAAAATGTACCTATTTATTTAAAAGATATCTGGCCTACTGACGAAGAGATTCAAACCGTGATCCGCCAATTCGTCACACGGGAAACTTATATCAAAAAATATAAGACGATTTTCGACGGTGATGCCTTCTGGAAAAACTTGCCGGCTCCATCAGGGAAAATTTATAAGTGGGACGAGAAATCCACCTATATCCGCCATCCTCCCTACTTTGAAGGTTTTTCCAAGACAGTCCCAGGATTCCCTGAAAAAATTGAAGCACGGTGTTTACTCCTTCTCGGTGATTCGATCACGACAGACCATATCAGCCCTGCCGGTAATATACGTGCCGACTATCCAGCTGGAACCTACCTCCAGAGCTTGGGGGTTCGACCAACAGATTTTAACAGCTACGGAGCACGACGTGGAAACCATGAAGTGATGATAAGGGGAACCTTCGCCAATATCCGCATCAAGAATAAAATGGTAGCTCCCCAGGAAGGTTCGTGGACAATGAAATATCCCGAAGGTCAAAAGATGTTTGTCTACGAAGCTTGTCAGGTATATAAGAAAGAAAAGATAGATTTGATGATTATCGGAGGCAAGGAGTACGGTACAGGAAGCTCACGGGACTGGGCAGCTAAGGGTACCCAGCTACTTGGGGTCCAGGCCATTATCACGGAAAGCTACGAGAGAATTCACCGCTCTAACCTCGTCGGGATGGGTGTCCTTCCCTTGAGTTTCCTCGAAGGCCAAAACGCAGAGAAACTAGGATTGACAGGAAGTGAAACCTTTATGATCCATGGGTTGGAAGCCATAACCCCCGGTACGCTTTTAACAGTGGAGGCCAAAAACGATAAGGGGCAAATCAGAAGTTTTCAGGTTAAATGCCGTCTTCAAAGCGAGGCTGAGATTCAGTACTTCCAAAATAGAGGCATCCTCCCTTATGTGCTGAGGGTCTTGCTGAGCTCTGCTTCTAGCCTGGGGTAAAGAACTTCACCGCCGTCAGGAGCTCTGAAGTACCAGCCTTCCCTAGATGACCTGAGCAAATGGCTTTCAACCTCGACCTTTCCCCGGCCTCCGGGAAGGTCTACGGCAAAAGTCGGCAGTACTAGCCGGGAGGCCCGGGCTTTAACCCCGTGCCAAACTTCCAAGGCATCTTCGAGATTTAATCTCCAAGCCGAAGTGCCGGAGGCGAGGTCGGGGAAAAAGAGATAATAGGGTTTAACACCTATCTCCATAAGAGACGTAAAAAGTTCGAGTAAAACCTCGGCATCGTCACTGATACCCGAAAGCATTACCGACTGGCTCACCTGTCCGATTAAACCTAAATGAAGGTTTTTCACTGAATGACGAAAACCTTCATGGAGTTCGTCAGGGTGGTTGACGTGGTGGATCCACCACACCCCCCCATCCTGCCCTAAACCCCTGCAAAGTCCCTGAGTTAGGCGATGCGGTGCAAGGCTTGCAACGCGGGTGGAAATTCGAATGATTTTTCCCAGAGCCCTGACCTCATGTACGAGGGAAATTAGGTTCTGGTCATCAAGGGTGAGAACATCCCCGCCGCTGAAGATGACCTCGCGTATTTCCTTATGTGCATTCAGGTAATCGGTGAGTCTGATCCGGTCTTCGATGTTGAAACCTGTTATTCCCTTTCCAGTCCAGTGCTTGCGGAAACAAAAACGGCAATAGCGAAAGCACCTGTCGGTTGTCAAAACCAGAAGTCTGTCGGGGTAATGGTGGACGAGGCGCGGGCCCGGACTGTGGATCTGATCTCCGAGCGGATCGTCGAGTTCACCCGGTAGAGTGACATTGTCACCCTTCCTGGGTATAAACTGACGCTCTAACCCGGACTCAGGCATCCTTATAGCCGCGGTGGAGGGTCCAGAGTGTGGCCGCAAGAACACCCATCAACGCAGTTTCCATCCACCAAACCGGAGTCATAAGCCCTAGGTCGAGTACACCCGAAGCCAGACCAAGTTTATAGACGAATTGAGTGATCAGAATCCTGGCAAGCCAAAAAAGCAGTGCAATAAGGGTGCTGTTCTTTAACAAGGTGGGCCCGAGCCAACGGAATAGCCCGAATATCAGAATGGCGCCGATAACCATCTCAAATATTCCGACGATACTCTCAAGAAATTGAGCGCTCGAGTTGTTAGCCAAGGAAAAAAAACTTTCATCAAACTGGGGGAGTATCCCCAAGAGACCGAGGAAAAGGAAGAACACTCCAGCTGTCAACTGCAGCGGGAAAAACGAACCTAAGGTTTTTGGGGTCATAGAATCTCCTGAACTAATTTACCCTATTTAATAGACCAGGTCCAATCCCGTATTCGAAAAACCATCGAAACCTT
>DYOB01000408.1 GCA_020720765.1 Borreliella garinii
GAAGGACTGAACATTAAGCTGTTCCAAATGCGACAGGGAGGTTTAAACCCCCGGGTTTACCAGCCTTGCCATAAGCGGAACAGGGAAAACAAACGAGTACAGGATGATCAGGAGTATATTGAACGGACATAATTTGCGCAGGGCAAGCCGACAGGTGGTGTCTAACAAAGGTTCGGCAGGTATCGACGGTATCCCCGTACAAGAACTGATCGGCTATTTTGACACCCAGGAAGCGGCAACGTTGTTTATACCGGAAGGAATAACCGAAAAGGATATCCTGACCAGAACAGAACAATTAGCCATATTCGAGCGGAACAAAGAACAACTGGTTCAATCTATTATGACCGGGAAATACCTGCCCCAGCCTATCCGGGGCGTAGAAATACCCAAGGAAAACGGAAAGAAACGGCTTTTAGGCATTCCAACCGTAACCGACCGGATGTTGCAACAGGCAGTACATCAGATCATCTACCCGCTTTTCGAGGTTGAGTTTAAAACCGGAAGCTACGGCTTCCGCCCCAAACGCAACGCCCATCAGGCGATACTGGCAGCACAGAGGCACATCAATGAAGGTTATGACCACATTGTGGATATCGACCTGAAAACCTTTTTCGATGAGGTTGATCATTGTATCCTTTTACAGTTGCTGTACCGCAAGGTTAAATGCCCACTTACGCTGCGCCTAATACGCAAATGGCTGAGAGCACCTATTTTGATTAACGGCAAACTCACCAAACGCAGGAAAGGGGTACCACAGGGAAGTCCGTTAAGCCCGTTATTGTCCAACATCATGTTACATGAATTAGACAAGGAACTGGAGAGACGGAAATTGCGGTATGTCCGCTATGCCGATGACTTCAGTATTTACACGACAAGTGATCAGGCAGCTCGAATATCCGGAAACGACATCTATCTGTTCTTAAAGAACAAGCTGAAACTTCCGATCAACCGGGCGAAAAGCGGCATCCGCAAACCTGTGAAATTTGAGATACTTGGATTCCGGTTTGTTTCCACGTATCAAAAAGGCGTTTATGGGCAATACCAACTGGTGGCTTCGGAGAAGAGCTGGAAACGGTTTAAAACGAATCTGAAAGCGATCACCCGAAAAACGGCTCCATTTTCATTCGATGAGCGCATCCGTAAGCTGAAAGAGGTTCAGCGAGGGTGGGTGAATTACTTCCGTATGGCAAGTATTCACGGCAAACTCAAAGACCTCGACGGATGGGTTCGGAACCGATTGAGATACTGCATCTGGCACGACTGGAAGAAACCGGAACGGAGAAGGAAAAGTCTTATCCGGCTGGGAGTAAAACAGGAAATGGCCAGATCATGGAGCCG
>DYOB01000409.1 GCA_020720765.1 Borreliella garinii
TGCGGTGGACCCCATTTCAAGAACAACTTTCATAAAAGATAAGGTGTTTTTTCTTTTTCTTCTCTTTTCTTTTCTTCTGCCTTTGTGACCAGGGGGGATTTAAATCTCCGAAGGAGACCCCCCTGGTCACCCGTTGGAAGCTTATGGATCCCTGTCTTCATGCTGCCTTCCTGCCATAGTGTATTTCCTTGGGAGTCATGTAATTAAGAGATTCATGAAGCCTCCTAGTATTATAGAATTCAAAGTAATAGATTAGCCCTTTGTATAGCTGCGGCATCTCCTTATAATCCTTGAGGTAGATGTCTTCGTATTTCAGACTCCACCAGAACCTTTCGATCATAATGTTGTCAGAGCATCTCCCCTTGCCATCCATGCTGATTGCGATATTCTCGCTCTTCAGCACACCGGTAAAATCCTCACTGGTAAACTGAGATCCTTGGTCTGTGTTGAATACCTCCGGCTTGCCGTGTTCCAGAATCGCCTGTTTCAATGCACGGACACAGAAGTCGCTTTCCAGCGTGTTCGAGAGCTCCCATCCCAGAATCATTCTGCTGTGCCAGTCCATGACGGCCACAAGATATGCAAAACCATGTCCCATAGGAACATATGTTATGTCCGCGCACCAAGCTTTGTTTGGCCTGTCTATGTTCATGCCGCCAAGAAGATAGGGGTATTTCTTGTGTTTCGGATGGGCACGGCTGGTCATTATTCCGGGAGTCTGCCCGTATATTCCCATGAGCCTCATCAGCCGCTGAATCCGCTTACGGTTCACATTGCGGCCGCGCCGTCTCAGCTCGGCAGTGATCCGTCGGCTTCCGTAGAATGGATAGTCCGTGTATATCCGGTCTATTTCATTCATGAGGGAGACATCCCTGCCTGATCTGGCACTATTAATGGAAACATAATAGCTGGAACGACATAGACCAATCAGTTCACACTGCCTCTTGATGCTGATATCTGTATTCCTGTCTATCATGCCAGTTTTCCTTTCAGTTGCAAGAGTGAGTAGTTTTTTTTCATCCAGTCCAGCTCCACCTTCATTCTCCCGATTTGCTCGTATAGGGGTGTCTTGAGCGCATCTTCCGTGGCCTCGCTGATCTCGGCATTGTCACTGAACACCCTCCCTGCATTCCCGATGAATTCTTTCTTCCAGGCCATTATCTGATTCGGGTGCAGGCCAAATTCGACCGAGAGTTCCGCCTGTGTTTTCCTCTCGCGTATAGCCTCGATCGCAACCTTCGCCTTGAATTCTGCACTGAAACGTCTTCTTTTCTTTCCCATCGGTGTAATCCTTTCCTTGTTTTTTCTTAATTTGGATCACACCTTATCCATTGTCCA
>DYOB01000410.1 GCA_020720765.1 Borreliella garinii
GGTACTAGGCTAGTTTTTTTGTACAGGTTAAAAGTAGAGAACTTTTAACTTAGAGCTATGAAAAAGAGTAAATTCAATGAGACACAGATTTTTGCCATTCTGAAGGAACAGGATCAAGGCAAAGCAGTAAATGAGATTTGCAGGGCACACGGGATCAGTCCAGCGGCCTTTTACAATTGGAAGAGCAAGTATGCGGGGATGGACCTTCAGGAGCTCAGGCGGCTGAAGGAGCTTGAGGCGGAGAATTTTCGTTTAAAACGGATTGTAGCCAATCAAAGCCTGGATATTGATTTATTGAAGGACTTATTATCAAAAAAGTGATAACGTCCGTGCAGCGTCAAGAGAGTGTCGAATATATGAAACAGGAAGAGGGTGTTTCACATGCGCGGGCGTGCCGACTAGTGAGTCTGGCCAGGACACAGAAGTATTATGAGAAGAAGATGCCTTCCAGGGATCGGGAGCTTTCTGAGATTATCAGGGGAGTGATCGGCAGTAGCCGCCAAGGCAGAGAGAAGGTGATCCGCAAGGTACAGCGCAAGCATCCGCATTTGGGAGCCAGCAAGATACGCAGAGTATATGAGCGGGAAGGGTTTAGCCTGTACAAACGGCTAAAGCGGAGGGTGCAGCACCAGGTGTGTAATCCGATCGACATTCCTTTGTCCAGGAACCAGGAGTGGGCCATGGACTTTATGAGCGATGCGCTGAGCAACGGAAGGCGGTTCAGGACCTTCAATGTGGTGGATCATTACAACCGGCAATGTATGGGGATCTGTGTGTCACACAATTTTCCGGCAGTCCGGGTAATTGCAGAATTGGAGATCATGATAAGCCTTCATGGAAAACCCAGGCGTATACGAACTGATAATGGAACAGAATTTCGGAGCAAACGCTTTCAGCTATGGCTCAAAGAGAACGGTATTGCATGGTCACCAATCCAAAATGGCAAGCCACAGCAAAACGCCATCGTAGAACGGTTTAACAAAACCTACAGAGAAGATGTACTCGATGCATACCTGTTTGACAGTATAGCCTATGCCCAGCATCTTACCGACAATTGGGTCAGGGAGTATAATACAGATAGGCCTCATCAGGCCCTCAATTACTTAACTCCGGTAGAATATGCGGCGTAAAATGGATTTTCTTAGGCATGCCACTCCCAAAATGGGTATCAAAAAGAAGCCCTGCTCTTGGCAAGGCTTCACAAACCATTTCGGTCGGATGAATCTATCCCTGATAGGTTGCTTCCCAGCAGAGCCTATTTCCGTTTCAATTCAACATTTCAAAATTCATTCAACAAAACTATATTTACAACCTGTCAAATTTTCCAACCAGTTACC
>DYOB01000411.1 GCA_020720765.1 Borreliella garinii
ACTATATACATGCAGTATATAGCAACTGGATAAACTGATCAAGTAATAAAACCCACCCCCTGTACTTGAGACAGGCACCTACCACTATGAACCCTCTCAACATTACCATGGAGTGCGTGATACCAGAAAAAAACCGAAAGGCATTTTATCACCTGATCGCCATGGAAGATTTGCTTGGTTATAAACTGGAACGCCATTGGGGAAGAATTGGCACCAAAGGTCAACCGTTACAAACTGAACGATTTTCTGAACAGGCTGATATGGCTCAAAGTCTTCGACGGATCGTGCGAAAAAGAATGGCACATGGGTACAATATCGTCTCCGTTGACCTATGATCTATAGGAGATATCTGGACTTTCGTAAATCAGAGATTCACAGTAGGAAGGTTAACCCGAGGCTAATTGGATGTGATTATATATTCGATGTGGCAATCTTAGCCCCGTACTCTGAGTCAGAGTCAATTTTTTTGAAAGATGTTGGCGGCTGTAGCAACGCGTAACAATAAAGGTAAGTAGCGGTGGGCAATGCTTGCCATGAAATTCAGTGGTGAATTCCGCCTCCTCATTTAGTGACAAACCCGGCTTTTTTGCATGATTGCAAGACCTGCTCCCCCACTTTCGCCAATTTACACCTATTATCTCCTCTTCGGCTGGGCAACCTGCCAACGGACCAGCTCTTCTCGTGCTATTCGGTCCAGGAGATCTGCACTTGGTGTTTTCTCTCTCAGTTCCTGGTTTTTCTTAGCTAAAGTTTTCAGAAAAGCATCAGCCTGAACCTTGGGCCGACCAACTTTCAGATCCGGATAATTCATTATCAGATTTTCAGCCTCCTCAAAACGCTGTGCATACCCATAGGCTTCTACAAGAAAGGCTACTGGGGTTAGCCACGACTGCACCAGATGTCTCCTCAAGTTAGTTAGAAGTGTTACCATCATATCCGCGCGTAATACACTCCTCTCTGGTTGAAAAATTCTTAAAATTGCTTTGAAATGTTCATAGCTCAAATCAACGGGCTTTTCTATTTCTGCTTCTCGCTTAAGGTTTCGGAGAAGAGATCGAAATTCAAGTGCTTGAGTAAGCTTAACATGAGGAAGTTCAAACCCTTCTGACGATATGGACTCCAAAGTGGTAAGAAGAGTCTCATTCATGATTAAACTACTATCAACGATCATCTCACAAAGCTCATCAAGTAATTTTCTTTTTAAATAATTAGCTCTTGGGAGATACTTTAAATAGAAGGCGAGCACACTGACAGCATCAGGATTCTTTTTACAGAAATCCATCCAAATATCATGTAATCTTTCTGTATATTCCTCGTCAGGCAACAATAATACTAA
>DYOB01000124.1 GCA_020720765.1 Borreliella garinii
CACAGCCCGGTCGTAACGAATGCTTTTGTATCGTGTCGCCATGGGCAACAGAATATCACACAGTTTAACCGCAAGTAAATCCCTGCGGTCTCAAGCGCAACAGGCTCTTAGATTCTTTAAAAGATTAAAAACGGTATTTAAAAATCAGCTCGCCGAAGTTTTGCTCGTAGAACTGCGAAAATACGCCGAGGGCGTCCCGTCCTAAGTAAAAATGCCCGGAGAGTTGTAGTTCGAAGTCCCCGGGTTTCCAGGTGATCTTAGGCGTCACCGCGGCGTTGACGTCTTCCATTCCATAGAGACTGGTGAGTTCCCAGGCTATTGTGTCTTGGCTGAGGTTTTGGCTCAGTCTGAAAAGTACAAGACTGTCCGTTAATCTCACATCTTTTTCAACATCGTAGGCGTCGGTGATCTTTTCGTGGAGGAGAATGAACCTCTGCCGGCCTTCGAGGACTGCATTGACCCCGAAAAGTTCCTTATCTATTCCAAGGCTGAAAGCAACGGTGGGGTTATGAACCAGCCGGTCCGTACCCTCAGTATCGGTGGTAAGGTCCAATGCGGTTTCGACGCGGAGAGCCACACTGAAGAGATTAAACGCACCGTCGAGGCCGAAGTGGTGAACCCTGTCGTAGGAAAGAGCGACTTGGTTATTATTCGCAAGGGCGGCAGCGGGGTTAGCATCGTAGGATGGTGAGCGTAGGTAACCGTACCAATATTGCGAGCCCCAATCCCAGCTACCCATATTACCGCTCAGACGGATACCTGCCTGGCTGTTTTCCCAGCGAAAGGGTTCAGGATAACTGAAAAGGTTATCCACCATGTCTTGGGCGTCGGTTTGTGCCATGGCAATGATGGAGGATTGTTGGGCTAAAACCTCTGCGTCAGCTGCGTTGTCGCTCGTAATATTGTTGTCAGTATTTGCCATGGTTTTGGTAAACGCCGCAGCGTACACTTGGCTTTCGTACTGAGCTTTAAGGCCACTATAAAATTGAGCATAGGCCGAATCCAGTTGATTGCTGATCTGGTAGGGAACCCACCGGCCTGTGGTGGGTAAGCGGTCGCCTTCGAGAAGGGGAGTCCATGCTACCTCGGCCTTAAAAGATTCCCCTGAATTCCATACGGCACGCACCATGGGCTGGGCAATCTTCTGGTCGATGACCTCGGGGTGGATAAAGTCCCTGCGATCCATGGGAGTGAGAATATCCAGGACGCGGAGCCCGTCGGCTCTCCCCCAGACGGGTTTAAGAAGCCCCGCTTCGATCAGTGCCATATCCGAACTCCACTGGACCTTTGCTTCAACCAGGGTGTCTTTCGGATTTTCTGCCAGGGTTTCGGGGTCTATCATCAAACCCAGTTTTACCTGGGCGTTTCCCGAGGTGCCTTCGAGGTTGAGCCTGGCGCGGGGTAGGCTTTCCACCGCGAGTTCAAAGCCCCGGGTGCGGAGAAATACTTCTCCCTTCCAGTTTAGAGTGGGTGCTGCGAAATCAATCTGGGGAGATAGCTCATTTTCGGGCTGGTCAAAGCCAAAAGTAGATTCCTGGGCATTGAGAATTGTTGAAACGGCTAAGAAAATTAAAATAAAATTATAGATTTTCATATTGGACTCCTACGGTCTTCCTGTTTCCAAAAAGCGGGTGGTAAAGACTCCGTCGGGGATGCGCTTTCCGTATTCGATGATTTGAAGGTTGATCTCCGTGCTTGTACCGGCTTGCACGTTTTCCATCTTGGCCTTTCGATAGCTCCAGATTCCCTGGACGTTTTCTATCTGTCCCGCCGTCATCACCTTAAGAAGCCTGCCTTGGCGGTCGTACATTTCAAGTTTAATGGGAAGCCACTTATCGGGGAGGATATAACTGACAACCTTTGAGTACTGGGAGTCTCCGGGGGTTTTCGGACTGCTTTCGATCACAAAAACCTTTTGGCCGTCTACGGTATCTTCTCTAAGCAGCCTATGGTTGTCCCTGCTTGCCTCGCGGATGGAGAGGTCGTCGTAGGTGAAGTCCGTTCCCACAAAACTCGAACCCCCTTCCGATCCTGCGATGCGGCGTACGCGGGCCAGGTTGGGAAGAAAAATCCAACGGTTGTCTTCGGTTCCTTCTTCACTTAAAACAAGGAACCTGGTGTTGGCGACGTTTGCCGGCCTTTGGAAAACCATCACGGATTTCGTCACAGTACCCGTTCTCACGGAAAACTGGTCGAGCAGGCGTTCGGTTCTGACACCATCCTTAGAGGTCAGGATCATTTGAACCCGCGACTGCATGGTCTGGTTATCCTCGCGGTCGCGGACCCGGTCGATAATCTCCTGGGCGGTCTGGGCGCCTATGTTCAAGCCCAGAGATAAAAGCAAGAGAACCAAAGTAATTTTTTTTGTCATGAATTCCTCCTTGTGGAAATGACCTTGGGAAAAAGAAACTTGGGACGAAAAGTTTTAAGAAGGACAGGAAGCAGTGTCATACTGGCTATGCTTGTTGTGATCATAGTGATAGTGATCAGAAGACCAAGGTAGATAAGGGGCTGGAACCGGCTCAGGATCAGAACAAAGAATCCTGCGCCCACACTGACAGCGTTGAAAATGATGGCCTTGCCGCTTGTCATCAGCGAGCGCTGGACTACATGATCCCAGTCTGTATTCCTTGCGGCTTCCCAGCGGAGCGCCGAAAGAAAGTGGATGGTATAATCTATTCCCACACCGATGGCTATGCTGGCGACCATCGCTGTGCCCATATTGAGTTTGATCCCGAAAATCCCCATAAAAGCAAAATTAGCCAGGATGGCAATCCCCAAGGGAATAACACCGAGAAAACCAGCCGCCAGAGAACGGTTGCTAATCAGGAGAATAAGGAAAACGGCGCCAAGGGACTGGATGATATTCCAAGCCTGGGTGGTGACCAAAAGGTCCGTGATGGCTTTTTCAATCAGTGCGACACCCGCCGCCTTAACCGTGTAGCCTTCGGGGAGCCTTTCGCGGGCAAAGGCGAGGGCTTTTTCGCTGATCACGGAAGTCTCAGCATTTCCGACCGAGTTTAACTGAACATTCAAGCGGGCCTGGGTTGGTTCGAGAGCGTCGTCTGACCATTCTTCTGTACCCGAGCTAATCAAAAGAAGATAATTGGCAATCACTCCTTTGAGCCCTTCCTCGTCCATTTGACCGTAGCGAGCAGGATCACGGGGAATTTCGTAATACGAGGCTCCGTCGATATTGAAATCGCTTAAAAGACCGCGTGCCAATCGGGAAGCGTCCGTTTGTCCTTCAGAAAGGGCCTTATAGATCTTTGATGCAAGTTCTGCCCTAGGGATATCAGCAAGCCGGGCGGTTTGGGGTGCAGCGATTGACACAACCACAGGTTCTGAAACTTCTGCAAAATCAAAACCGAACGAGGGCGTCTCCTCGACCGCTGCTGCAGGTGCTGAAGAAATGACACCTTCGGGGGGCTGGTCGGCATTGAATACTTGATTGATCCTCTGGATGAGTTGGTGGTAGCCCATGACCTTTCCCACGCTTGGAAAATTTTCTTCAATATAATTTGCCGTGTCCGCCATCACCCCAAGGATGCGCGGGTTTGTGAGGTCGCCTGGGGATTGCCCCTGGAAAACAAGGCTGAAAGTTTTTGTGCCTGCAAACCGTGTGTTAAGGAAAACATCGCTTTTCACGATTTCTGTGTCGGGTTGGAAATATTCCACAAGGGCGTTATCGACTATCAACCTGGACATTCCCCAAACAGAACCCAAGAGGACGGCGCCTGAAAGTGCGAGTACAAGGATGGGGCGGCGATTCAGTCCGCCAAAGACTTTTGAAATTAAGGCTGAGAACCTATCGTAACGTTCGGGTTTTTTTGGGGTTGACACTTTTGCCGGACCCCGCCAAACGAGTAGGGCAGGTATCAGTGTTAATGAAGTCACTAATGCAGCTAGAACACCGAAGCTGGAATAGATACCGAAATCCCGTACTGGAAGAATTTCGGTGAAAGAAAGGGAACCAAACCCTGCGATGGTAGTCAAGGCTGCGAGCATAACAGGCATCCCGATTTTGGATAACGTTTCGGCGAGGAGTTCTTTATGGGATGCCTTGTCAAGGTTCCCTTTGGCTTTCAACTCTTCATAATAGTGGGTGATGATATGGATTCCGTAGGCACTCCCCACGGCCACCATAATAACAGGTATCACCGTTGCTATCATGGTCAATTTCACACCTAGCAGGGCCATCAGTCCTATGCTCCAGATGGAAGAAACGATGACAGAGAGGAGGGGGAGTGCGATTCCTCCCAATTTGCGGAAACTTAGGAAAAGTGATAGGACGAGGATGATCACAACGAGGGGAATCAAAAGCCTGAGGTCGCTCTGCATACTCGAACTCATCAGGGCCGACATAGCCGGGGTACCGCTGACAAAACTCTGGGTGTCAGCAGGTACAAGTTCATCAAGCGCCTTCAAGACGCCTTGGTAGACGCTGATCTTGGGGTCGACACCCTTTTCCACGCTGAGGGCCACCCCGATTCGAATGATAATTTGAACCGCCGAACCTTCTTTATTTAATATCGTGTTCTGGTAAAGGTCCCAACTCGCCAGGCGCGCACGAACGGCTTCGACTTCTTCCGGAGAACCGGTAAAGTCGTCCGGGAGAAGTTTGGTAACGACAATGCTTTCACCCTCGCTGGTGATATAATCAGAATTCGTGAGACTCGTCACATCGTCCACAAAAGGCAGGGCTTCGAGACGCTGGGTCAGCTCGTCGAGCATCTTCAGAAAATCCGGCTCGAGAACCGTGGATAAAGGCCGGTAGAGAGCAGCCAGCATAAACATCTGGCCTCCGTACACGTCTTCAACCTCGGAGTAGGCTTTTCGGGCAGGGTTTTCCATGGGTATGAAATTCGCCACATCGTTATCCAGGATCGCCTTGGGAATTTGAAAGGCAAAAAACAAGGTTATAATTAGGTTGACCGCGACGACGAGACGGGGGTAGTGGAGTATCCAACGGATCATGGTTTATCCTTCGGGACAAAAGCCCTTTTTAACATTTCAAATAAGCCTGTTATGAGCGTCTGGGCGTCATAACCCGAAAGTAGTTTCACATCTGACTCCTTTTCAACCTGGGCGATTTTTTGAACAAAAGTTTTAACTGTTTGACTGACAAGAAAACTCGATAATTCAATATCGAGATCGGACCGGATCGAGCCATCGGTTATACCGCGGTCAATCAGTTTTAAGATATGATCTTTAAAATTTTTTACCATAAAACCCATTTCAGACTGGGGAGCCTCCGCCCAGCCTATGCCGGGTGAGAGAAAATCCATAGCGCCAATGAGCGAGAACTCAAGTGGGTATTCTTTGTAAAAACGGACGTAAGCCAGACCCATTGCCATGATAAGTTCCATCGCAGTTTTTTTACCCTGCGACATTTCTTCAATCAGGCTCTTCAGCCGAGAAAGGACGTCTACGACGAGGGCTTCCATAAGGGCGTCCTTATCCTTGAAATTCAGGTAGAGTGACCCCTTAGCCATTTCAGAAAGTTCTGCAACCCCCTGCATTGTGAAGGAGTTCCCCTTGCGTGCGTATAATTCTTTAGCTGCTGAAAGGATGAGGTTTTTTTTATTTTCTCTTTTGCGCTCTTTACGGTTCAATGTTTCCATGACTTACGGTCAATATATGACCACCGGTCATTATTGTCAAGAGGAAAATCAATTTTTAACAAAATTCACTTTGAATAAGGGGCTACGAACTGTCGGCGCTGAAGCTACTCATAGTTTTTACGAGAAATATGTTGAAAATTCTTCTGCACGGGGTGATGTCGCAATTCCATCGGTCTAGGAGCCTTCTTGGCGATTTGTGAGGACTTTGTGGTAGGATAGGGGAATGGGCTGAAAGTTTGGGATGTTGGGTTACAATTTGGATCTAAAAAGGTAAGGAAATTTATAGACCGCTTATCTCATCCTCACTCAACCCAGTCACAGCTACTATGATGGTAAACTGCAGGCCTTGATTCTTCATGCGCCTAGCGACATCATGTAATGTTTCCCTTTGACCTTCATCCTTGCCTTCTTGACGACCTTCCTGACGGCCCTCTAGCCTAGCTTTCTTTGCAACTTCTCTTTTTGCTTCTCTGATTTTTTCAGCCAACATACCACCCACCTCCTTGGATAAGTCCATTTCCAAACTTAAAGGATGACTATCATCATTAAAATGATAAGCTAACCATTCTGCTATGGTCAAGCTATCTTCCTTGTCTTTTCCTTGAAGCTTTCTTACTAGCTGCTTAGCCCTGGCTTCTGTCTCTTCCAAACTCAAATTCTCGATTTGAAAAAGGAATGAAACAAGCGAGTTCATTCCCTCAAGGGTTTCATTGGACACTTCGTTCTCGGCGAGTTTAAAGTAGCGGAACTTAGGGACAAACTCTATAGGAATCACTGGGTCAATCAATTCTTCCATCGACTCGGCTGAATTCCATTTTCTTTTTCCATTGTAGAGAACCAAGGGAAACACTGCCGGGAGCTTTTTGATTCGGGACTTGGCATCCTGTTTGAGCAGCTTGTCGTACAGGTCAATGATGTATTGTAAAACCCTAAAAGCCATCCACCTGTTTGGGGTCGATTGGAATTCGAGAAGTAAAAAAAGATAGACTTCACTCCCTTCCAATGGAAGTTTCCAAATCAGGTCGCTTTCCCGAAGTTTAAACCCTTCGGCTATAAAGGATGAGGAGAGGTTCTCGGCTTTTGAGAAATCCACTTTCTTAGTCCAGGGTTCCGGTACAAAGTCCTCCAAGAGCTCTTGAATCATTCGAGGGGAGCTGAAGAGTTTCTTGTAACCGTGGTCATGGGGAAATTGGGATTTAGCCACACCGATAATAAGGAGGGAAATTAGGGTTTTTGCTTGAGATGCAAAGATTTTTTTACGTTGTCATCGCGCAACTTATTAAATAATCAGAGTGTCTTTGAGTGTTTCTACAGGTTTGGAGAAATTTGAGATTTTTGAACCTGATAACCCCTCATAAACCAGCTTCACAGGGAATGAGCCGGGACTGTGTAGCAGGCAAAGCCCGCCTGTATTGC
>DYOB01000412.1 GCA_020720765.1 Borreliella garinii
TCAAGGAACCCCTGTTGTGGAAGGCCTAAATCCTGCTGGCCGGGAAGATGCTGTTCGGTTGCACAATGTTCGTTATTATCGTCTCGGTCAGGATATAATGGTGGCTGGCGATATCGTCTAGTTTTTATAATTTTTTGCAGTCGTTCCCTCCTTTTTGTTCGTTCCTTCCCCATTCATACGATCTGTTTTTTTGCGCCAGGCATTTTCACAACTTTGAAGGTTGGGAAAACCCTCTGTTAGAAAAACCTCATCCGTCTCGAAATTAAGACTGTGGGTAACGGTAACATAGTCTGGTAAATTAAGTTTTCTTATTTTGTCTTTAAAACATCGTTCCGCGTCACTACTTCGTGAATAGGTTTTTTTTTGTAGTAATTCCAGTAAGACGTGAATTTTTTGCGGTGGGTTCATTTCGTTATGTTCAATGATTTGCTTGAATTCTTGTCCTTGGAAAAGAGAAGAGATACTTTGTTGTGTACGATTTGACAGATCACGAGTCAAGGTTAGTAATCTTTTTTGTTTTCCTGTTCCTGGCTGTAATAATTCAAAAAGAACCGACAGGGTAATCCTGTCCATCTCAGGAAGATCCAAAAGCTCAATGGCTATTTTTTCGAGAATGAGCCCTTGGTGAATCTGGCGTTGAATTTTCTGGTCTAAAGTGTGAAGGCTCAGGAGTTGATCAAGAACTTCTGGTTGTGGCTTATAACCTAAACGAGGAAGAAAAAAGTGTATTGCCTCCCTTCTGGGCAACTCGTCAAGGCTATATTGAAGGAAGAAGGCCGCCTCCATGGGTGAGAGACCGGTATGGAGCTGTTGATCGGTTAAGATATACGACAAGAGTGCTCTTGGAGGAAGCTCAGGAGGAAGAATCAGGCAAAAAATGTTTGATTGCTTGTAATAATGGTTGAGGGCATGTAACCGCCGACGGCCACAAATCAGGTTGAAATCCCCATTCATTGTCTGTTGAATGAGGGGCGGATGTAAGATCCCTACTTCTTCAAATGATTTTTTGAGTATTGGTGGCGGCGTTTCATCTAAAAAAGGGTGTATATTCCATTTAGGAATGATTTTGATTAAATTTAACGCGATATATTTAAATAAAGGTTGGGTGGACATAAAAAGCACACATTCAATCAGCAAATAACGAACCCCGATGAACGGGATAAGTGCCTTTCGCAGATCATTTTCTTGTAGAAAAGACAAGAAAATGATCTGTAGGGCAGTAATAGAAATTTTTCCTAATAGTTAGTTGCTGATTGAAAAACAGAAGTTGTAGTGATTTGCTAACTGTCAGGATTTATTTATTTTATCTCGGAGAATTCCAGATGGCTTAAAG
>DYOB01000413.1 GCA_020720765.1 Borreliella garinii
AGTCGTACCCCAGCGTACGATGACGACTGAGCCTAGGAGACCGCCGCACACAACGCCGAGATTCAAGCCCGTTCAGGACTCGATCTACTTCGGAGCCAGTAACCTCGATCCCAAACTGGGAAGGTGGTTATCAGAAGATCCGGCACTGTTGGAGTACCTCCCGGTCCCCGAGATTAACGACGACGCCAAGAAACACAACGGCCAACTCCCCGGTATGGGCGGTGTGTTCAATGCAGTGAACCTGAACCTGTGGCACTACGGTGGGAATAATCCGATTAAGTATGTTGATCCTACGGGCAGGTTTTTTGGATTAGAATCACTTTGGAGGAGACTGTTCTGGAAAGGAACAGAGGCAGGAACCCAATTGGGAAGTGCCATAAACCAGTTTAATTCTTACATGAGTGATACCACTGATTCACTAATACAGGGTGATTTTAAACCTGGCACAACTACTGGACTAGCAATTGCAATAAATGCTTTAGCTGGATTTGTGGGCATAGATGCTCCCGCTGATATAAGAGATTTGGCCGCTAATGCATCAGATGGGAATTGGTTAGGTGCCGCATTTTCTGGCATTGGCCTTATTCCTATCATTGGAGGCTTAAAGAATTTAAAACACGCAGATGAGGTGCTTGATGTTGGTAAGGGTTTAACAAGAAGCCTAGATGACCTTCCATCGCTTAGAGGTGCCTCGCCGGAGGAGATTGCAAAGATTATTCCAGAAGGATGGGTTTCTAGACCAGCAAGAAGTGGAGATGGGACCCGATACCTAAACCCCGATAAACCAGGTGAAGCAATAATTGTTGAAAAGGGTTGGCCTGGAGCTACAGATCCGCTTCACTCTGGACCCTACGTGAGGATTTCACGTAATGGAACTATCGAGCGGATACCTCTTGCAGGAAATCCTGTGTTAGGACAGTAATATGATAGAAAAACGAGTTTTGTGGGCAGCAATCGAAGATTATGTAGGGCTCTGGGAAATTCAATGGGAATTTGGAAAAGACATTGAAAAACCTTCAACATTAGAATTGATCGAAGTCCTAATTAAATTTCATGACCTAGGTGTTTTAGAGTTTTTTAAATGTAAAGAACCTTATGGTGAACTCGAAAAAATAAATACGAATATTAAAGTCTTGTTAGAAGATATAATAAATTGGAAAGAGCCGCTTGTAGGATCCATTTCAATTAGAGTTTCAGCAACTAATAAAGGGCAAGAATACTATAAGACACTGGCTTAATTCGCCCTGTGTGCTGTACCTCTTTCTTGACGGACACTTTCCCCCGTCCCTCAAACACCCACGTTAACTTGCAACGCGGCTTGTCCGCGTTGTCA
>DYOB01000414.1 GCA_020720765.1 Borreliella garinii
CAAGCCGACTCACGGGAAGGCGTGAAAACGGCGAAAAGCACACACATTACAGCGACCATTTAGCCCTTGTCATGATGCGCATCGAGTCTGAAAAAGTTGCTCAATCACTGAAAGGACGTGGGGAACGGATTTGGGCTGAAATTTTGGCAGAACGGGAAGCAAGGGGCGCGTTTCAGAAAACGACACCCTAGAATATTAGCGTTTGCTTATGCCGTTCCTGGACTAAATGTGAGCCTCCCTCACAAATAGCAGTAGCGGCTAACCATAAATTCTCACCAAAGCGGGTAAAAAAGCGGGTAGGAAATCCAATAAATTCACACAAGCCTAGATGTGATACGGCTTTCAGCGTATTTATCGAGTCCCTTAATAGAATCCTACTGGGAATCCCGCAAGGAATCCCACTGGGATAACAGTATCGTGACTGGTGGGATTGGCTATCTGGCGCATCCCGTAATTTTACGGAATCACTTAGGCTTTGCGTCGCTGCATGGGGATGGAAAAACCCGTTTCGTGTTCTGGTGCATCTGGCACTAATCCCGCTTTGCTCAATTCATCCTGTATCAGTTCCCGCATACGCGATTCACTGAAACAACAAGAGGGCGAACCCTCTGCAAAGGTAATTTCCAGACGTGCGGTTATCTCTGCATTCAGCGTCCGATTGTTCGCTTTAGCAGCTTCATCAATTCGGGCTTTCAGATCGGGAGAAAGCCGGATTTTCATTTGAGGGTGAGTGCGTGAACCTTCCATATTGCGGATTATGAACCATTGCGGTGTTGACAAGCAATGAACCACCGTGATTCAATAGCAAATGAACCACCGTAGTCTATTAAGGTAGTGAATGAAAGATAACAAACGCTTCAGTATCGGCTTATCTGCAAGCCTATACGCATGGTTGAAGAAGCAAGCAGACAAAAACCACCGTTCTATGAGCGGTCAAGTAAATGATTTATTGGAAAAAATAAAGGAGGTAGACGAAAAGCAAAAGCCAGAATAAGCCAGAAAGTAAGAAGCCCCTAGGTGTACCACCACCAAGAGGCTTAGTGACTAATAGGTGTACCACCACCAATCAGTCGATTTACTGAAATACCAACATAACCAGTTAATTTTACAAAGGATTCCAGAATGAATGATATTAACACACAAGAGCGCATTATTGAATTGATGCGCCTAATGGACATCGAAAACAAGCGTGTTTTGCTTAAATTCGTTGATACGATGATTGGCACACAGCCTGAAATCTCACCATACGCACAACTCACCGCGCAAGAGCGCATTCAAGAGCTTTTCAGCATCACAACCCGCATGAAAAGCCATGCCGCCATTTTGGGGC
>DYOB01000415.1 GCA_020720765.1 Borreliella garinii
GAAAAATAGGGGACGGATTTATTTTTTAAAGGCCTCATACCCGTATAACTCACCGTTCTGTTAGGAAAATATCGGTTGAAACCAGGATGTCAGGCCGTTATTGACCAGAAGTTGAAGCAATAATTCCCATTAAACCTTTCAAAAAGATAGAAAATGGAAATGGATGTTTATTTCGGAATCCGGCATGATCAACTGTGCGGTTGAACGCAGGTGTCATCGATTTGAATTATTATGAGGGACTAACAGGATGAATAAAACGAGACATATTAAACAGTTACTATCTGTTTTTCTGACCCTGTGGCTGATGGTGACCTTGTCGTCCTGCTCCGACCAGGATGAGAACACAAAAACCGCATCAACGTCAGAACCTCCTGCAACCGCGCCTGTCCCCACTTCCGAGCCAGCGCCCATGGAAGAACCGCCATCAGAAATCCAGCCAAAGGAGGAACCGGGACAGCTTGTCATCTCTTCCTCGGCTGACACCGGGGCACAGTTGTATACCTCCTGGCCCCTCATCATCAGCGCCGCTGTGTGGAGGAAGATACCGGTCCCGGATGACCAGGGAACCCTGCCTGAGGTCTCCCCCATCACCCTCAAGGCGAAAAGCGGCTCATGGCGGGAGGCCCTGGTATTGGAGGTGAAAAACGCAGCCGGTGAGAGTGTGACCTGGCCTTTTCATCCCGTGAACCAACCTGACCAAAGCCTTGTGCTTGGGGTGGATGATTCGGCAAACGCCCATTGGTGGCTGGACCCCTCCGAGACCCAGGCCCTGCCCGAGGGCGCCTACAGCGTCACGGTTTCATTTAAACCGGATGGGATGGACGGGCTTCCGGCGTATATTGTCCTGGACCGGTTTTATTTGACCATCGTAAAAGAACCCAATCCCCTTGATCCGGCCCTGGAGTCGGCAAAGCAATATCAGATGGCCGATTTCTTCCTGTTCAAAGGCGATGCCAAGGCCGCAGGCGAACGGGTGGACAAACTTCTTGCGGCTGAACCGGAAAATCTCGGGGGGTTGAGTTTAAAATCAAAACTTCTGGCCGGTGAAGGAAAAAATCTGGAAGCGGTATATGTATTGGGAGATGCATTAAGCATCTATTATCGGAAATACCCCAATGCCGACCCGCCCCTGGGGCTTCTCCATCAGCGTTCCGAAGTATTAAAGGATTTGGCGCCCGAACCCGTAAAAATTGACGGCAGCAGCCCATCCAATTAAGGGAGCGTGCATATTTATATATCCAGGCCAAGGAGATTCAAATGAGACTGTTTCTGATGTGTATTGCCCTGATTTTTTCTGCGTCTTGGGCATTTTGTGCTGCGCCGGACG
>DYOB01000416.1 GCA_020720765.1 Borreliella garinii
CCTTCTGTTGCCGCTACCCGATGCCAAGTCTTTGACCACAGCCTTTCGGCCACAGGCACCATCATCTCGTGGACGTAGTTATCGGAGCGATCGCTCAGATGATAGACGTAAAAAATTGGTGCTCCTGCCGCAACTACTAAGTCCCGCAACATGGTATTCTCCCTAGGTCCTTATCAGCCCTAACCTTTGTTAGGTAAGTTGAGGACGTACTTGTCACTTGATTATAATAGGCTCAAGTTTAGAAAGCCTTTCCTGACGACATCCCTTACTTGTGGGAGGTGTAAGAGATGTTGTTGTCATTGAGGTACGAACGGAACTTCTTCTCGGCTGCTTGCAGTGCTGCCAGGGCAGCCTCGCGTTCAGCCTCGTAGTCTGCGACTACAGAGGCGGGAAGTTCCACTTCAACTTCGTAGAAGTCTTCGCGGGGTGTTGCGCCGACGACGGGCCACAAAATTGGGAATTCGAACCAATTTTGCAGTATGACTGCTTTAACAAGTTGATTTTTCATAATCTTCTCCTATTATGAAAGGTTAACACCCATTACCGAAGTCTGGGTGCATGACTCCTAGCAGCAATACTTTATCGACACCTGATTGTAAAACTCTAACTGAGCTTAGACCAGACGGTCTAAGCTCAGATAAGCCTACAAGCATAGAGTTCATGCACTCATGTGAGTGCATGAACTCTAATGTGCAGCCGAGTCACAGAAGTCTTTGGTAAAGGCTTCCATGTCCTGTACTTCTGGAGGTACAGGTACGTGTGTGTGAAATACACGTACATTGTCATACACACATTCCACTATGACAAGGTTGTATTCCTCCTGTTCGACTGGTGGGATACAACTAGTCGAACAAACAACAGTGAACACTGCTGCGAGTACATACTTCATAATAATCTCCTATTATGAAAAGTTAACACCCATTACTGAAGTCTGGGTGCATGACTCCTAACTGGTTTATTACTCAACAGGACAGTCGAGTTCTTCGACTATCTTTTTGAGACCTTGCAGGCGCATGGTTGCACGTGCTTGTACGAGCACAAGCAGCCATGTCTGCAGTGATGCTAATGCAAGGAGCTGTTGGCCCCATGCATTAGCATCCACCAGGTGGTTCATCACTAAGTAAGTCGTCATTGACAGCACAATGACGACTGCAGTGATAACTACTTGATTCTTCATAATAATCTCCTATGATAAAAGGTTAACACCTATTACTGGAGTCTGGGTGCATGACTCCTCTCTAATCCTTATCTTACAGGGATTAAAGCTGCCAACTCGATGATACCCATCAGGAATGGGGAGATCATCAGAGCTGACAGA
>DYOB01000417.1 GCA_020720765.1 Borreliella garinii
CGGGGGCATTATCGGGAACGATTATCTTAGATAATAAAACTCCTTTCTTATTTGAATAATCGTGAATCAAACCAGTGCGGGCATCAATGACCTGAGTACCCGAACGATATGCAATAGCAGCGGTGGCGCTTCGTCCATCGGAGCGCGAGATGGCTTTCACCGAGCAATGATACATCGCCATGAGTCGCCCTCCTGTATTAGGTTTTGGATTTAAGCCCTCGGCAGAGTCCCCTCCGGAAGGGAGCGCGCGCAAACTAAAAAATTACCCTTGTGGTATTTTTTAGTTTACATAAGTGCGCCCTTCGGGTGTATTCACTTTATGCTAGATACCCGGAAATACGATATGCTACCTTTGGAAAAAAAGCAAATGCAAACACAGGAGATACCCATGAGACCAGCCAACATTGCAGCCATTGACGCAAGAATCGAAAAGATAGAAACACGACTTAGCCAAGAGAAGGCCAAAAAACAGGCAGCGCAAAATAGGCAAAGGGCAGCACTGACCAAGGCCACCCGAACCGCTGAAACCAGGAGAAAAATACTGGTGGGCGCGATTGTTCTAAAGAAGTTCATGCAAACAGAAAACCCGTGGCCTATCAGTGAGTTGAAGATTGCACTTGATTCTGAATTAACCAGATTGGATGATCGAGCATTATTCTCTGATTTAATTTCATTAGAAAAAGATAATCAAAAGTAATCATTATATTTTGATTATAAAGATAATCCATTGATGTTTTCTATTGAACGTCATGCACCTATAAGAAAATAAAATACCATGGAATATGTCGTTAAGCGACATATTTGCTATTTTTGGCGTTTGTTATATGTATTCAACTGTGTTTTTCTGGTGTCACTTATTTAGAGGACACCAAAAATGAGCGCACAACAAAGAATCTGCCGCCCGAGAGAAGCCGTGAGTATGCTGGGGGTTTCCAAGTCAACACTTTGGAGAATGGTCAAAGACGGAATAATCCAGCCCCCGATTAAAATTGGACGGCAAGCTGTTGGTTGGCGATCTGAAACCCTGATTGACTTTATTAATTCGCGTCCTAGCGCCCGTTAATTTAATTATTCTAATTATTAAGGGGTAGGCACATGAGAACAGATAATGCGATTAAAAAGCCATTAAATAAAGGGCTACCTTGGGAGGGAATTTCGATTCCACCCCGATATGAATTGACTGACAAGGGTGTATATCGCCAAGAACCGCCCACTAAAGAAGGTGGTGAGCCTGTCGATGTTTTCATCAGCGCGCCAATTTGGGTGCGGTCGTTCGAAATCAACGACCGTGGCCAATGGAACGTCAATCTTGAGT
>DYOB01000418.1 GCA_020720765.1 Borreliella garinii
GATTCTTTTTTTTACCGAAATACCTATGAGAGCACCTAACACCGCACCAAATATTCCCCATCCAATATTAGCTAAACTTCCTAAAGCATAGCCTATACCACCTCCTATCAAAGCAATGATGATGCAGTTCAATCCCATTTCACCCATTAGTCCAATTATGGAAAACACAACCAGAAATGCAATACCTACTGCTATTAAATTGCCCATATGTCACCCATTATGGCTTATCAACAATAATTTCCCTGTGGCTTCCCAGGTTTTTCCAGTTGTGGATAATTCCTTTGTGGAGTTTTCCACGAGTTGTTTTTCGTAATGGTTTGATATTTCTATCTATCAAAATCTGATGTGCGGACTATCATTTCGTTCCAGTTTGCTGCCACATTCCGGGCATTTGGTTATCTTCTTGTCATTGCTCAACAATATGGGAAGGCAGCGTTCAATAATCGATGTAATCACGATTGTGCTCCACCCGCATGACTTGCAGCGCAGCTCATAGGCCTTCTGGCCGGGTACTGTCTCCATTATCATTGTGTAACTCCCCTTGGTTGTTTTGGTTCTGATAGAGTTCTGCCATCTTTTGGATTCGTTGCTGAAGGCAATGGCGCAATCTCTCGGGATTTAGAACCGTGACAAACTCGCCCAATCCCAGTAACCATTCTTCAAAACCCCAGCCGGTGGCGCATTCCATGGTGACGATCAGGTCCCCGTCGGGCTGTTCCTGCAATAGCTGGCTTTCGTGGTATTTGAATTCGCGAAAGATAGGCGGCCCGCGCTGACCAGTAGGGTTATCTGTTCCGGTGTTGCCACATAGCCCTTGAAGCTTTGGCGCATGGCCTGTTCAATCTCTTCTTCCGCTATCTGTGGTGCTTGTTTGCTTGGTGCCGGGCACATGGCGGTAAATCGGTCCAGCCTCCACACCTTGATAACATCGGTTTCTAAGTCAACGGCCAGCAGATAGGCCCGTCCTTCCGCAAACCAGACAGAGAGCGGGGCAATGAGTCCTTTGCCTGCTTCGTTTTCCCGATTGGTGTACTCCGCCTCCACCACCGTGTGATTGGCAATGGCATGAATAGCAGTTTCCCAGATAGCACTGCTCACCGTCTTGCCGACATATTCCCGGCCAAGATTCCTGATTCTATTGTCGGTAGATGTCAAAGAAGTTGTCGCATTTTTATGCATTAACTTGTTTGAGTTCTACCGGAACCTGATAAGACTATGGTTCCATAGCTGAAGTCCGAACAAGCGCATAACCGGACGCCGATAAAGCCTGGCGCCGGTTATGCGCAGCGCGTTAATATTACCACATTGAATATCT
>DYOB01000419.1 GCA_020720765.1 Borreliella garinii
ATAATTCGAGCCCTGAATGTTTGTGCCTGGTGTTATACCAGGGGAAAAAGGTTTGACAGAAAGCCCGTGCGTCTTGGATGGAGCCAAAACGATCGGGAAAATCAGGGCGATACTTCATGGTTTTGAACTGCGCCTCCGAGTACGGGTTGTCGTTGCTTACCTGTGGACGGCTGTGGGTTTTTGTTACTCCAAGATCAACCAGGAGCTGGGCCACGACCTTGGAAGTCATGCTACTTCCGCGATCAGCATGGATCGTCAGGGCATCTGCCTGGATCTTTTGCTTCTGGCAGGTATCCTTGATCAAACGCTTGGCAAGGGCGGACTGCTCCCGATGGGCCACCATCCAGCCTACGACAAAACGGCTGAAGATATCAATAATAACATAGAGATGGAAGTAATTCCACTTCTCTGGCCCTTTCAGCTTGGTGATATCCCACGACCAGACCTGATTGGGGGCAGTGGCTAAAAGTTCCGGTTTTTCATAGTGAACTCGGCTCACTTGCCTGCGCCGCTCTCTGACCTCATTATGACTGGACAACACACGATATATCGTGCGGATAGAGCAATAATATACTCCTTCATCCAGGAGCGTGGCATACATGGCAGATGGAGATGTATCCCAGAATCGTTGTGAATGGGCAGTGTCCAGCACGAGCTGCCGTTCATCAGGAGTCAATGCCAGCGGGGGCGCTGGCCTGCCACCTTCGTTTTTTGGCCGCTTATTTTTCTGCCGATAGAGGCTGGCTCGAGGAAAATTCAAAGCCCGGCAGGCGGATTTCGTCCCCACCTGTTTCGCCAGGGATTGAACGGCATCCATCAGTTGCTCCCTCGCTGTTGTGGTTGCAGAATCCCCATGAGCTCTGAGATTTTTTTTTGAACCTCAATGATGCTCTCGGCCTGCTTGAGCTTTTGCATCAGCCTCTGAATTTCCCGTTCCAGATGGGCGACCTTGCCGACCAACGGGTTGAGATCGCTGGATTTTCTTCCTCGCTTGATAGAGAGTCCGGCCAACACCCCCTGATCTCGTTGTTTGCGCCAGATGCTGATATTGGAATGATAAATACCTTCCCGACGCAGGATAGCTCCAATTTGGCCATCCTCTACGCATCGGTCAACCTCGGTCAAGATGCGTAATTTGTATTGTGCGGTAAATTTCCGCCTGGCCTTGCTCGCCGACACCTCCGGATCGGGTCTGACGGGAAGGGATGGCGTGGCTGTACTCTCTTGCATTGGATTCCCGATATCTTGATTGTTGGCTTCGTTTTTCATGGTGAAACTCCTGGCCGCCCTACACTAATTTTTGCATAGTGAT
>DYOB01000420.1 GCA_020720765.1 Borreliella garinii
TGTCCCTAGTACGAGAGGACCGGGATGGACTAGCCTCTAGTTAACCAGTTGTCACGCCAGTGGCACGGCTGGATAGCCACGCTAGGAAAAGGTAACCACTGAAAGCATCTAAGTGGGAAACTTGTTTCAAGATAAGGTTGCTCTCTCTTCGGAGGTAAGATCTCCCGTAGACTACGGGTTTGATAGGCGCCATGTGTAAGTCCTGTAAGGGATTAAGCAAAGGTGTACTAATAGATCGAGTGGGTTTATTGTTTTTTTTGGAAAATGTAATGTATGATGTTGTTGTATGATAAGTTTCTGTAAAAAGATGTTGTATTTGAAGAGTGGTTTTATATACTAAAACCCGTCGATTTACTACAACGGTGGTACTGATGCGGTTTGGGGAAATACCTGTTCCCATTCCGAACACAGAAGTTAAGTCCAAGCCGGTCGATGATACTTGTACTATCAGTACTGGGAAAGTAGATTAGTGCCACCATTGTAGTAGATGGAAGATCATTAATAGGTTTAAAAAGAAATAAAGTATGGTTTTTTTTGAAGAGTTTGACCCTGGCTCAGGATGAACGCTAGCGGAACGCCTAACACATGCAAGTCGAACGAGAGCTATTTTGTAGCAATACAAGATAGTAAAAGTGGCAAACGAGCGAGTAACACGTACTTAACCTGCCCAGAAGTTGAGGCCAACTACAGAGATGTAGCTAATCCTCAATAGTATCTAAGTGATGAAATTAGCTTAGATTAAAGATTTATCGCTTTTGGAGGGGGGTGCGTCCTATCAGGTAGTTGGTGAGGTAATGGCTCACCAAGCCTATGACGGGTAGCCGGTCTGAGATGATGTCCGGCCGCGATGGAACTGAGATACGGTCCATACTCCTACGGGAGGCAGCAGTGGGGAATCTTGCACAATGGGCGAAAGCCTGATGCAGCGATTCCGCGTGGAGGATGACGCATTACGGTGTGTAAACTCCTTTTCTGGTGGAAGACGAATGACGGTACACCAGGAATAAGGGACGGCTAACTACGTGCCAGCAGCCGCGGTAATACGTAGGTCCCAAGCGTTATCCGGATTTACTGGGCGTAAAGCGTCTGTAGCCTGATATATAAGTCTGTTTTCAAATACCTGGACTCAATCGAGGAAAGGGGATAGATACTGTATATCTAGAGATATTTGGGGGTTAGTGGAATTTCCGGTGGAGCGGTGAAATGCGTTGATATCGGAAAGAACGCCGAAAGCGAAAGCAGCTAACTACAATACATCTGACGGTGAGAGACGAAAGCTTGGGTAGCAAACGGGATTAGATACCCCGGTAGT
>DYOB01000017.1 GCA_020720765.1 Borreliella garinii
GAACTACGAGATGACACAGACGCTAGTTCCAATTGGATCTACCAACTTCTCGTGTCGCCATGGGCAACAAAGTATCACACAGTTCAACCTCAAGTAAATTCCTGCGGTCTCAAGCGCAACAGGCTCTTAGGGGGGCTTTTAAGTTTCCTAATGATTATTTCACTTTTCATCCATGGGTTAGTCAGTGATAGGCAAATTCTCGAAACTCAGACGGTGGATTCCATCGTCAACGATTTCGGCGGTTCTTTTTCCCTAGCTGGTCCCATCCTCGCAATACCTGCGACATACCAGGTTAGAAATTCGAATAATCGGTTAGAAACGGTCTCAACCTTTCTGTATATCTATCCTAACCAAATCACGGCAACGGGAACCTTAAAAATGGAGGACAAACGAAGAGGTATTTTCCATGCCCCCCTCTACCAGGGAAATTTGGAAATGGAAGGCTCACTTATTTGGGAAGAAGAATACTTCCGCAATCCTCAAAACCAGAACTTAAGCGTGAATTATGGGCAAGCCAGTATTCTTTTTCTCATCGAAGACCCTCGTACCCTGAGTGGAACACCAAATTTTTCTGTCGATGGTGAAACTTTAGAATTTCGTGGGGGGAATTCCATCCACGCCAGCACGTACCACGTTCTCGAAGCACCGTTTCCCATCAGCGGTTCTCAAAAGGCCTTGTGGAATTTCAAAGTGGATTTTCATGGAGGAAAAAACGTAAACTTTTTTCCCCTGGGTTCTGAATTTGAATTAAACCTTGAATCGGATTGGAATTCTCCGGCTTTTGAAGGGGCCTATTTACCCCTGGATCATACTATCAATTCGAATGGGTTCAATGCCAATTGGCAGATTGCCCAAAGCGCCCAAGGGATGCCCAGGAGTATGACGAGGGACTTCGGAAATACTGAACTCGATAAAGGCAGGTCATTGACCACGAGATTTTTTCAACCGGTAGGAAACTATCAAATGATCTACCGATCCTTACAGTACGCTATACTTTTTCTCTTGGTACCCTTTACCTTGTTTTTCCTCTGGGAAGTCTTTGCCAACCTCAACCTCCACCCCATACAATACCTTCTCACCGGGATTGCAAACCTTGTTTTTTATGTTCTCTTTCTCTCCCTTTCAGAATATATGAGTATTCTGCTTGCTTATAGCCTTGCAGCTTCGGCGTGTTCTCTGCTGATTATGTATTACGCTGTGAGCGTTCTAAAAACAGCTAGGCGCGGCTTGCTGATGCTCCTGGCACTGGGACTGCTGTACCTCTTTCTCTACTTTGTTCTGCAAAGCGAAGACTACGCGCTCATCTTGGGCTCCTTAATGCTCTTCGTCTTAGTCGCCATCGTGATGATCACGACAAGGAAAATCGAATGGGGAACTAAAAAATCAGAATTGGCTCCAAAGCCTTAGACGGTATTCGTTTAAGAAAGACTCCTGCGAAACCTTATTTCGGGAGTCTTTTCTTGTTTTAACTTCCCGGATTTCCTATACTTCCGGGATGAATTGGACCGTCTTCGACCATCTTCTAAAAAATATTCTCAAGGGGACTTTCCAACCCGGAGAGTTGCTTCCCTCTGAAAATGAAATTGTGAGACAATTCCAAGTTCCAAGGCTTTCCGTGAGAAGAGCCTGCGAAACCTTGGAACACCTCGGATACCTTACGAGTCAGCAGGGAGTCGGGCGTCGTGTCAGGCCATCAAGGGCGCCTTTAGTTCTCAGTCTGGTGAGAGAAGAAAGTTTTAGCGATAAAATGGCGAGAAGTGGAAAAAAAATTGAGACACGCATAGTCGCCAGCAGACTTGTAAAAGCCCGTCCCAAGGTTCAAAAAATCTTAGGGCTTAGAGGGAAAAGTGTTTTTAAACTTGCCCGCCTGAGAATCCTGGGCAAAACTCCAGTAGCTATCCATATTTCTTACCTAGACCCCGAAAAGTTTCCGAGCCTTGAAGAAAAAGGCAGGGAGGTCACGAGCCTCTTTGCCTATTTCCGGTCGGAAGGTTTCGATCAATTCGAAAAGAAAAGGGCAAGATTGAGCATCACTTTTCCGACATCGAGGGAACACGAAATTCTAGACTGCCCCGCCCTTGTACCCTTGGTGATGATCGAATCAGAAACCCTCGACGCCCGCAACCAATTTGTCTTACAATACACGAAAATCCTTTATAGAAGCGACCTCTTTGTTTATGAATTTTAAGGTTCAATATTCATTAGACGCTCATCAGAAATAAACAAATATTTCACAATTAACTCATCTTTCTAACTTGGCGCCAAGTTAGTTTAACGCCATGATCGGACGAAGACAGCGAACAAGAATTCTCATACTCGAAGGCGGTGTACTTGCACACGAACTTGCTAATGAAATTCGCTCCCAACATACCATAACTGTCTTGGATGAAAGCGATGAATGCCTGGTCATGATTAAAAACCGTGAGACTGCAAGAAACACTTCCTTTTACCTTGGGGAGGTGCTTGTGACCGAGGCGAAAGTTTTACTTAATGAGGTTACAGGTTTGGGACTTATCCAAGGTCATTCATCAGAAAAAGCCCTTGATCTCGCAGTGATAGATGCGGCTTACCAAGCCCAACTGCCTAACGTGCATACCTGGGATCATAAGCTGCTTTCAGCTGAAAAACTTATAGAGGAAAAACGGCGGGAAGAAGATTTAAACATCCTGGCAAGCCGGGTGGAGTTTGAATCCATGGACAGGGAGTCAGAATGAAAACCGACTGGACTCTTTTGACTCAGAGCTCGTTCCGCAAACTCCTAAAAGCGTTTTCCCAACCGGGATCAATCCAAGATTTAAGCGCAGAACTTAAGCAAATGGACCAGGCTATTCCCATAGAAAATATTCTCGTACTCGTGGCGAGAACCCTGCTGGACCCGGAAACTTCTTTTTCAGTTGTGGGCCGGGATACTGAGAATTGGGCAAGCTGGATCAATCGTTTAACTTATTGTCGTCCGGTTCCACCGGAACAACGATCATCCTTTGTCTTCACCGATGCGAGGACCGATTCCGGTTTCGTTTCTGATGCCGTTTCTCTAGCCGATTCCGGCGACCTAATTGATCCTCAGCTCGGGTCAACTGTCATCGTATTGGTTCAAGATTTTATTGGAAAGGATGTTCTGTTAAGCGGTCCTGGAATCAAAACGACTACTTCCATAACCCTTCCCTTTTATGATCTGTGGAAGCAGGTACGGGACGAAAAAGTGAAAGAATTTCCTTTAGGAATCGATATGCTTTTCATCACACCAAAAGGTTCACTCATCGGGATTCCAAGAACCACTAAAATAACCCCGGTTTTTCAGGAGGTAAACTAATGGCCTACGTTGCCGTGCGTGGTGGTGAAGCCGCGATAGATACCTCTGTCCTTCTTCTCGAGAAAAAAAACCTTGGTGATGGACTTCCCCTCGAACTAGAGAGCATTCGAAAAAGGCTTTGGTCCCTTGCCGACCAAATCATGTCGGAAAGCTCGCTTTATGATCCTCTTCTTGCGGCACTTGCTATTAAACAAGGGGGAGGGAGCCCGGAAGAAGCGGTTTTTCTTTTGCGAGCCTTCCGGTCAACTGTACCCCGCAAGTTTTATACCCGTCTTGTCCTGCCTGAAAACATGCGTGTAAGCAGGCGCATCAGTTCGAGTTTTAAAGAAATCCCGGGTGGTCAAATTTTAGGCGGTTCCCCGGATTATTCCCATAGGATTCTTGATTTTTCGTTGGTCGTTGAAGACGGTGAATTGCTTAAAAACAAACTCCAGCATATGGAAAAAGAGTTGAAAAAACTGGTCAAGCAGTCCAAAAACTCCGGGAAATCAACTTCTTTCTTGATAAATAATGAGACCTTAACGAGAATTCCCAAGGTGGCTGATTATTTGCGGAAAATAGGTTTCCTCCGTCACCATAAAGTCGATGAAAGTGAACCTGATGATATCACAAAAAAAATATTGACTTTCCCCACTACACGGTCCCAGCGTCTCCAGACCTTAACCCGAGGGCAGACCGGTGCGGTTACTGCCTTGGCCTACGCCTCCTTAAGGGGTTACGGGGGAGGCAATCTCCACCCGACTGTCGGAGAACTCCGCGTTGGAACCCTTCCCCTCTACGTCCCGGACCCGCTTTCCGGCGAAGATCCCGAGGATGACTATTTTTTTGGAGAAATTGAAGTCACTGAAGTCGAATCACTTGTACCCTTTGTCCAGGAATCTATGGATATGCCGGGAAAGACCTCGATAGAATTTGACCTGGGTTACGGAATATGTTTTGGTCAAAATGATACCAAGGCCATTGCGATGAGTATTTTAGACAGCAGCCTCGAAAGACCCGATCCGAACTTTGCAGTGAGTGATGAAGAATTTGTCCTCCTTCATATTGACTGTGTGGAAGCCACGGGTTTTATCTCCCACCTAAAGCTGCCGCATTACGTGACCTTTCAAGCTAAGCTCAACTCTTTGAGAAAAGTGAAAGAGGAAAATTCATGAAAACACATTACGGTTTTTTTGATGAAGCAAGTAAAAGGGAAATCCGACGCACCATTCTCAAAGCGGTTTGCATACCGGGGTACCAGGTTCCTTTTGCCTCGCGCGAAATGCCCGTCGCAAGAGGATGGGGAACCGGGGGTATCCAAGTTACGCTATCCCTTCTCGGCCCCGGTGATGTCTTAAAAGTTATAGACCAGGGAGCTGATGATTCTGTCAATGCCGTCAATATAAAAAAACTCGTCGCGAAAACCTCCCCAGACATTCAGACGACGACTTCAACCGAAAAAGCAACACTGATCCAGTCCCGACACAGAATACCTGAACACCCGTTAGAAGAAGATCAAATTCTTATTCTCCAGGTTCCAATTCCAGAGCCCTTGAGATTTGTTGAACCCAGCGAGTATAAAACAAAGGTCCTACATTCAGAAAAGAACTACAGCGGTGCCTATCTTTCCCTTCTGGAGGAAGTTCTGAGATACGGAAGAATGACAACCGGCGCGGATCACCCTGTTATGGTTGAAGGCGGTTACGTTATGGCACCGAGTCCCATCCCCAAGTGGGACAATTTTAAAATGGACCGGAACCCCGCCCTTGTTTTATTCGGTGCAGGAAGGGAAAAGAAAATTTATGCCATACCCCCTTTTACTTCCGTAAAGTCCCTGGATTTCGAGGATGTCCCCTTTGAAAGGGAAGACTTTAAGGGAGCTGTGTGCCGGATCTGTGGAAAATCCAAAGTTTTTCTCGATGAAATGATAGACTCCGGCTCGGGTTCTGTCACCTACCAATGCAACGACACGAGTTATTGCAAGGAAGAACGATGACAGAACAAAAACCAATTTTACGGGTTCGCAATCTCAAACAGAGTTATCAAAATGGCTCAGGAATAATCCACGCCTTGCGGAATGTCTCTTTTAATCTATTCCCGGGAGAAATTTTGGGAATAGTCGGGGAAAGCGGTTCGGGCAAGTCCACTCTCATGAGAGCCTTGTACCTGGATGAAGTTCCCCTGGAAGGAGAACTATTCTTGGAAAACATCGAGGAAGGACTTACAAATATTTTTACCCTAAGTTCACAGCGGCGCAGGAAAATTAAAAACCAGGTCCTGGGAAAAGTGTACCAAAACCCACGCGCTGGCCTCAAGATGGACTTTTCAGCTCTTGCCAACGTATGCGAAAAAATGATCGATGAGGGAAACCGTAACGTCGGTAAGATGACGCAGAGGGGGCGGGAATTATTGGGGGCGGTAAAGATTCCCCTGACCAGGGAGAAGGATCCTCCGAAGAATTTCTCCGGAGGGATGCAACAGAGGGTACAAATTGCTAAAGCTCTTTCCAATAATCCTCCCATTCTTCTACTAGATGAAGTAACAACGGGTCTGGATCTTTCTGTGCAGGCAAAGGTTTTAGACATTATCAAGGAACTGCGTCATGCGATGGGAATGAGTATCATCATCGTCTCCCATGATTTGGCTGTTGTGCGTCTTCTTGCAGACCGGACCCTGGTGATGCTTAACGGTGAAATTATTGAACATGGGTTGACAGATCAAATACTGGAAGACCCCCAGCACCCCTACTCTCAAGAATTGGTCCAGTCATTACTGTAAGGAGAAAAAAGTCGAATGAGAAGTTTAATTCAACAGGGTTCGCATAAAGAAACACGGATCCTAAGAGGTGGAAGAATCGTCACCCCTGACGGAATTCTTGAAGAATATGAAATACATATCAAGGATGGTATTATTTCAGAAATACGCCCTGAAACAACGGAAGAAACTGAACATACCTTAAACCTCGCCTCCTGTTACATTTTACCGGGGCTCATCGACATCCACAGCGACTATATCGAACATATGGCCGCTCCGAGGCCTACCGCTATGCTGAACATCCCCCTAGCGTTAAGGGAATGCGAAAGGGAACTGATTTCACACGGTATTACCACCATGTACCATTCCATTTCCCTCCATCAGAGTACGGATTTCCCAGACAATCCTATCCGCCAGCCGGAACAGATCGACAAATTGGTTTCCCTTATCAGCTCCAGCCGTGTCGGTCTCCACCAGATCCACCATAGATTTCATGCACGCTTCGAGGTGGACAATTTCGGTATGGTAGAAAAAATCAAATGTTATATTCAAAACGGAGATATTCACCTGATTTCTTTTATGGATCACACGCCCGGTCAAGGCCAATACCGCAATATGGAAATCTTCCGTAAAACCCTTAAAGGCTACCGTGCCGGAATTACAGACTCCGATGTAGAGAGTTTAGTCAAGGAAAGACAGACCAAAGAAAAGCTGAGTTTAAACACCCTAAAAGAACTGGCCGACCTCGCTTTGGCACACGACGTTGCAATAGCATCACACGACGACGACACCCTGACAAAATTGGGACTGATGAAGGAAATGGGCGTGACAATCAGCGAATTCCCCATAACCATGGAAGTCGCCGTGGAAGCACGCAGGTTGGGGATGCATACAGTACTTGGTGCTCCTAACATACTTTTGGGCGGCTCTCATTCCGGAAACCTCAGCGCGGAGAAGGCCATCCTCGAAGGCGCTGTGGACACCTTGTGCTCGGACTACTACCCCGCTTCCATGCTCCACGCTGTTTTTCAGATGCACCAGCGCCATAATCTACCGCTCAGCGACTTGGTGAATTTAGTCTCGCTCAATCCTGCACGGGCAGTGGGAATCGGGGATATGACTGGCTCGATAACCGTGGGCAAACAAGCCGACTTGGTTATCGTCGAGCTTCTACCGGACGGCTATCCTTTCGTCCGTGATGTTTTAGTAGAAGGCTATCACCTCTTTTCTTCACGCTATCGAGGAATCCTATGAACGAAAAAGTTTTAGGCATAGAGCCATTTTTTCATCCGGGGTCCCAGATCAGTCAAAGCACGTTTGGTGTCTACACCGAAATAGGGCCTGAAAACTATTTCGAGAACGTCGCCTTCGGTGATTTTTCGTACTCAGGCCTTCATTGCTTCCTACAAAACACCGAGGTGGGAAAATTTGTGAATATCGCCGCCATGGTCAGGGTCGGCCCTACCAACCACCCCATGGAACGCCCCACAATGCACCATTTCACTTATAGAAGAAAACTTTATGGATTCTCCGAAACCGACGACGCTGATTTTTTTCATCAAAGACAGAACAAAAAAACCATCATCGGACACGATGTCTGGTTGGGTCATGCTAGTATAATTTTACCTGGTGTTAGGGTCGGTGACGGAGCCGTTGTCGGAAGCGGAACGATAGTGACGAAAGATGTACCGCCTTATGCAGTCGTCGTGGGAAACCCGGCAAGGGTAGCCCGCCTCCGGTTTAACGAAAAGGAAATTGACCAGTTAAAAAACCTTCAATGGTGGAATTGGCCTGTGGATGTCATTCAGAAAAGGTTGGATTCATTTTCCTTAAATATCAATGATTTCCTTGAGTTGTATTCAAAGGAGTTTGTATGAACCCGCTTCTTGAAATTCATAACCTCTCTAAAACATTTAAACTTCATGCCCAGGAAAGATCCATAGTCGGTTGTAATAATATTTCCTTCAGTATGAACTCCGGGGATTTTATCGGGATTACCGGAAAAAGCGGCAGCGGTAAATCAACGGTTCTCAAAATGATATACAGAACTTACCTGCCTCAGGAAGGGGAAATATTCTACGAATCCCTACTCTGGGGAAAGGTCAGTCTCTCAACACTCGATGAACAAAAGATCCTCTACCTGAGAAAAAAAGAGATAGGGTACGTGAGCCAATTTCTCCATGTCATACCCAGGACAACGGCAAGGGAAATTATCGAAAACGCGGTTCTGGAATCGGGGGGACTACCCGACGAGGCGCACGTTGAGGCTGTCCGAATGTTGCAGCATTTTGAACTCGCCGAAAGTTTATGGGATTCTTACCCTCAGACTTTTAGCGGCGGTGAAAAACTCAGGTTGAACATCGCCCGAGCCATGGTGAAACACCCCAGGCTCTTACTCTTGGACGAACCAACTGCGAGTCTGGATTCGAGCTCAAAACAAAAAGTCAGGGTGCTGATAGAACAATTAAAAAATGAAGGTACGACCATGCTGGGGATATTCCACGACCTGGAGTTTATGGAAGGTTTATGCGACCGGGAGTACGCGATGAGTTCCGGAAAGGCGGCCCAAACATGAAAGCCGACCTTCATATGCATTCGCGTTATTCTGATGGTTCCGAGTCCCTGGAATCCTTGATGGAGATGGCTGTTAGACGGGGACTCACCCACGTTTCTGTCACCGACCATGACTCTACCCGTAGCCAGTTGGCTGCCGCGGAAGAAGCGCATCGCCATGGATTGGGCTATATCACGGGGATTGAGATTTCTGCCAAGGATCCCGTTTCCAAAAGAAAAGTCCATATTTTGGGTTACGGGTTTCCCCTTCCTTCCCCGCGTTTGGAATCTTCAGTTCATACGATCCTTAAACAAAGAGACTCGATGACGAGAAGGCAGGTTCAGATTCTCAGAGATCTCGGTTATCCGCTTTCTATTTCGGAAGTGGAAGATGAAGCGGGAAATCTTACCGTCCTTTATAAACAGCACATTATGGCCGTACTCGCAAGGAAGGGAATTGCGGATGGATTAAGGGGTGATTTTTATCAGAAGACCTTTAAGAATGGGGGACCTTGCGATCTTGAAATCACCTATATCGATGCCACCTTGGCAATCCAAGCGATAAGGGAGGCAGGAGGTTTTCCTGTTTTAGCCCACCCAGGTCAGGGTGAGGTCCAGGACCTCCTCCCCTTCCTGAAACTATCGGGTTTAGCGGGGGTGGAACTCGAACACCCGGATAACCCGCCAGGACTGAAAGCAGAACTCAGGGAATGGGCTACGCAACTTAAAATCATTCTTACCGGAGGCAGCGATTACCATGGTTTTTACGGAAACGAGCCCGAAGTTGGAAGTTTCCTTGCCCCTGATGTGGATTTATTGACAGAATGGGCATTTTGTACAATGGGTAAATTGAGAGATTTAGTTAAATGCTCATGCAATAATAACCATTTGTTAACACTGTCTCACAGATAATGATAGTTAAGAAAACGAATAAACCGTCTCGTTGAGGCGGAGAAGTATTGAAAAAGGAAGGTCATTATGAAAATAATGAAGGCTGCTCTTGTAGCAGCTATGGCGTTGAGTTTTTTTACTGGATGTCAGTCGGCGGCCACTGGTCCGATCCGTATTGTCTGGTACCCCAATGAATCAGGTGAAGAGCTTCTTACCGCCCGCGAAGAAATCGGTAAGATTATCACCGCTGCGACCGGCCGCGAAGTTACCCACCAGCTGACCACCGACTACGCTATCGCCATCGAATCCATTGTCAACGACAATGCAGATTTTGCTTGGCAGGGCGCCCAGGGTTACGTTGAATCCCACGCGAAGAACGAAAAGATTCTTCCCCTTGTCGTCAACAGCGGTGAATCCGGGACCTTAAACGATGCTTTGTATTACTCCTGGTTATCAGTTCGTCTTGGTGACGAAGGCATGTACAAGACCGGCGAAGAGTATTCCATCCTTAACATCAAAGGCAAACCCTTTTCCTTCGTTTCCACCAGCTCCACTTCCGGCGGAAAAGTACCTTCTGCGGGTATCGTGAATTTTTTCAAGAAACTTCCCGAAACTGCCGCCATCACCCAGGAAGAACTTTGGGAATCCGGTCCTTTCTTCAGCAAGGTTCTTTTCGGAAGCTCACACCAGGGATCAGCCGTCAACCTTCTCAGCGGAGTCGCTGACGTAGCCGCCTTTTGTGACGCTTGTGTAGCCAACTATGTAGAATTTGTTTCCGGAACTGAAAACCGTCCCGGTGCCATCTACAAGGTAAAAGACGGAGCCGACGAGCCTTTCGATAAATACGAAGGCCAACAGTTCGTCATTATTTCCGTGACCCCCGTTCTGAACGCACCCTTTGTTTATAACAGCGCCACCATTCCCGCAGACCAGGTAAAGGCTCTTGTCGAAGCTTTCAGCTCTGACGAAGTCGCCAACAACCCCGCTGTTTTTACACCTGCCGGCGGATCTGTCAAAGGCCTTTTCAAGAAAAAAGCCAACGAAAGGTTCTTAGCAGTTGAAGATAGCTGGTTCCAGCCCATCCGGGATCTTTCAAACTAAGGAAGTACAAAGTGGCCCTCCTTCAAATCAAAAACCTGACTAAATATTATAAAGATGTTCTGGCTCTGAACGATGTCAGTTTTAAGGTAAAGGAGGGCGAATTCCTCAGTATCATCGGCCCTTCCGGCGCAGGAAAATCAACCCTCCTGCGCTGTATTAACCGCATGATAGAACCGTCTTCCGGTGAGGTTTTTTTTGAAGAAGCCGATATCACCAAACTCAAGAAAAATCAGATGCGCATTGTAAGATCCCATATCGGGATGATTTTTCAGCATTACAACCTTGTAACTCGTTTGACCGTCTTTGAAAATGTCCTTCATGGCCGGCTGGGATATAAATCAACCCTGGACGGCGTCCTTGGGAACTACACAGAGAAAGAAAAAAAGATGGCCGTTGAGATCTTAGGGAAGATCGGGCTTGAAGACCAAATGTACAAGCGCTGCGATACCCTGAGCGGCGGTCAAAAACAGCGTGTTGGCATCGCCAGGGCCCTGATACAGCACCCGAAAATTATTCTCTGCGACGAACCTATTGCAAGTCTGGACCCCAGCTCGGCTAAAATCATTATGGACCACTTGAAACGCATTTCCAAGGAAATGGGCATTACCGTACTTTGCAACCTTCACCAGGTGGACGTGGCCATGAAATATTCGGACCGCATTATCGGTGTAAACTCAGGCCAGGTGATCTTTGAAGGGGGGCCTTCGGAACTTTCGAAAAAACTTATTTACAAAATCTATGGGACCGAGGCCGGCGACCTCATCATGGATTGATATGGAAAACAATCTTTTTTTCCAGCGCAATTTGAGAATGTCCCTGTTTATCCTGTTAATGGTAGTCTTAACGGTTATCAGTGGTATTGCAACCGAATTCTCGCTCATTAAGGCGGTTCTGGCGATTCCAAAATCTTTTATCTGGATGCTGAATAATTTTATCCCCGATGAAGACGCTCTTACAAGATTGCCAAAGATTATAAACCGTCTTTTTCAGACCATTTGGGTTTCCATTAGCGCTACAGGCATAGCTGCCATTTTTGCCTTGGGTTCAGCGGTCTTAGGTTCAAAAACAACACGACCAACAAAATGGGTCTCATCAGTTTTTCGAACTATCGCAAGTGTTTTTCGGAATATGCCCCTAGCAGTCTGGGCCATGGTCTTTCTATTCAGCTTTGGACAAAATATGTTTACCGGTTTTCTTGCCCTCTTCTTCGTCACCTATGGATTTCTGGTCCGCGTCTTTATTGAATCCATCGATGAGGCGAGTTCGGCGAGTGTTGAAGCACTCAGAGCCACAGGTGCCACGTATTTTCAAATCATCACACAAGCGGTGATTCCCCAGACCCTTCCCCAGATTATCAGCTGGATCCTCTTCGCCCTTGAAACCAATATCCGCAGTTCTACCTTGGTGGGTATTCTTACTGGAACTGGAATTGGATTTTTGTTTAATACTTTTTATAAATCTCTCAACTATAAAGCAGCCGGTCTTGTAGTGATTGCGATTGTTGCGGTAGTTCTTGTGATCGATTTCGTTTCCGACAGAATCAGGAAGATCATCCTATGAACGCACCAGCTATATTTGATAAAAATGGAAAAATACGAGTAAGACAATTTACCCTCAACTCTTTCTTGATCAATCTGGTTTTTTGGGCTCTTATCCTGGGTTCAATCCTTGGTCTTTTTCTTATCGATTATGAAGGTAAAGACCTATTTGCCGCTACTATTAAAGCTCTGGATGACTTTAAGGTTATGTTTGGCAATCCCCAAGTGGGCGGAGACGGGAGTATTCTAAGTTTTCTACGAAACCTGCGTGACGTTGGTATCACCCTGGCCCTCGCTTTTCTTACCACGCTTATTGGCGGAATTATCGCGCTTGGCCTTGGCCTTCTAGCTGCTAAAAACCTTTCAAGCAAACTTCAATCGACTCTGATCAAGCAGTTTGTCGCTTTTATACGTGCGGTCCCAACCGAACTCTGGGTTTTTATCTTTGCCATTGGTGCTGGTCTAGGAAGTGTCGCAGCTGTCGTGGGTATGACATTCCACACCATAGGGCATCTTATTAAGTCCTACTCCGAGGCTTTCGAAGAAATCGACGAGGGCGTTATCGAAGCCTTAAAAGCCAGCGGAGCCAACTGGCTTCAAATAGTTTTTCAGGCGGTTCTGCCTTCTAGTCTCACGTATATTTTATCCTGGACCTTCGTGCGTTTTGAAATCAATTTCGTTATAGCGGTTGCCATGGGTGCTGCAGCTGGTGCCGGTGGAATAGGGTTTGAACTTTCTCAGTCGGCATATTATTACGCCAACATGAAACGCGTGGGTGCTGTAGCGCTTCTTATCCTGGCAGTCACAGCAATATTGGAAACCATTGCGGTTAAGCTTAAAGAAAAATTTCATCTTCAAGGATAAGTGGTGGAAGATATAGTTCGGCTTATCGTTATCTCTTCCCCAGATGAAAAAGCAGTAAAACCCTTATTAAAAGTTAGAAAAGAACTCAACGTTGCATTTGGATGCAGTGCTGCCCTGAGCTACCCCATTCATGTGACCCTCAGAACTGGTTTCCTCGTGCCCAGGTTTCAACTTGATACCTTTTTTCAAGATTGGGAATTTTATCTCAAAAATTCGCACGGACCTACGATTGAAACAGAAGGTGTAGTTTCAGGGGAATACTCGTCCGAGGGCAGGTTGAAAGGATTTGTAGGACTTTCTGTTTTTCTTTCAAAAGAACTTAAAGATTTCCACATTTTTTTATTGGGTAAATCCGAGTTTCAAAAAGGTCCCCAACCCGCCTTCCACCCTCATGTGACCCTATTATTTGATGATTTTCCCCCGGAAAAAATAGCCCATGCCCTCGAATGGCTGGAAGAATGGCAAGAATCCTGGAAGAGACCCTGGGTCTGGAGAACTGATACTGTGGGAATGTACGTTCACGAAAACGGCTTCTGGGTTCCTAAAAAGGTGTGCCCTGTTTAAGACTAGGCTTGGGGAAGTTCGGGCAATTCGGACTGGAAGCCTTTCCATTTGCTGAAAAAATAGTCTTCCACGGCAGAGTCCTTATAAGGCCTCCCTTGGAAGGTGTGTTTACACCCCATGTAAGCTCCGCATTCGTAGGGTTTGGCGTCCTGAATGGAACAACGGCCATCCTCAGTGAGAAAAATACAACGTCCGCTTTCGTTCTCGTGGTGGTCTCGAGCCTTATGGCCCGGTTTTGTCACCGGTCTCTGACTTTTTAGTTTAGCTGGCGCTGGCACCCAGATGGTACGTCCCCTCACCTTTAGATGCTTGAGGATAAGGTATTTTTTATAGAGTTCCTCTTGGGATATTTGGAAGAAGGCGGCTAACCGGCTAGTTTGGCCGGGGAGAAACCGGCCGGGGTCGTGAAGACACGCACTCTGGCATTCAACGCACGTACAAGATTCCATACCTAAACATAACCATCAGGAGGCTGTATGGCTATCATTATCCTATGGTATAGTTCCTAAATGAATGACAAGTCCTCACTCAGAAAGCAATTTATAAATCTGCTTAAATCCAAGACTCATAATGAAATGAAACTTGCTGCAGAACATGCAGTCCAACGATTTCTTGAAAAACATGAGTTAAAGGGAAACTTGCTTATCTATAAAGCAATGAAGATTGAAATACCACTCGATAATGAACTTCAAACGCTGTCTGGAAACCAAGTCCGTCTTTACTATCCGAGGTGCGTCGATGGAAATATTCGATTTTATCTAAACTCTAAGGACCAATTTTCCCTGGATGAAGAATGTATTCAAGCTCCACCGCTAGATTCGGAACAGTGGAACGGCCAAGTGGGCTTTCTCTTAATCCCCGCTTTAGCGTGTGATCTTCATGGTTACCGTCTAGGTCATGGAGGTGGCTATTACGATAGGTTTCTCGATCAACCCGAGGTCCGCGTCCTTACAAAAATCCTTGTTGCCTTGGAAGACCAAGTGGTGGAATCCCTGCCCCGTGACCCTTGGGACAGACCTGCTCAAGCCATCCTCACCCCTGAGCGCTTCTTTAAAATTCCTATTTGAGTTGATTTTCCACGCTTAGTCGAGTATCATAGGCTTATGGGTGAAATTAAAGCAGCATGGGAATTGGCAATGGAAAGGTCCGAAGGCCTGAGTGTCGATAAAGAAGAAATTAAAAAGAAAGAACTCTTTCAAAAGGGCCGCGCACTGGGTTTAAAATCCTTGGATAATGATTTGGAATGGCTTAAATCAGAAATCACTGTTCTGAATTCTTATTCCTCACCTGAAAAGGCTTCCTTCCTCCAAGGTTGTGTCGAAGCCTTACTTTCAAATTATCAGCTTCTCTTATCCACCCAGGTTCAACCGTCTCAAAAGATCCCGGAGATATTTAAAACACTTACTGGAAAGGATGCAGAAAAGTCTTTTTCCCAACTCACCCAGGTGGTAACCCAGTTTACAGAAGAGCTCGAAAGGCTCCGCGAAGCCATTCTCAAACAGATGGGACCGAGGCTTCAACAGCGCGCCGAACAGGTTGCCCGGCAGCAAGGTGTCCCACTCCAGTACGCTATGGAAAGGGATCCAGAATACCTTAAAGTGTTTAATCAGAATCTTGAGATGATCCGCTCCCAATACTCAGATTATCTCGAAAAAATCAAGGTTGAAGTCCGGAGTTTTGTGGTTTAGAGCAATATTTCCTGTTTACTCGACTTTTCTAGTCGGATATGTTAGTCTAAAGGCATGAGCAACTCCCCAAGTATAGATAAATTGAAAGAACTTTATCAAGTGATGCGTCAGGCTCGAGAAGCGGATCTTATCGAACAGGAATACACAGGAAGAGGCGAGGCTTTCTTCCACGTCAGCGGCGCAGGACACGAAGCCAGTGCGGCCCTGAATTCATTTCTCGGCCCCCAAGACTGGCTCCATGTACATTATAGGGACAAAGCCCTGATGATGGCACGGGGAATCCCTCCAAGTCAATTTTTTTTAGCACTGTTTAACAAAGACGGGTCCCACAGCAGGGGCCGTCAAATGAACGCCCACATGAGTTCACCCGAACTTAAAATCATGAGCTTAACGGGTCCGGTAGGGAATAATGCCCTCCATGCGGTCGGAGCAGCGAATGCAATAAAAGATAACCTCGGGAAACCCATCGTCGTTTGCTCTCTCGGTGACGGCATGACTCAACAAGGTGAAGTCCTCGAAGGCGTGGCCCACGCAGTGAGGGCAACCCTTCCTGTCCTCTTTCTCATTCAGGATAACCAGTTTGCGATTTCCACAACTACCGCCGGGAAAACATTCTATGACAGACCAGAGGGTCAGGCTAAAGAATTCTACGGAATCCCTATCCGACGGGTAGACGGAAGAGACCCGATAGTGGCATGGAATGAATTTGAAAGTACTGTCGCAGATATAAGGGCGACAAGAAAACCTGCAATTTTAGTCTTCTATGTCGATAGGCTCGACAGCCATACGAACGCCGATGACCACCGTGTTTATAGGCCCGAGGAAGAACTTACTGCTCTCCGCTTAAAGAGCGACCCCATATTAAGGCTTCAAAAGCATATGGAGGGTCTGGGTGTTCCTTCAGACTATTTTGATAAAACAACCGAATCTTTACGTACCGAACTCCGCCTGGAAGCCAAGAAGGCCCAGCGTAGCACCGAGCCGAGTGCGACCCATACAGCATTAAAACCCTTAGATGCCAGATTCTTTGACCCGAGCCAGGAGTATAGGGGCAACCCGCTTCCCGATGCTGAGAAGCTGAATATGCTGGAGGCCATCAGGGAAACTCTAAAAAAACGAATGAAGAAGGACGAAAGGGTAACCCTTTTCGGCGAAGACCTAGAAGACCCTAAGGGCGATGTTTTTGGTATAACAAAAGGTTTGAGTACAGCTTACCCAGGACGTGTCAATAACTCCCCACTCGCAGAAGCAAGTATTATCGGTTTGAGTATAGGTGAGGCAATGGCTGGAAGACGTCCCGTCGCCTTCCTCCAGTTTGCCGATTTCCTTCCCATAGCTTATAACCAGATAGTCAGCGAACTCGCCAGCATGTTCTGGAGAACCGACGGGGGCTGGCAGGTTCCGGTTATCGTGATGATCACCTGCGGAGGATACCGCCCCGGTTTGGGCCCCTTTCACGCTTCGAGTTACGAGGCTCTAGCCGTCCATACACCGGGTGTTGATGTGATGATGCCATCCACTGCGGGTGACGCAGCGGGACTGCTCAACACCGCGTTTGAAAGCGGACGCCCTACCCTTTTCTTCTATCCGAAAAACTGTCTGAACGACCCGGCACAAGCGACAAGCATGGATGTTGAAAAGCATTTTATACCCTTAGGAATAGCAAGAAAGGTAAGAGCAGGCCGGGATATCACGATGGTAGCCTGGGGAAATACGGTTTCCTTATGCCGGAAAGCCGCGGATCTTCTAGCGACAGCAGGTGTAGAGGCTGAAATACTTGACCTGCGAACCCTTCTACCTTGGGACCGTAAACAAGTTCTGAATTCCGTTGAAAAAACACGGCGTATGGTTGTTGTCCACGAGGACAACAAGAGTTCGGGTTTGGGTGCAGAAGTAATGGCGGAAATTCTCGAGTATTCTTCTTTTCCCATCCAGGCGAAAAGAGTGGTCAGGGACGATACCTTCGTACCATGTAACTATGCAAATCAACTCGAAGTTCTTCCCGGTTATAAACGAATCGTAGATACTTGTGTGGAAATGTTATCGGGTACAATCACATGGAGACTGGACGCAGCGCCAGTAGCGGGAACCTTCCTCGTACCCGCCATCGGGTCCAGTCCTTCCGATGAAAGCATCACAGTAGTCAAGTGGAATATTTCCAAGGGAGCTTCGATAGAAGAAGGACAACTGATAGCCGAACTCGAAGCAGATAAGGCAGCCCTTGATCTCAGATCACCAGTTGGCGGCTTGGTCGAGGAAATATTAGTCCCCGAAGGCGACACAGTGGGCGTCGGTGCAAGTTTACTCATGGTAAGGTTAGCTGGGGACGATGTGGTCATCAAACCCATCACCCGTGAAGAACCGGGTACTCCCATTATCACCGGGATCAATCTCAAACCCACAAATCAAAAATCAGAATTGGCCGGAACTACACCCGGTCTTCCAAGGCTCGCTCAGGTGGCGGTGAAAAAAGGTTCAAGGATCATGACCAACGAGGCCATAAGCCAGCTCTGCCCAGCCTGGGGAGCCGACGAAATACTTAAACGTGTAGGAATAGAAACAAGACCATGGGTTGCCGAAGGTGAAAATGCACTAACCCTATCCGTAGCGGCTGTTAAAGATTTATTGAATAAAACCCATATTTTACCTCAGCATTTAGATATGATTATATGTGCGACTGGGACCCCCTTACATACAAGCCCAAGTCTTGCTGCCATGGTTCAAAACCAGCTTTCGCTAGAATATGGTGCACTCGAAATGACCTGTTTCGACTTCAGCGCAGCGTGTTCAGGTTATATCTACGGTCTTCAGATAGCCCATGATTTTTTAGCACAAAAGCCGGACGGTAAGATACTCCTTATTACAACTGAGGTTCTCAGCCCCAGGATCGATGTCAACGACACAGGGACGGCCCCAATCTTCTCTGATGCCTCAACAGCAAGCCTTCTTGTGGGACCCCAGGTTACCGAGTTTGAGGGAGGCTTTACCTTCCGACGGCCTGTTATGGGGGCAAAAGGCGAAGACGGAAATTACCTCAAAGTCCCGGTCAGTACCCAGGAATTTATTGTGATGGATGGGCCCAAAGTTTACCTCGAAGCAGTCGAAGCCATGACCAAGATGACTAAAGACGCCCTTGTCGAGGCTCATCTGAATACGGACGACCTTGACCTTGTTATTCCGCACCAGGCCAACCAGAGGATTATCAACGCTGTAAGGCAAAAACTCAAACTTCCAGATGAGAAAATCTTCAGCAATATCCGTCACAATGGAAATAGTTCAAGCTGTACCATCCCGATAGGTATTCTCGATGTTTGGAAAGATATCAAACCGCGATCCCGCGTGGCTCTCGTTGCTTTTGGCGGTGGATTTACCTACGGCGCTGTCATCATGGATCATGTATGAAAAATGTCCTTATAGCTTACTCGACTAAAACAGGAACAACTGAGGAAATTGCAAAAACCATGGCTACTCAACTTCTAGGTTTAGGGATTGAATCCGATGTCAAAAAAATCGGTGAGATCCGAAATATCGAACCCTATAATTGTATCATCATTGGAGCGCCGGTTCAGGGGATGAAATGGCATCCCGATGCCTTGGATTTTGTTCAAACCCATAAGAACCAATTTCAAAGACGCTTGGTAGGTTTTTTTCTTTCGTCGTATCTTTACAATACGGGCCGACCGTCCATCAGAAATCAAATCCCAAAAATACTCACCCAACTAGCCAACATTGTCCAACCAGATCTCACTGGTATTTTTGGAGGACGTGTAGAAAAACCCATGCCATGGGTAGCAAGGCTTCTCTTAGGAGTTCCTAAAGATGCTGAACTTGATACCATTCAATGGGAAGGTATCACGGAGTGGACAAAAGAATTGGCAAAAAAAATTGAATACAAGCAACAAAAGGATAAAAAAATTCTGATGAACATCCTTGATTAATATTTTTAAATTATTAACTTAGAATTATTCTATGAAAATAAAATAGATAATTGAGATATTGGACTCACTTCTGAATCTAGAAAAGAAGTTTCTAATTTTTTAAACGTCTTACTTGCCGACCTACATATTTATTGGTCTAAGCTTCACAACCTTCATTGGAATGTGACCGGACCCAATTTTTTTTGCACTTCATTCCAAACTTGAAGAACTCTACGACCAGGCGAACGAGGACCTCGATGCCGTTGCGGAAAGAATTCTTATGTTGGGCCACAGACCCCTTGCAGCACTGAATGAATTTCTCAATAAAACCGCAATGAAGGAGCTGGAGAGCAGAGAGTACAAGGGAGAAGAAATTATAGAAATCGTTTTAAATGATATGTCATTTCTTCTCAAATCCTTACAAAAGGGGTAACCTTAGCCCAAAAAAATGGCGATGAAGAAACTGTAGATATCCTCATTGGTTACATTTCCTCTGCAGAAAAAATATATGGATGTGGAGAAGTATGCTTTAAAGGCCTATTCCGACTTTTCCCAGTGAAGACCCCTCACTGATACGTGTGGAGGATTGAGAAACTGTTTTAACCGAGGATCCGAAAGGAACTCGGCTTTCTTTTTTAGTTGATTCTGGTAAAGTTCTACGGGTATTGATGTCACGGCGACTTTTCCAGGATCAAAACCTTCTACAAAGAATTCCAGCCTTCCTTGATTAATCTCTTTGAAAATTAGAGAGACATTCTTGTGCATTTTGAGTAAGAATCCAAATTTTAAATATTCTATCACTTGATCATCCAGACCTTCTCTCCATAATAAAACTTTTTCAGCGAGTTCAGGGTAACCAACCGTTAAACGATTCACCTTTTCCTCAAAAGTGTAAGTTCCCGCCAGAACCTGCTCGCGATACTCCTCGGGTAGAAACAAAACGCAGAAATCGCCATTTACTGTGGAAATAATAGCCCTTTCCTCCAGCTTATGGACAAGCCCGCAGGCGGGACAGGTGAGGTAAAAAAGCTCACCTTTTAGAAGTTTTCCAAGAATACCTTCCGGACCGTCCAGGAGAAAGTGGTCAGGAAAAGTATGAATAATCTGCTCCCCGCAAAGACATTCGTAAGTGTTCATCCGGCCCGCCCCAGAAGAAAAAGAACATCGCTAAAAACAGAGAAGAGAAGTAATGAAACAATGATAAACACGCCAACCTGTTGAAATCTCAGCATCGTAAGGGGCTTGAGGTGCTTTCTACGCAGGAGTTCAGCGAAACTCACAAGGATAAGCCCTCCATCCAAGGCTGGAATGGGAAGAAGATTCATTACAAAGAGGGCTATTCCAATAAGACTAAAAAGTTGGGCAATATTGGCAAAACCCAACTCAGTGGTCTCGATAAAACCCTGTGCTGCGGCTTGCCCGAAAATATAGGTGGTCCTTATGGGCCCTGAGACGGCTCTGTCGAGATTTTTCCCCTGGAAAAGTCCAACGAGCGATCGAAGACCTTGTTTGATAACCCAAAGGGTTTTGGAAAAACTAAACTCAAAAGCCTTTAGAGGGTTAAGCCCAGGACGGATTATAGTAGGAGGGTCAAAATTAAAACCAAAGATCATTTCTCCTGAATTACCGAGCTCGGGACGGAGCTTAAAAGAAAGTTCCTGCCCATCCCTAATAACAAGAACCTGGTACTCAGCAAGCTTCTTCTCGAGTTCGGGTTGAATCTGCCCCAACGAAATAAGTTTTTGGTTGTTCACTTGGAGAATTCTGTCACCAGTTACGAACCCGGCTCTCTCCGCTGGACTCCCAGGTGTCACTGAACTGACCAGAGGTTCTTGAAAAGGATTGACACCAATGATATAGCTTCCTTCCTGAGAAAGCACGGGAGTCACCTCGGTAAAACCGAAATTTCCATCCCTGGAGTATCGAATTTTAAGTGTCCTGCCGCCGGAACCCGAAACAAGACTCTGAAGGTCGTCAAAGGTATAAATAGCTTGACCGTCGATTTCAATCAGTGTGTCGCCTCTTTGAAGTCCTGATTCATCCACGGGAAACCTTTCGCCTTCCACCCTATCCTGCCAGAAAATTCTTGAAGGAAGTTCTTTTACAGGATAACCGGTCATTCCCAGAATAAAATAGAGAAGAATTGCAGTGATAAGGTTTGCGAAAGGCCCAGCAAATCCAATAACAATACGCCGCCAAGGTGCCGCAAAATAGAAACTCCCAGGTTCAGGGACAATGTCCGTTTTATTCTCCAAGGCTTTCTGAAGATCGTGTTCACCTTTCATTTTACAGTATCCGCCCAAGGGCAAAGCAGAAAGCCGAAACTCCGTTCCTAACCAAGGGCGTTTAAAAAGAACCGGTCCCCAACCCACCGAAAATGCTTCAACCTTCACCCCTAAAAACCTAGCCGCAAGGAAGTGGCCGAATTCATGGATGGTGACGAGAATACTCAAGCCCAGTATTCCTAAGAGGATAAAGAGAAATGATGTCATCACATACCCAGCCTTTTCATCTGATCAAGATAAAGAAAATAAACAGGAGCGGCAAAGAGCAAGCTATCGATCGAGTCCAGCATGCCGCCTCTGCCGGGGATGGCCGTCCCAGAATCTTTAAGGCCGGAGCTTCTTTTCAACGCAGATTCAAAGAGATCACCGAGTATGGTTGCTAATCCAACTGCGGTTCCAAAGACCCCTGCGTAAACCATTGAACCGAAGACATCGGGTCTTAAGTAGGCAGCAGTGCAGAGGATAACCGGTGAAATGATAAGACCGCCTATAAAACCTGCAAGACTTTTATTGGGACTGACCCTCAGAAGAACTTTTGATTTCCTCCCGAATAAGTTTCCGGCAACGTATGCGCCGGCGTCATTCCCTAATGTCACCAGAAGAAAAACTAGAAGGTACAGTGAGGCCTGGGGAAAACTGCTTATTTTAACCAAAAAGTACGAGAATAGACCGGGGTAGATCAAAATAGCCAAGTTACCGGTAACTTTATGAACGATAGACTCCAAGGAAGGAGTTCTGTAGGCGAAAACGTGCCTGGAGAAAACGATGATGATCAGCAAGGCGATAATCGTAAAAAAATGCCCCTGCTCCAACCAGCCGGCTTTTTCTGCGTAGCCAAAAACAGGCAACAAGGCACCAAAAAGCGGTGTTAAAAATCTGTTGATGGGAAAGCCTTTTATTTCAAGGATCCCTGCCATCTCCTGTGCTCCCACAATAGAAGCCCAAACAATTAAAATATTGATAACAAGGTGGAGTTGGAAATCCCAAAATACGACAAACATAAGGGCTGGAAATACGGTAAAAAAAAGAAGAAGGCGGGCAAGAAAGCGCTTCATTCTCCCCCACCGCCAAAATTTCTGATACGTTCCGAGTATTCTTTTATGGACTTATCAAATTCCAGTGTGGTGAAATCCGGCCAACAACGATCGCTAAAACAAAACTCAGCGTATGCCGCCTTCCATAACATAAAATTGCTTAATCGTTTCTCTCCGGCTGTTCTAATAACCAAGTCAAGGTCGGGCAATTCGGGATGATCGAGAAAAGCACAGATATCCGAGTTAGGAGGTGCTCCCGAGAGATGCCATTTTTTAGCTGCACGTAAGATTTCATCCCTACCGCCGTAATTGATAAGAAGGTTTACCGTGAGTTTCGTGTTATTTTTTGTCGTTTCGCCAACTTCGCTGATATCCTTTTGGATATCAGGTGGGAGTGCGGAGATATCTCCACTATGCAACACACGAATGGAGTTCTCTTCGTAGAATTTCATTTCTTTTTTTAAACTCTGGCGTAGGAGACCCATAAGAAAAGACACCTCTCTTTCGGTTCTTCTCCAATTTTCAGTGGAAAAAACGTAAAGGGAGAGAAAGGGAATACCAAGATTGGCACAGTGCAGGATTAATTCTTTTGCGCGTCGGAGTCCTTCTGCATGACCTTCATTCCGTGGAAGGCCACGGGCGTTTGCCCAGCGACCATTTCCATCCATAATGATTCCGAGGTGCTGCGGCAGTCGAGCCAATCAGACCTCCATAATTTCTTTTTCTTTATCCGCGACGACGTGGTCCACTTCTTTCACATAATGATCGGTGAGTTTTTGAAGGTCTTCCTGGGCTTTTTTGGATTCATCTTCAGTAATATCACCGTCTTTCTGTTCTTTTTTTATACTCTCAAGGGCGTCACGGCGAATGTTTCTGACCGCAACCCTTATAGATTCAGCCATTGATTTAGCCTGTTTTACTAAATCCTTCCTTCTCTCTTCTGTGAGGGGAGGAAAATTCAGTCTGATGACTTTGCCGTCATTGCTGGGGGTGATTCCTATTTCTGAGGCTAGAAGTGCTTTTTCGATATCTGTCATCACTCCCTTATCCCAAGGCTGTATGACGACCATCCGCGCTTCCGGAACTGAAATATTGGCAACCTGGTTTAGTGGCGTTTTAGTACCATAAGCGTCGACCATTACTCTTTCGAAAAGGGCTGTGGTAGCTCTGCCTGTCCGAAGTGTAGCGAACTCGTCTCCCAAATTTTTGAGAGACTTTTTCATTTTGACCTCAGCTTCTTGTCTGGAAAGACTCATCTTAGCCTCCTATGGCCATCATGCCCATAGCCTTTAATACGAACTCACAATTCAATTCTTTAGAAGCAACTTCCGCAGCTTTCTCCACGGAAATCTTATCATCTTTTAAGTAGGCCTGCTTTAGGAAAACAATTTCATTGAAATGTTTATTGAGCTTCCCTTCAATGATTTTTCCCAGCGCTGCCTCAGGTTTTCCAAGACCTTCCGCTTGGACCCGGAAGATACCTTCTTGTTCTTTTTTATACTCTGCCGAAATGTCGGCGTCAGAAAAGAAGGTAGGATCGTTTGCGACGACATGGAGGGCGAAATCCTTAGCGGTCTGGATCACCGCCGGGTCGGAAGGTGATTTCCCCGTGACTTTAGCGGCTACGTACGAGCCTTTGCGGCCCTCGTCACCGTGGAGGTAGACAAATGCCACGTCATCAGAAGCGAGAGCTCTAAAAACAGCTTTCTTTAAGCCGATGTTCTCTTTAATAACCGAACCGATATTGGCAAGGTCCGCATTCTGGGTTTCATTGAGCTCGGTAATCCCTGAATCTGCGATTTGTTTAACGAGCTTCTTTCCAAAATCTGCAAAGGTTTCGTTTCTAGCCACAAAGTCCGTCTCACAGCTTAAAAGGATCATGGCGAGTCCTTTAGAACCTATAGTACCGAAGACACGGCCTTCATTGGCTTCTCTTCCCGCACGCTTTGCAACGGAGGCTAGACCTATTTCCTTCAGGTGTCTTTCGGCCTTCTCAAAATCGCCACCGGAAACTTCGAGGGCCTTCTTACAGTCGCCGAAACCGGCGCCGGTAATATCACGTAGTTTTTTTACATCAGCAGGACTCATGGTTACTCCTTAAATATCTTCGTCTTCTTCATAGGTAATAGTCGTTAATTCCTCGTCCTTCGGGGCCATAGGAATATCACCCTGGGTAATGTTTTCGTCTTCCTGTAGCGAGTCGATCACCGTCAAACCAATCTCATTATCCGCTTCTACAACAGCATTTGCAATGATCTGGGCAAAGAGGCTGATGGCCCTGATGGCATCGTCATTGCCTGGAATCGGAAAGGTGATCCCTTCTGGGTTGCAGTTTGTATCAACAACCGCGATCACCGGGATCCCTAGGGTATTGGCTTCTGCCACTGCGATAGCCTCTTTTTTAGGGTCAATAATAAAGATAATTCCGGGAACTTCCTTCATATCCTTGATACCACCCAGGGTCTTCTCAAGTTTTTCACTTTCTTTCTGGAGCTGAGAAACTTCTTTTTTCGTCATATGACCAAAAGTTCCGTCAATTTCCATCTTTTCGATTTTTTTAAGTCTGAGAATCGAACGTTTGATGGTTGTAAAGTTGGTCAACATTCCGCCTGGCCAACGGTTTTTTACAAAGTACATGCCACAGCGCTGTGCTTCAGATTCAATGGCTTGTTGAGCTTGTTTTTTTGTCCCGACAAAAAGAACCGATTTCCCTTCAAGAACAGCCTTACGAACGGCGTCGTAAGCTTCTTTTATGGCCTGAATCGTCTTCTGCAGGTCAATGATATGGATCCCGTTGCGTTCAGCGAAGATAAATTTCTTCATCCGGGGATCCCAGCGTTTCGTCTGGTGACCGAAATGTACACCCGACTCCAATAAGTTCTTCATGGTCACTACTGCCATGTGAGTCTCCTTTCCCTCCGCGTTGCCGCGGTCCTTCTCAGTTATCTCAGCCCAGGGCCGGAATGTCAGACACCTAAGTATCCGCGTATATTGTAGCGAGTATTTCATAAAACACTCGGATTGGCAAGCCTACCACGTTGGAAAAGCTTCCGTGAATTTCTTTCACTAGGATTTCACCTGATTCTTGGATACGGTAACCGCCCGCTACGCCCATCCATTCATCCGTGGAAAGGTAGAAATCTATCAGTTCAGGTTCCAGTTTTGAGAATTTTACCTTAGATATCTCGTGCCTTACCACTGTCTTTTTATTTCTTTTCACACAAAGCCCGGTAATAACCTCGTGGGTTCGCCCGGAAAGTGCTTTTAAAAAACCCGACGCTTCCCGGACATCACGAGGCTGCCCCAAGATCTTCCCATCCAGGAGTACCGTTGTATCGGCGCATAAAAGCGGACGGGGGTCTTCAGGGTATAGTTTTTTGAGGGACTCGGCTTTTTCCCTGGCTAGGAATACGGCGAGTTTTTCAGGTGCTACGCCCGAGGCAAGCTGTTCCTCGTCCAAATTGTGCGATTGAACTGAAAAAGATAATCCAAACTTTTCAAAGTACTGTCTTCTCCGGGGCGAGCCGCTCCCGAGAATCCAAGATTCGCTTTGAGCAAGTGCCAGAACGCCTTTCATTGGGTATTAACACGGAGTATCTGTGTTTTTATCCTGAGTTGTCTTTGAACCGATGCTTCGAGGGAAACTCGGAAATCAGGATCATTTCCCCATGCTGCTTCGATTGCCTCCTTCACCTCGTAGGGATCAATACTCATAACAGCGACGTCTGCTCCGGCTCGAAGGGCCTTTAAAGATGCTTCCCCAGGGGTGTAATGGTGGGTAACTGCACCCATGTCCAAGGCGTCTGTTATGATAAGTCCTTGAAACCGCCATTGATCCCGGAGAATTCCTTTAAGAATACGGGAAGAGAAAGTCACCGGTAGGCCTTCAGGTTCCACTGAGGGCCAGGTCACGTGGGCTACCATCAGGACCTCAGCTCCTATATTGATACCTTCACGGAAGACGCGTCCTTCGAGTCCCTGCCATTCCTGCATCGACTGTTTAAGTTCTACTATTTCGACATGAGTATCCACCCGGGTTGAACCCAAGCCTGGAAAATGTTTCAGCGTCGAGGCTACACCTACTTCACGGAAACCCCGGACCCAATCTGAAACTAGTGCTGAAACCCTAACGGGATCTTTTCCGAAACTTCTATAGCGGAGAGGATTTCCATCGACAAGGTTAAGATCGGCGACGGGAGCAAGGTTGAGGTTGATTCCCACTGCTTTAATGTCCGTGGCGAAGGAAAAAATTTCCCGCCTAAAGGCTTCGGGTGTCAAGGATGCCCAACCTGAGGCGGAAGGACGCCGCCTGAAACGCATGGCGGAAATATTTCCAAGCCGGCTTACTCCTCCTCCTTCTTCATCTAAAGAAATGAGAAGCGGTACAGCCGACAGCGCCTGAAGATCCCTGATAAAACGGATTAACTGGTCCCGACCAGAAAGATTTTCCTGAAAAAGGATAATTCCTCCCGGCTGAATATCCAGCATAAGTTTTCTGACTTCCGGCGTAAGCGTATGAATGTTGGATCCAGCTATGGGTGGACGAAGAGCCAACCATTGAAGTTGTCCAATTTTCTGAGAAATACTTAAAGTTAGAAAATCTGGAACTGATTGGGATGAAACATCAAAAATAAAAACCGTAATAAGAGAAAGCATCAAAAAACGAAACATTGGGATGGCCCCTGTTGTGGTTAATTGATCGAGGCGGGATTCGAACCCACGACCTTTTGCTCCGGAGGCAAACGCTCTATCCAGGCTGAGCTACTCGACCAGTAAAGGAATTATACCTATTCAAACTCGATTTGAACAGTCCCGGAAGAACCAGAATCGCTAAAAATATTTCCATAACCCGGCAGATCAGTTGAAAATGTACGGTTCGAGAGATGGGGTTGGAAAACCGGTGTTCTTTCTCCGGGTATTAATCGGATTTTTCTTCCATTTTTTGATAAGTATATTGCTGAACCCGTATGTAAAGAGTTATACCGGTTATTAAAGGTGCCGGTGCCGTTGGTGAGTTGGAGGCTACCTTCTTGAAAGTGCACTATCAAGTTCATAACTTTTTCTACCCTTGCGGTCCCTGAACGCAGCTCGAGCACTGGTACTTCCGAATTCTGATAGGTGAATTCGGCCCCAGGACTGAACTGAATGTATTCAGGTATATCCTGACTAAAAAGTTCAACGGTCATCATTAAGAATAAAAAAACAATGAGCTTCATTCTTACCCTCCTAAAAATCCCATCGGGCCGAAAAATTTCCACCCCAAATGAATAAGTCCGATCCTTGAGAAAATGCACCAGCTGAGTTTGGAACAAAAAATCCACCTTCTATGACAATCTCGGTCTCAGCCCAAATATCCCAGACTGCCTCCAAGGAAACTTCAGACCCCAGATAGAGTGAACTTCCCCCAGTTTCTACCGTGGATACAGATACCGGACCGTTTTGAACCCTGAAAAACGACTGGATTCCCAAACTCACATACCCTGTTTCCTCAGGAAAAATAAGAGTAGGTGACCAAATCCATTCAAACCCTCCACCCGCCAAGTTACCCCAATCCGGAGTAAAAAATTTTCCAGGTGAAGGTGCCCCCCAAGACCGGTATTGAAAAAATGTTTCTCCTTGGCCGCTTACCCGAGTTCCTTCCCGAAAATCATTCCGTGCATCCGTATCCCCTGTACTGAAAAAAATCTTTGTGGAAAGTTTCCATTCACTGGACTCAGGCTGCCAAATTCCCTTGATTTCAGAGGCCATGGCCGTGACCCTATACTCCCTATATGTAAGTTTTTCCTCGGAGAAATAAAGAGTATCCACAAATTGAAAGGCAAAAGATGAAAGGATCTGTAAATCCTGTCCTAGGCGCCAATCCAAAAAGAGCGAACCAGCGACGCCTTCGTAAAGTCCTCCTTCAAGAGGAGTGTACAAGGTTGATCCTGCCAAAATCAAACGGTTCGGGGTAACTGTTTTTCTAAAATCCGTCTGGATTACGCCAGCAATTTCAAAGGAAAAACTATCACTGATATAAAGACCTGCAACAACTGAGGACAGAAGACGCGGGGGGCCGAAGTAGTTTTCTTCGTTAAAGAAATCTGTAACATCCCCTGAGGTTATCATAGGAAGCGCCGAGAATTTGTCGAGAAACCCGCTGTAGCCAGTTTGCAAGATAAGTTTAAAACTCTCACCTAAGAATAAAATGCGGAAACCATCGAGAATCTGTGAATAGATCAATCCGGAAGATTCCCCCTGTAAAAAACGGCCTAACTCAAATCCTGAGCTGTGATACCAGGTCGAGGACGGGAAAATAGACAATGTGTAACTCAGGGAATGGAGTTCAGGATAAAATTTTGATGGAGTTTCTGGTTCATAGCGGTATTGAACCCCAAACTGAAGGGAGACTCCATGATCCCTATCCCCAATACTTAAACCCAGACGGCTGAGGAAATGAAAAAAATAACCGTTACTGTAGGGAATTCCATAACCTGTAAAAACAAGATTACTGAAGTTCCAATCCCACCAGCGCGGAATCGAATCTTTTATCCAGACTTGGGGGGTCTCGCGGCTTGCATAATATGCGCTTTTCCATTCGTCTCCGGTGAGAACGTCATGAGGGAGCTTTTCGGTCCCCAACCATCCACGTTCAAGTGCCTCTTCAAACATACCATCCTTCGTTTCCAACCAGGAAAAGAACCTGTGCCTGTAATAACCCTGGGCTAACCAAAGAAGTTGTACGGCGTTCGATGCCGTCAAGGTATCCTCATCGGCTAGACCTAGGATAGAAAGATCAGGGTTCTCGGATTCCGAAAATATCTTCACTGCTTGCCCAACTGTTAGATCCTGGGAAAAAATAAAAAAAGAGGAAACCGAAAAAAGAAAAACGAAGAGCGCTTTCACACTTATATTATATCTCCATTTATGCGCATCTTTCAATGTCGAGGTTTCTATGCTATTTTAACTTTTGGAGGGAAACGTGTTACTAAATATAGTTTATGCCATCTATTTCTGGGTTTTTATGTTTGCAGCCTACATTTTATTTATCCCTGAACGCATCTTTTGGCTTATAAAGGCTGAAAGAACCAGGCGCCGATGGGTTCAATTTACAAGTTGGATCTGTTCAACAGCTCTGTTACGCGGTGGCTGGGCCGGCATCAATGTCTATCAAAAGGAAAAATTCCCCAAACAGAGAAAAGATCTTTGCATAGTCAGCAACCATCAAGCCTACGCCGATATTCTTGTTCTCCAGGAAACCTTACCCTGCCCGGCCGGCTACATAGCCAAGGAATCCCTCTCCAGGATTCCTATCGTCAACACCTGGATGCGCGCACTGAATTGTTTTTTCCTTAAGCGGAATAATATGCGAAGCGGGATCGAAGCCATCCGGTATGGTGCTAAAATGATACGTTCAGGCTTCGCTATGATCATATTTCCCGAAGGAACACGGAGCAGGAAATCCGAGATGAACGAATTTAAAAAGGGCTCCTTGAAACTCGCCTCGGAAAGCAAGGGGCTTCTTGTCCCGGTGACCATAGAAGGAACTTACAAACTTCTCGAACAATACGGAAAAATACGCCGTTGCAATGTCTCGGTGATGTATCACGACCCTATAGACTGTGCCAATCTTACCAAGGAAGAAGAACGGGAACTCCCCATGCGTGTTGAAAATATCATCCGCGAGGGGCAGAAGAAATTACTAGCGGTTAAAAAACTTGGCTAAAGCACCTGCAGTTTACGACGAAAGCAAGATCAAGACCCTAAGCTCCCTCGAGCATATCCGCTTGCGGAGTGGTATGTATATTGGAAGACTCGGTGACGGTACAAACCACGACGATGGTATCTACATCCTGATCAAAGAGGTGATCGATAATGCTATCGACGAGTTTATCATGGGGTACGGAAAACGCATTGATATAGCGTTGGAGAACAACCTAATCAGCGTCAGGGATTTCGGAAGGGGCATTCCTTTAGGTAAAGTAGTCGAGTGTGTCAGCATCATCAACACGGGAGCGAAATACAACGATGAGGTATTCCAGTTTTCTGTGGGACTCAACGGCGTGGGTACAAAAGCCGTCAACGCACTTTCCGATCATTTTTTGGTTAGGTCCCACCGCGAAGGCAAGTTTTTCCAGGCGGCTTTCTCGAAGGGTGTCGTTGTCGAAGAACTTAAAGGCGTCACCAAGGAAACTGACGGCACCCTTGTTGAATTCCGGCCGGATCCCGCTATTTTCCAGGAATTCACCTTTAACCTTGAATTTATTGAAAAACGTCTATGGATCTACGCGTGTCTGAACAGCGGACTGAAACTCTATTTTAATAAAAATAAGTTTGAGGCTAAAAACGGACTCCTGGATTTTCTTACTGCAGAGGTAGGCGACACGACCACTTATCCCATAGTGCATTACAAGGCCGATAAACTCGAGTTTGCCCTGACCCATACAGACTCCTACGGGGAAACTTACTGGAGTTTCGTGAATGGACAGTATACCTCGGACGGGGGCACCCACCTTTCCGCCTTCCGGGAAGGGATTCTCAAGGGTGTCAATGGATTTTTCCAGGCTGATTTTAACGGACTGGACGTCAGAGAAGGAATTGCCGGAGCCATCGCTGTAAAACTGATGAATCCTGTATTTGAAAGCCAGACGAAAAACAAACTCGGCAACACGGATATCCGTTCAGGAATTGTCAATGAGGTAAAACAAGCGGTGGAGGATTTTCTGCATAAGAATCCCGAAAGTTCGAGGATTCTCAAAGAACGGGTCCTGCACAACGAAAAGCTCCGCAAGGAACTTGCCCTAGTAAAAAAAGAAGCCAAAGAAAATGCAAAAAAAATTGCCCTGAAAATTCCCAACCTTAAGGATTGCAAGTACCACCTCGAGGACGGAATCAAGGGGGAACCCACCATGATATTCCTGACCGAAGGACAGAGCGCCTCGGGCTCCATGGTGAGCGCCCGCGACCCGATGACACAGGCGATTTTTTCTTTACGCGGGAAGCCTCAAAATATGTTTGATAAACGACGCGGCGAAATCTATAAAAATGAAGAACTCTATTTTATGATGATGGCGCTGGGGATAGAAAATGACGTGGAGGGCTTGAGATACGGAAAAATTGTCATCGCGACGGATGCCGACTTCGATGGTTTCCACATCCGCAACCTCTTACTCACTTTTTTTCTCGAATACTTCGAAGAACTCGTAGTTTCCGGAAAAATCTATATCCTCGAGACACCTCTGTTCAGGGTACGCAATAAAAAAGAAACTGTTTATTGTTATAGCGAGAAAGATCGGGACGAAGCTATGAAAACTATCTCCAGCCCGGAAGTTACACGGTTCAAGGGCCTCGGTGAAATCTCGCCGAACGAGTTCCATCCTTTTATCCACCCTCAAACAATGAAACTTGTAGAAGTAGGTCTGAAAAGTATTAAGACCATCAAACAGACCCTGGAATTCTACATGGGGAAAAATACGCCCGACCGAAGGACTTATATCATGGAGAATTTGATTTAATGGCCTACGCACACAAAATCTTCGACCAAAATTTTCTTGAATACGCTAGCTATGTCATTAAGGACCGCGCCATCCCCGAGCTTAAAGACGGTCTTAAACCCGTTCAAAGACGTATCCTCCATTCTCTCTTCGAACTCGACGACGGCAAGTTTCATAAGGTAGCCAATGTCGTCGGCCATTGTATGAAATACCACCCGCATGGAGATGCTAGTATCTATGAGGCCTTGGTTAGTATAGCCCAGAAAGAACTTCTGATTGATAAGCAGGGGAATTTCGGAAATATTTATACTGGTGACGTAGCTAGCGCCGCCCGGTATATCGAATGCCGTCTTTTGAACTTCGCCAAGGAAATACTTTTCAACCCTGATATCACTGTTTTTACCGAAAGCTATGACGGCCGTAACCGTGAACCCGTTGTCTTTCCTGCCAAGGTTCCCCTAGTGATCATCCTCGGAGCCGAGGGGATCGCCGTGGGGATGAGTACGAAAATCCTCCCCCATAACTTCCACGAAGTCCTCGGCGGTGTAAAAACCCTGCTCCAGGGCGGCACCCCTCAGATTTTTCCAGACTTCAACACCGCCGGCATCCTCGATGCCACCGATTATAAGGACGGAATGGGTTCGGTGCGCGTCAGGGCAAAACTCGATACATCGGACCCTAAACGCATAGTCATACGCGAAATTCCCTTTGGCACAACGACAGAAAAACTGATGAACTCGATAGAAGCCGCCGCTAAGAAAGGAAAGATCAAGATAGCGGGGATCAACGATTTTACCTCAGATAATGTCGAAGTGGAAATCAGGTTACCCAAAGGAGTTTACGCCGCAGATATCGTCGACGCCTTGTGGGCCTTCACCGAGTGCGAAATCACCCACCACGTCAACCTTCTCGTTATACACGAGAACACCCCCGTCACCATGACAGTCACAGAACTTTTAAAGTACCACGCCGGACAACTCCTGCAGGTCCTGAAAAAAGAACTTGAGTTTGAAGAACGCGATCTCAAAGATAAACTGCACGCAAGGACCTTAGAACAGATTTTTATTGAAGAACGCATTTATAAACAGATTGAAACGATGAAGACCCAGGAAACCGTGGTAACAGCTGTTATCGAAGGTTTTATTCCCTTCCAGAACCAAATTAAACGCGAGGTTACCCATGAAGACGTTGAAAGGCTTTTAAGAATACCTATCAGAAGAATTTCACTTTATGATATCGAGAAAGCCCGCAAGGAAATGGCGGAAATCAAGGCCAGATTGAAAGAGATACGTACCGCGCTTTCCAACCTGACCGAATACGCTATCGGATGGCTTGATAAAATTCTGGGTAAAACGAAGGGCATGTTTCCACGTCTTACCGAGGTGACAAGTTTTCAAAAAATCGACGTCAGGGTTGCGGCTATCCGTGATAAAAAATTGCGCTACGACAAAGCAACCGGTTATGCCGGTATCACAGTCAGTACAGGAACTGTCGTTTCTGAAGTCTCCGATGTCGACCGTATTCTGATAATCGGAAAAGACGCTGTGTATACTATTATTGATGTCCCTCAAAAAGTTTTTATCGGGAAAGGCGTCCTTTTTATCGGTATCGCGGACAAGGATATTCTTGCAAACACGATTTTCAGTCTGGCTTACCGTCAGAAATCCACGGGGTTTGTTTACCTCAAACGCTTTGTTATCGAAGGCTGGATTCTCGGAAAGAAATACCCTTTACTTCCCGACGACGCTTTACCCATGAAACTCACCCTGCGCCAGGATTTGGACATCCGTTTGGAATACAGGCAGAAATCCCTCCTGAGGGTTCCTGAGGAAACCTTTCCGCTCCGAGATTTTCTGGTAAAAAATCCCACTGCACTTGGAAAGCGTCTAACACAAAAGGAAGTGATGAACGTTAGGTTTGTCAAACCCGGACTTTCAGAGGAAATCGAAGAGGAAAGTGAAGTCGAAGAAGGGGGTGAACCCTGACCATCCAGGAAATTGTAGCTTGGGTTTACCGCGCACGGCTCGAACTTCTGGCTGAGGGTCGGAAACCCGCTTGGGTTTTACTGAGTCATGAACGTTACCGAGAACTTCAAGCCTGGCACCGCCAGCTGGGTGAGCTCCATATAGGAGATTATATCAACGCTGACAGGCTTTTCGAACTCGAAATAGCCTTGGATAATACCCAGGATTTTCTCGTCTTGGATGAAGAAAGGAAACCGTGTGTTATTCCTGATCTATCCGGTTAAAAAACAATAGGACTGTGTTTGTCGCAGGTTTGGTTACCGCGCATCTTTTTATGCCATAAAGCGCAGATGCCCTCTTCCTGGACATCGGTTTATATTTTATTCTCGGCTTTCATCAAAGTCCTGCTGCCTTTCCATTGAATGCACGTATAACAATACGTCTTGGTTCGTGAATGTAGATATCTTCCCACTTTAACTCCTTACTTTAAGTATCGGGTAGATATTGACGAATATAGGGGCCCCTTCTAAAAACTTAACGGTTATCTCCAAAAGCCGATATGATGGAACTCTTTTACGGTTTTAATCCAAGAAGTAGCTTTTACGATGGTTGACCCCTCGGTTTTGCCGTTTTCTTGTTACTTTTCGGCCTCATTGAGAATATTTAGGTAGACCTCGCCCTTTGAAGTCTGGTGTAACGCATCAGGTTGTACACCAAGTTCATGAGTCCCGTCGTAAAGCTGATCCGCAAGTATCCTTTCGCTTTGAGATACATTCTGTTCATGGCAATTTCCATATGGCCAAAGACATGCTCGACTCTTGCCCGCACTTTGCTTATTTTCTCATTCCACTTTTCGTCCCGCGCTGTTAAGGGCTTATTCTTCGCTGCCTTCCTCATGATACCTGATTTCATTCCTAATCCTTAGATAGTGCCCCCGATAGTGGTCAAAACAAAAATTTGAGGAAATTCAGGCT
>DYOB01000421.1 GCA_020720765.1 Borreliella garinii
CGGTACGTGAGCTGGGTTCAGAACGTCGCGAGACAGTTCGGTCCCTATCTGCCACAGGCGTTGGATGTTTGAGAGGATCTGTCCTTAGTACGAGAGGACCGGGACGGACGAACCTCTGGTGTACCAGTTATTCCGCCAGGAGTAAGCGCTGGGTAGCCAAGTTCGGAAGGGATAACCGCTGAAAGCATCTAAGTGGGAAACCCACCTCAAGATGAGACATCCCTGGGGCTTAAGCCCCCTAAAGACACCTGGAAGACTACCAGGTTGATAGGCTGGAAGTGTAAGCATGGTAACATGTTCAGCTGACCAGTACTAATTTGTCGTGCGGCTTGACCATATTTTCTTTTTCTCTTTCCTTTGAGCCACTTTCAAAAATCAACGAGGAAGGGGTTTCAGAAGTGAAAAACGATGCGAAAACCGGAGTTTACATGAGTAAATGAGGATTTGAGCGTGTTTTTTACGAACTGATAACACCTCCGCAGTAGTTTTGAAAGCAGCTCTTTTAACCCACATTTTTTAAGCAAATATTTTTGCCTGGTGATCATAGCGAAGAGGTCCCACCCGTTCCCATCCCGAACACGGAAGTTAAGCTCTTCAGCGCCGATGGTACTGCGTAAGCGGGAGAGTAGGTCGTCGCCAGGCTCTTTTTTTTTCTTGGATCTAGGCCTTGGGACGTCGTGTCGCTCGCCTCAGTCCTTGAAGTACATCTCGGTACATCTTCGTCCTTCGGCTTGCTGCTCCCGCCGTCCCAAAACCTATCTCCTTCGAAAAACCTGTACAGTTGTTGTTTCTATTTATCTCCTTCAATTGCAGAGGACCATGCGCCCGCGGAACCGACTCCCTTCGGACAATCGGTAATGTTATTGTTGAAACTCTTCGTCCTACGGCTCGCTGCTCCCGGAGCCACAGGCACAATCTTCTGCGGACAACCGGTACAGCTATTGTTGAAACTCTTCGTCATTCGGTGCAGTACAAATTCGTACAGCTTCCTCCCTCGTCTTCAGGGACCATGCGCCCGCGGAACCGACTCCCTTCGGACAATCGGTAATGTTATTGTTGAAACTCTTCGTCCTACGGCTCGCTGCTCCCGGAGCCACAGGCACAATCTTCTGCGGACAACCGGTACAGCTATTGTTGAAACTCTTCGTCATTCGGTGCAGTACAAATTCGTACAGCTTCCTCCCTCGTCTTCAGGGACCATGCGCCCGCGGAACCGACTCCCTTCGGACAATCGGGTCTTACACCTGACGCGCCAAGGGTGCGCAGGTGAAGACTGACTTTGGCTGACTAAAGCAGCCATCGTCAT
>DYOB01000422.1 GCA_020720765.1 Borreliella garinii
CTGAGAGCGGCGGAATGGTCGGAGATAAACCTAGATGCGGGTATCTGGGAGATTTCTCCCGTTCAAATCGTCTGCAAAACAGGCGTAGAATGTTTATCTTCCACGTCGAGGCTGATCACCGAAAACCGGCAACCTTTCACCGGCTGGCGTGGGATTTTTCCGAAAGGAAAAGCACTACAGAAAAGTGTGCTTATGCTAGAAATACCTGAATGGTTAGCGCCTGACTTCACGGCGTCTTTCTTGTCTACTCATAATGACTTAGATTGTTCTGGATTGTTAAAGCCCGAAACAAAAACAGTATGGCTTAAGCTGGAATCAGATATGGAGGCGGCGCTTTTCAGAATCCAAAATATTGACGTGGCTACTGTTGCGGGCGCTGTAGTGGGTGCGTTTGTCAGTCCATTGGCGTTTGGTTATGGTGAAACGGGAACGGCAGATAGACCCAGTTGGAAAACGCGAATAAGGCAGCGGCAAAGAGAAGCCGATATTCTGAAAGAACAAGCGATCAATCTTGCATGGGAGCTTGCCGATGTGCTGAGTGACCTGAAAACCAAAACCCTATATTTGCCAGACGCGGCGCATGAATTCGATATAAACGCATTGCGTGAACTTGCGGAAGCGTTAGATAAACACCAGAAAACTAAAGAACTTTTTTCGGAGATTCCCGGTATGGAAAGCAATAAAAGTTCATGGCAGGACTGGCAACGGGAAGCTGAGGCAAACTTGAAGCTATGCAATCGTATGTATAGAGGAGGCTTTGAGTTGACAGAATCGGAATGGGATGTGCTGACAAAAGCACTCTTTGGGAAGACCCGCAAAGCAAGGAACTACGTAACCAAAAGCGAAACGCGAAAAGTTGGGAACATTTTTCCCGAAAATCCGAAAAAATAACCCGTAGATTCCAACCGGGGCAAAACTTTAAGGTTCGCCTATCGACAATCATTAACGATAGGTAGCAAATATGGCAGAGCGGACAGTAACCCCACTCACAAAACCAACCCCACAAGATGCGGGCAACGCATCGTATACCCTCACCAGCAAATACCCCGAACGTTTCCACCGTCGAAAGGCGGTGTGTGAGATGTTGTCAATTTCGTCGAGTACCCTAACCGATTATGTCGCAAAGGGGATTTTACCAAAGCCGCTAAAGCTCAACCCGCAAGAATCTAACAAGCACGGTTCCGCAGTGTGGAAAGAATCGGAGTTGTTGGCCTGGATGAATAGCAGACAACCAGCAGAATAGGGGGCGGATAATGGAAAACCAAACAAAAAGCCCTACCAGTGGGCAAGCTGGCAGAGCTTCTGA
>DYOB01000423.1 GCA_020720765.1 Borreliella garinii
CCGGACGAAGCTCTATTTTTAAAAAGCCTCGTACAAAATCCTAATTGCCACCCAGCTAAAGAGTCAGAAGCTAATCGAAAAATGCAGAAAATGTTTTTGGATGCCCTTTCTGAAAAAATTTAATAGAAAATAATATCAACGCCATTCCTCGTCATGACCGGATGCGAGTTGGCATTCATCTCCATCAATCGGGTAGTTGCTCCGACATCAGCACTCCTCCCCGATCTTCCCGCCGTGTTCACCAGGGCGCACGAGCGGGTCGTATTAATCCGGTTGCCTGGGTTTTGTCGGCGTCATCACCCACTATAGCCACTAAGCAACATTTTTGACATGCTGTCTAACCATTACATCACCAGTTGTTGCTGCTTTAACTAATTTATACGCAAGTGGGCCAGTAACACGAATAGCCATGTTTGTAGTGGTCATTTTGATTTCTTCATCCTCTACGACTAATTGGACTGTACTTGATAAATCAGGTGCGTCTACATGAACAGCCACAACTTCTGATCCTGTAAGGCCTGATGCCACCAAAACATGAAACTCATCGTAAGGGACATACTGAGCATCTGCTTCTGTTGGTGTTACTGCAAGTGCGGTATTAAATATTACTGGCATGTTAATTCTCCTTTAAACTTCTGATTTAGTGTTAATTTTATACCTTAATAAGTAGTTAACTGAAATTGCTACCAAAAATTCCACCACCTGATCCATATGAGCCACTCGAACCACCGCCTTCCTCACCATAAACATATTGGTTGGTTCCAGCTTTTCTGGTGAAGCTGTGAACTCGGTATGTCCCTGCTTCTTTCACCCGGATATCATTTTCACTGAGCGTCAGTCCCGTAAAATCGACAGACAAGCCATGTGCGCCGAGAACCACGGTTGCACCCTTTCTTATTCCGTAACCAGTGGGCGAATAATCACTTGTGATGGTCTTAGTGTCACCTTGTCCATAAGGGCCAATGGAGGGTGGCAGAAAGCAGACGGTCTTCCCATCAAAATCAGTTGCAGGTGTTGCTTGCTCGTGAATGGCAGGAATGGAAACACCTGCGCCGATACAAGGAGAGGTTGGTTGAAGATGATAATTACATTCCACCTCCTCTGTCCGCGTCCAAATGTAACCTGAAGTATTAACCGCATTTGCCTTAATCCACTCGATAGCCTGGTCGTTCGTCACCACTGAAATATTACTGGCCGCAACCATGTCTAATAGTGCTTCAGGAACTTCGGTATCTGGGAGAACGTGACCGTAAACGGCCATCACACCGTCAAATTTATTGAGGTATTCAAGGACGGATGCCACAA
>DYOB01000424.1 GCA_020720765.1 Borreliella garinii
GCGAGAAAAAGCAATCCTTTTTTCATCGCACACTCCTTTTTTTATTTCCCTGTCCATACGGGCAGGTTTTTTTACAAACTCAAATATCACGGACCAGCCTTTCTGGACCCCTGATCTCAAACGGATAACGAAACCTCCTTAAGACGATCTCGAAATCCTTCCCCGACCAAGGAAGGAAGGGAATAAACCCTCTTTTATATTAAAACATGGTTAAAAGGATTTTGCAAGGGGGGTTTGTAACTTTTTCTCTTTTTAGGTGTAAACATAAAAAATGTAAACTCTGCTCAATCCGTTTTTTTTTAGAAAAGGGGGTATTGTATATGAAGAGAGAGAGGGACACCATGGACACAACGCTTGCAGTGAAGATTGGCGGTATCGTCTGGAATAAAGAAACCGAGACTGCCATGATCATTCTTGAAGATCCTAAAAACCAGGGGTATGCTTTACCTGTTTTACCATCAGAGGCTTCAGAACTTCTCTTAGTTCTGCAGGGTGACCAGACTTCAGGGACTTTCGGATATAAAACTATCGAAACACTATTAAAACAAACGGGGAGCACCCCTGTGGAATTACGAATTTTTGCAGCCTCTGCAACAGGCGTCTATATTAGCCTGAGATACCGGCACGTCTGGTCACTGAAAGAGGTTGAAGTCGGTCCAGGAACAGCGTTTTGCCTTTCGTTGATGCTCAGATGCCCTATAAAAATTCAAGAAAGCCTCTGGCAGGCGATGATCGCACCTAAACTTTCCAAGGCAAACACCTCAAGGGAAGACGAATTGTTGTTTATAAGGCCTAAAAATCAAGAGGGAATGAACGGTTACCTGCAAAAATTGGGTTAGCGGACCGTTGAGATTGTAGTCGCTGGACTTGACGGTCATTGATGCAACAAAGGCCTGATGCACTTCAAGTAAACCAGGACGTAGGTGTAGAGAAAAAGCCGTAGCATATAAAAAAATGACCATAAGGACAGAAATAGGTTCCAATATCTCCATTTACCTCATTATCTCCACTGTGATTACCGCCCTTGCACGCTCCTGTCTTCGGCATAGCCTCGCACAGAGTCGCAGAAGGAGGCTTTTATGGGCTGGATATGAGGGCGGTAACAGGCTCCAATATCTCCATTTTATATATTAGCTCCACTTGTTTGCGTTCCTATTACAGTTCCGTACCGGCCCAACGCGACTCTACTCTTCCGTGCCTCAGCGGGAAACGGGGTAGCAGTTAATCTGTGGAAATCTGCGGAATCGGTGGCTTCTCTTTGGGGTTAGTGATGCGTGTTACAACGGGCTCCAATATCTCCTTTAT
>DYOB01000125.1 GCA_020720765.1 Borreliella garinii
GCTTAGGCAAGCTTAAAAAGGGCAAAAATAGGTATTGACAAAGGGGTCCATTATATTTCCATCATTAACGAAGCCGCCGAATGGCTGTGTCGACGCCACCCGGCCCTTTCTTTTAGATCTCTATCCGAAACTGGGTTTTAAGGAGCAACGCCGCATCCTGTGGAACGATTGGAAGCTGGCGTTGTTTGAAAGAAATCTAACCACTTGACAATGTCATTATTACCCCCTATTTTATCGTTAATTCTGATATTTTAGGGGCATGTTTTGTACAGAAATGCGAGTACTTCACTTTTCAATGGTTTCAGGGTTCTAACAGGAAGCCTTTGGTTCTCCGGGGTGCCAGGCAGGTAGGAAAGTCTACTCTTGTAAGGCTTTTTGCCAAGGAACAGGGTCTGGCACTATACGAAATCAATTTGGAAAGGAATCTTTCTTTAAAAACGGTTTTTGCATCAGGCGACCTGGGAAAGATTCTACCAGAACTGGAAGGGCTCACTGGAGAAATTCACGAAATAGAAAAATCATTGCTCTTTTTGGATGAAATCCAAGCCATCCCTGAGGCTATCCAATCCCTCAGGTATTTTTACGAGGAAAAACCCCAACTGGCGGTCATAGCAGCAGGATCCCTCTTGGAGTTCACATTGGCAGACCACGCCTTTTCCATGCCGGTGGGCAGAATCACTTACTTTCATTTGGGGCCGCTGACCTTTGGGGAGTTTCTTTTGGCCAAGGACCAAGAGCTATATGCTTTTTTTTCCAGCTGGAAGTGGCCTCTGCCGATTCCAGAAACCCGCCACCAAAAGCTGCTTTCGGTGCAACGGGAATACCTCGTGGTAGGGGGCATGCCGGAAGCGGTCCAGACTTGGATCGATACGGGCAGCTTTTCGGCGGTTCAAGAGGTACACCGGAGTATTTTGTATACCTATGTGGACGATTTTGCCAAATACGAAAAGCGTTCCCAGTTGGTAAGACTGCAGAAAATCTTTCGAGCTGTGCCAGCCCACTTGGGCCGTAAGATTAAATACACGAACCTCTCGAGGGATGATAGGGCAGCCGATGTGAGGGCATCCATCGATTTACTTTGCAAAGCCCGGGTTTGTACTGCCGTTCCCCACACCGATGCCTCTGGACTTCCCTTGGGAGCCGGGCAGGACGACACCGTTTTTAAACTGCTCTTTTTGGATGTGGGACTCGTGAGTGTTCAATTGGGTTTTGGAATAGCCCAATTGCAAAACATGGATGAAAGAACCTTGGTGAACGAAGGGGCCTTGGCTGAACAGTTTGTAGGGCAAGAGCTTCTGCATCGGCATGGCAGACAAAGGCACCCCGAGCTACATTATTGGCTACGGGAGGGACGCACCAGCAACGCCGAAGTGGACTATATTATTTCTGAGAGCAACGAAATCCTTCCTATAGAGGTCAAGGCAGGAAAATCGGGCACCTTAAAATCTTTGCATCAATTTTTAATGCTGAAAAAAGCAAAAAAAGCCATACGCTTTGATCTGAATCCACCCAATTCTCAAATAATGGAAGTGGAAGGCACCCCTTACGAGTTGATTTCATTGCCCCTTTATTTAGCGGGTAGGGTAGCTGGCATTGTGGAAGAAAGCCAATCCATCGTAGCTAAGCCATAAATTCCCCGACGCTGTCCAACCAGTCTTCCATATTGAACGGTACACCGGGGGGCAATAGGTTTTCTATAAACATACCCGCCCACCCGTGGACGAGGGCCCACAATGTGAGAACGAGACCGACAGTTTTTATGCGGGATTTCCAGCCCTTTATCTGGGCGTTTTCTACAGCCAGGCGGAGGATTTCCATAGCCCTATCCGAATTGATACGGCATCGTTCGGAATGCAGCCCGTATCCGATTCGGGAAAACATCAGTTTGTAGACCTCCGGGTGGTTTCGGGCAAAATCCACATAGGCTTTGAGTATGGGTTTGAGGGCGGCTAAGGCTTCTCTTGGGTGCAGGTCGCCGCCGCTTTGGGAAGCGCTTTCAAGGGCATTTGCAAGGATGGAAAATCCTTCTGCCGCTATTTCGACAAGAAGTTGGGTTTTGTTTTCAAAGTGCCTATAGGGGGCGGTTTTTGAAACACCAGCCGAGAGTGCGATTTCCCTTAAGCTCAGGTTCTCCAGTCCTTCTTTTTCCAGAGCATCCAGCGCAAGGTTAAGAAGTGTTTGTTTAAGGTTTCCATGATGATACATGCGGGGTGATTCCATAGTTCAATCTTAACACAAAAACGAACTTATGTGTTGACACTGCCAACATAGGGGGTTATATTGAAATTGTGGGCGTTGCCAACATCAAAGATATGAGGAGGATGTCATGAACGGAAGAAGGGAAAAACATGTAGTATTTGGAACGGGGCCGGTAGGAATCGCTATTGCTCAAGCTTTGCTCCGTCGGAATAAAGAAGTAACGATGGTAAACAGAAGCGGCCGTCTTGAGGGAGTCTTTCTTAAAGAAGCGGTGCGGTTTTTAGGATGCAATTTGTTGGATAAGGCCCAGGTACTCAAGGTGTCCGAAGGTGCCACACATATCTACCACACTGCCAACCCGCTGTATCACCAATGGGCCGAGGTGCTGCCGTCGATGCAAGCCCATTTAATCGAGGCTGTATTGACCAACAATGCCGTTTTGGCCGTCGTTGAAAACCTTTATATGTACTCCAAGGGTGTCAGCGTCATCAACGAAGGCACTCCCACGAATCCCCCTTCAAAAAAAGGAAAAATAAGGAAAGACTTGTCGTTAAAGCTTGAAGCCGCAGGCCAAGAAAAGGGCCTGGACTGGGTCAGCGTCCGCGGCTCCGATTATTTTGGCCCCTGGTCCACGGAACAAAGCATGTTCGGCACTACCCGCTTTCTGGATGTTCTAAACAAAGGCAAAACCCCGGGTTTGATCGGCCCTCTCCACATTCCACACAGCTACACCTTCGTGGGGGATTTCGGGGAAGCCTTGGTCATGGCCGCCCTGAAGCCCGAAGCGCACCGTCAAGCATGGATATGCCCCAACGCCCCCGCGGTAACAACCGGGGAATTGGCCGCGCTTTTTGCCCAGCACATGGAAGTCCCCGGCAACATCCGCTTTGGAACGGTACCCAAATGGGTCCTTGGAATCCTTGGGATTTTTAATCCGGTGATCAGAGAGCTCATGGAAATGCTCTACCAAAAAGAAGTACCTTATTTAGCTGAAGGTTCCAGGTTCGAAAAAGAGTTTTCCTTCACCCCGACGAGCCTGGAGGACGGAGTGCGTCAAACCTTGGAATGGTACCGAAACAAACCTTAAGGTTTTGATAGGTTCCCATCAACTCCTATTTGACCACATTCTTTTCCCACATAGAAAGTAAGAGCCTTGCAGTTTTTATCCGCGAGAGCCTGGAAAATGGGATTGATCTGTTAAAGTAGTATTCATTTTGAAAAAAACGTCTTGACACACGGTTATACTAGAGTCATACTAAAGTATGAAAACCGCTGTTTCCCTTCCAGACCGGCTTTATGAAGAGGCGGAGCAGGCCGCACAGACTCTTGGAATTCCTCGAAGCCAGCTTTATGCCAGGGCGCTGCAAGAGTTTATTGAACATCACAAGAGGGAGAATCTGACAGAACGCCTGGATAGAGTTTACTCCAACCTTGATCATTCAGAAGGGGAAAAGATTTCCGACGCAGGTTTGGAATCCCTTAGGAAATTAACACATAATGATGCGTGGTGAAATTTGGTGGGCAGATTTTGGAATTCCATTCGGGAGCGAACCAGGGTTTAAACGACCAGTTCTCATTGTACAAGATGATCTATTCAATAAAAGCAAAATTCAAACGATAGTTATCGTCCCTTTTTCAACCAATTTGATTCTCGCCGAAGCACCAGGAAATATTCTTCTTGTGAAAGAACTGACAAAGCTGTCGAAGGATTCTGTTTTGGTGGTCTCCCAACTCTACGCTCTTGACCGGCAAAGGCTAATCGAAAAAAACTCGAAAATGGAAAAACGACATTTGGCAGAAATAGAAGAAGGGCTCTTGCTCGTTTTGGGAATCTAAGAGGCATAATAGGAAACTACGCCCCTTGCTTTGAACCTTGGGCATAGTGTGGACTTGGCTATTTTGGTTTTCCGCCATTTTCTTTCGGGGGCAACTGCTTTCGACCCGCATTTACAACCTGGTGAGCGGTTCACCCTCACTGGACTCTTCAAAAATCAGATTCTTCTTGCCTATGAAATATTTGGTTGCTTCTTTGTCTTTTAGATAATGCGCACCATCGGAAACCGCACGATTATTTCCATTTTTTTAGGGTCAATGACCAAACCGCATCTTTTGTCGGAAAGAAAGGTCAGAACTTCAATGCTCTTTTAATATATATCTTAACGTGGAGGCCTCGATGAAACTTTTCTCAAATCATGGTTGTGGCAATTCCCCGAAGAATCAGCTTGTACATGATTTTTGCTTGGCTTATCTTGTTTTCACCTGCTCAAACCCCCAGGAAGCCTCCTTGCCCATGGATCGCAGGATTCTTGAATTGTACGAAAAAGGCCCTTGGGTGAAGGCGGATCGGGGAAAGGTTGAAAGCATTGAAATCTTATGTGCTATTTCCCACGGCAAAATGGGCATGGTGGAATATAGCTTGCAAGTAGAAGCGGACAAGGTCTCCCTGGGCAAGGCATGGAGATCAGCGAAGGTTGGAGCGAAAAAGTTATGCACGGTTCCCTCGGATTTGGTGAGGGCAATTTTTTATATTTTTCAGACGGATGGGAAGAGTCACCTTTGGTTATGGGCACCAACAATACTGTCCATTTGCAGGTCGATTCCGAGTCCAATGTCTATCGAATTGTGAGCCAGTTGAGTGAGGGTGGGGTGGTCACGATGCCCGCGGCTAAAACCTTTTGGAATTCCGTCTATGGCAGTTTTATCGATAAATTCGGAATACCTTGGGGCATCGAGTTCGAGTTGAAGTAAAATGGCGTCTTCCATTCTCCAGGTTCCAGGAATAGGAAACTCTGGACCGGACCATTGGCAAACCTTTTGGGAGAACTCAGACAACAGGTTTCAGCGTATTGTGCAAAGGGAATGGTACGACCCCGTTTGCAATGAATGGATAGATGCCATTCATGCTGAAATTATCAAGTATGAAAGGCCGTTCCTAGTTGCCCACAGTCTTGGATGCTTGGCAGTGGCTCATTGGGCTCACCGATATGGCCATCAGCTGGGGGGTGCTCTTTTGGTAGCCGTGCCAGACCCAGAGGGTACAGCCTTCCCCGCCCAAGCATCTGGATTTTCTCCTGTACCAATAGGGCTGTTTTCCTTTCCCAGTATTGTCGTTGCCAGTACTAACGCCCCCTTGGATCACTAGGGTTCGCCGAACGGTGTGCTGCGGCTTGGGGAAGCCGCCTGGTCAATATAGGGAAAGCCGGCCACATTAACTCCCAAAGCGGCTTAGGGGGTTGGCAGCAAGGATTAGAGATTCTCCATCAACTAGTTGGGTATTAACGGACAAATTGAAAACTGGGTACTTAGGCCCCCATTCCTGTGTTGTCACCCTGTTTCGTACTGAACCCAAATACCTGGCCAATTCAGGGCCAAGTTGTATCTTGAGAATCTTGGCTTCGTCGGGTTTTATTAAACCGGCGTACACAGCCGCAGTAGCAACGTCAGAATCCGCAGTGTAGGGACCCCTAACGTAAAACTCCTTGCCCGCCAGGGCTTCGGCAACACTTACCGCTACTTCAAAGCCGGGGTAGACGGGAAAAAATCCAGTTCCGCATTGTTCTTTAGGGCATATGCCTGCTGATAAGACGTTTTGGAACTCTGTATACGGGAGGTTGATTGATAAGTTCTGAGTTCCTTGGGGTATAGAGTTCGAGTTGAAATAGTGAGATGAAAGCCCACGATCAGTAGATTTCTGGCTGTGCCATTCCACTGAGCCTTTTGTCGCAAGTCAATAAAGCTGCCGAGTTCCGGCGCGCCGCAACGAGGTAAAACATATCGTAAGTGGAAGTACCATTTTTCGATCCTTCGAAATAAGCTTCCCGCCACAATTCATTAGAATCAACGAAGGTATCGATAAGGTTGATACAGAATTCAATCCCGGAGACACAGATCGAATCAGAGAACTGTTGAAATTTTTTATACTTCCAAAAGACATTTGTCACTTCCGAAATGTAGATATCCGGAGCAAGAACGACTGAAGCTTTATTGATCGAGGACAAAAAGGCTTGCGCTCTTTCCTTTTGCAGGGCGATTTCAACGGCCGCACTTGCATCAACCACTATCCTCATCGGGAATCCCTATCTTCCCTCACCATGAATTCCGGTGAAGGTAAATCCTTGGTATCGATTCCTAGTCCCTTGAAGGATGCAAGGAGTTTCTTCCTTCTTTCACGGTGATCCAGCCGATTCTCGATACCTTCCTTTAAAAGGGCAATAGTCTGCTGAGCCAGACTCCGGTGCTCTTGTTCAGCTAAGAAGCTTAATTGATTATATAATTCTTGAGGCAAATCCCTTACTTGAAGCGTTGGCATAACAATCCTCCACCTTCATTATACATGCGTTATGCATGAAGTTCAATTAAGCAGCTTTTTCGTTTTCGGCTGCGGTTCATGCCCTGGGATTCGGGGGTTGCCTCGAGCCCCCCTTCGGTTGGCCGGTAGCCCGGCTGGGGAGTGCAGGATAATGGGGAATAGAGTCAATAAAATGGTATTTTCATGGACTATCCTTGCATAATGATGCGGCCTTGTAATAAACTGGTTATTGAACGCTATCAAAAAAGAGGTCAAATGTTTCATAAGTTTAAGAAAACGGTTGGAAAAGATTTAAATAAGGGCCCCCTCTAAAAACCTAACGG
>DYOB01000425.1 GCA_020720765.1 Borreliella garinii
AGGAACTGTTACGAATTAACATTTACAATTTGACGGTGAAATAACATAGTTCCACTCGCCATGAAATTCGTTTCTGGCAATCCGTACGGATTCAAACTCTGCCTTGCTTACCCTGACTTTCAACGGATACCTTTTTGTGTCCAGTCCGCTTTTAATCTTCAACCCCTGATTCGTACTTGTCGCGGCGATAAGATTCACAATCACTTCATATGTCAGCAACGGCTTGCCGCGCCAATTCATCGAAATAAAGGAAAACATGCGGTGTTCAATTTTGTTCCATTTGCTGGTTCCCGGGGGAAAGTGGGACACATGGATCGCAAGGCCTGTTTCATCCGATAATTTCTGCAATTCCTTTTTCCATAGACGATTTCTCGATCCGTTGCTTCCACCCCCGTCTGCGGTGATATAGAGTTCCGTTGCGGCAGGATACCTGCTTTTCCCCATCTGCGACCACCAAGTCCTAATTGCTTCGACTGCAAAAGCGGCGGTATCGTGATCAATTCCGACATTTACCCAGCCCTCGTTGTTGGTGACATCATAAACGCCATACGGCGTAACGCGTCCAAGCTCCTTGTCGATGAAATCGTATACGCGCACTTCCTCCGGCTGTCCTTTCGGACGATATTCCCGACCGTTGTTTTTAAAGTCTCCGACCAGTTCTTTCTTCTTGGCATCAACGGAGATGACCGGTGATTTATTGGCGTGGAATACTTGTGCCTGCCCACTTATGAACTCGAATTGGGCATTCCTGTCCGGATGGTGCCCACCCTCCTTTGATTTCCTGTTTGACTGCAGCGAATAGCCAAGATGCTTCAATAGGCGCATTAACAATTTGGGGCTGGCCTCATGTCCTGCTTTCTTGAGTTCGGAAGATAATACGCGCAGACCTTTACGGGTCCAACGCAATGGGGTTTCCGGATCACCCTGCGTATAAGGTTCAATCAGCTTTTCCAGTTCCGGTATCAATGCCTGATTCCGGCTCTCGGCAAGTTTTCTTCCTCCTCCCGAACGTCGCTGCCTATCCTTCGCCAATGGAAGCGCGGGGGCAACCGATAATTCGTCAATCCCTGTGTAAATTGTCGGACGCGACAATCCGCTCGCAGAAGAAACGGCGGTGATCCCCCCGTGTCCGATCTCAAGTGAAAGTGCCGCAGCCACAAGACGCCGTTGCCGTTCTCCCAGTTGCCCATCAAGACGATTGAAAACTCTGCGTAAATCCATTTTTTATCTCCAGTTTCTGATAACTGGAAGAATATATCATGCCATTATATAAATGTAAAGTTTATTTTGCAACGATCCC
>DYOB01000426.1 GCA_020720765.1 Borreliella garinii
CCGTGTCTGATGAACGTACACCTTTATTCATGGACAGCAGCTCGGGAACAGCCATCCTGATACGCTCATACAACACCCCATACGGTATCTACAACGTATTCCATCGTGTCCATCCTCTTCCATCATGCCATTGTGTTGAAAGGGGTTACATATAAGGGCCATCTCAGAGGAGGTTGCCCAATTGTATATCCGGGAAAACAGTGTGAATTTTCTTGATGATGGCAAGCGAAGGATTTGATTTTCTTTCCAGCCGTTGATAGCTGTAAATATTTTTCATGCCCAGGAGCCTGGCAACTTCTTTTTGAGTCAATTTCCTGTCCTGACGGTTACGCCTGAGGAGCATGGCGAGAGCAATTTCCGGCTCTACCGGCACTTTAAGTAGCGTATCATCTCCATCAAGAGACATATCCGGCAATGGAAATACAATTTCTGATTCGGGAGGTTCTTCCAGATACAGATTCAGAGCTTCTTTACACATTGGAAGCAAGGTATCGAACGAATCTGACTGCGTGACACAGCCCGGCAACTCAAGGCATTCAGCCCAGACACCATCATCGTCTTGGTGGGCAAGAAAATGGTAGTTCATTCCGCGCCTCCTTCCTGTTCCAGCCGTCTGAGCAACGAGTGCTCAAGCCCCTTTTTCAACTCTTTATGCATCGGGATAGTCTCACGCATACCATCTTTCCCGACTTTTACAGGTGAGCCTTTTCTGGACATCACTTCCCATCCGGCTCTTCTATATCGCTTCAGCACTTCTTCGCCACTAAGCGGCATTTTATACCACCAATTTACCAAATATATTTGGTAAATTCAAGATTAGACACATTGTTTTAAAGACAATTTGAATTGTATTACAAGGCACTGTTGCCTTGTTGTCCACCCGTACTACCTTTGCGTCTCCGCGTCTCCGCGTCTCTGCGTGAGACATTCCTATACAAGCCTCACACTAAGTCACCAAGCCACAAAGATGGTAAAACCTTTTATCGTATCCTCCGTGCCTTCGTGCCTTGGTGTGAGGTCTTCTTGTATTCTTCCTTGGCGCCTTTGCGTCTCCGCGTCTCTGCGTCTCTGCGTGAGACATTCCTATACAAGCCTCACACTAAGTCACCAAGCCACAAAGATGGTAAAACCTTTTATCGTATCCTCCGTGCCTTCGTGCCTTGGTGTGAGGTCTTCTTGTATTCTTCCTTGGCGCCTTTGCGCGAGTCATTCTTATGCCACCCTTACAAGCCACGGGGTGCTGCGCGTCGGGTACATTATAATTGCGGTTAACGGCTAAGTACTGAAGAGCATTATTT
>DYOB01000427.1 GCA_020720765.1 Borreliella garinii
GTTCCCGTACCACCGTTGGCGTCAAACGTTATGGTATGAACAACAGGTGGTGGAACCGGATCGGGTTCGAGCTGGGGACATCCCAGAAAAAGTGCCAAAGCTCCGAGAGCTCCCAACAACACACGGATTTTCATAATATTACCTCTTATGAGGATTTTACCCCCAAATCTTTATTCTGTCAATGTAAAGTCGGTGGTCAGGGGGCCTTTACGAGGGGGTACGCTGAGTTGAGGACGGATTGGGGTTGAAAAAGGGGGAAACGGGGTGGAAAAGGGGGAAACAGGTTCCAATATCTCCATTATGACCATTATCTCCACCTAACTTACCCCTATAAATTGCCCAACTTTATTGGCCCGAAAGGAATCTAAGAATCGCAAAGAATTTTGCCACGGGCTTTGCTTCGCAAAGGACACGGGACCTGCACACACCCGTCTTCGGCTCCAGCACTCACCCAATGTCATGGTAGGGGACGCAAAAAACGGATAGAATTTTTAACCACTGGCCTTGCTGGCGCAAGGCGTCACGGGCGGTCTTCGACCGCTTCACGGCCCCTGTACACTTCGTTGGGAGATTGTTGAGGGGATTGAACAGGTTCCAATATCTCCATTAACACTAATATCACCATTAACACCAATATCTCCACCCTGTTTAAGCCCTATAACCAGCCCATATAACCGCTAGGACGAAGCTTTCCGGCGTTTTGGCCGAAGGACCGAGAAAACCGAAAGTGTGAGCGTATCTGGGATACGTGAGCGCTTGAGGTCGAGGGTCCTAGAGCCAAAATGGCGAGAAGCGAGTCCGGTAAGGCCACGGGCTTTGCTTCGCAAAGGACACGGGACCCCTTCGCGGCGACACGGGCGGTCTTCGACCGCTTCACGGCCCCGGCACACTCCCAGTAGAGCTGGTTTGTGGGGATATAACAGGTTCCATTATCTCCATATTATCCAATATCTCCAACCTGTTACCACCCTGTTAACTCCCCATAACCTGCCCGATCATAAACCCGCGCAGTCTTCGACCGCAACACAGTCCCGACGAACTCCCAGGGGAGCAGGTTTGTTAGGATATAACAGGTTCCAATATCTCCATATTATCCATTATCTCCAGTGTGTTATCAACCTCAAGTCCGGCTTCTTCTGTGGACAACTTTTTCCTTGAGGTTACTAGAGATAGTATGAGGGTGAGCGTGGGGGCCGTGTGCGGCTACAGGCCGAACGTGCGTGATGGAGGCAGAGCCGAAATCACCCGTGCTAAAGAAATTGTGAACACGGGTGGCTCTACCGCCGCACGGCCC
>DYOB01000126.1 GCA_020720765.1 Borreliella garinii
CGCTGGGCCATCAAAAACAGGGAAAAGCACTTTGGATATAAAAATCATATTAAGAGCCTGTTGCGCTTGAGATTTTGACACAGGACCGGGGAGCTGGGATGCTCAGGGCGCCGAAGACTGAGGGCCATAGCTGGGCTCTGGCCCGATGGATGAGGTGTTCTGGGCGCCCGGAAACCCAGGACTCCTTTTATGATTCCAAACACAGGTTCCACAGTAGTCTTGCGTTTCTTATACAACTGCTTGGTCCTGTCCGTCTCCATTGCTTCTTTCATTTCTACGACCCACTTCTTGTGGTGTTTTTTCGGTGGTTTGAGCTGGGTGTGGGAGTGTGGCCGAAAGTCAAATTTCCTTGGTTGCCTTACCGACTTGGTTGGATTGAAAACTCTCCAAGGGCACAAGCTGGGCTGCCTCGACGCTTTTGTATCGTGGTGCCATGGAAGCAAAATATCACACAGTTCAACCTCATGTAAATTCCTGCGGTCTCAAGCGCAACAGGCTCTTAGGAATTCTTTGTCCAAAAGGGACCATTGATACTGAATAGCGGCTAAATCAGGCAATACGGACGAGACGCTTAGTCTCCCTCAAAAAGTGAGATATTCCCTTTTCATTATCTAAATCAACTAGATCTAATTCGTGTTTTAAGCCCCTTGCTGTTAGGGCATATAGCTCAAAAAAATTTTGGCAGCACTCCTTGAATAGCTAAATCGATATCAGAAAAAGTACTTGCCCGTCCTTCAGCCAAACTTCCAAAAAGATAGATCGCTGTGCTTCCCGCTTTCTTTAGTGTAGAGAAGGCAAAGTTTAAGTCTTTCTGAAATTCTTTAGGAATTTTAACGTTTTCAAACACCATAGTTAAGTGCTCCTACTGAGAGTTTAGACCACTTCTTTCAAAGGTTCAAGTTCTTAAATATGTTATATTAACTCCATGGATATTCCAACCCTTTTTGTGGTCCTATATTTATCGTATCTTGCGAATATCCTCTTTGCCCTGGTCTTGTCCTTTGGCGGTAATACTTTTCCTGGTTCCAGGCTTTGGATAACAGCCCAGTTTCTTGCTTCCCTGGGAACTCTTGTCATGGTCTTTCGTGACCAGGTTCCCTTTTTAATTATAGCTGCGGGAAACACCTTGCTTTTTGCTTCATCCCTGCTTTATGCGCACTCGGCTTGGAGGTTTAGATTTCGCACCCACTTTCCCCATTGGTTCTATCTTTTCCTCGTAGGGTTTGCTCTTGTATTCACAACCTTGGAACAAGAATCGGTCAATATTCGGACCGCCTTGATTTCCGCCGCCATGGCAAGCGCAAGTATTTGGACCTCTCTCCTTTTTATAAAAAATGTTTCACGTCCTTTCCTTTTTGCAAGCTGGGTCACGGGGCTTCCATTTTTACTCTATTTTGGTTTTTATATTTTCCAAGCAATCAACACCTTACTAAGTCCTCAAATTTTTATTTTTCGTCAGCAGAGTACAGCCTACACGATAACTCTCTTGCTCTCGATCCTCACTGCTTCAGTCTCCCTTTTCGGTTATTACCTTCTAGCCGGAGTCTGGAAACAGGAAAACCTTGAAAAGACAAGCAGAAAATTATTAACGGCAAATCAGGAACTTCAGAAAAGCAATCAAAATACAAACTTTTTTGTTTCCATGCTTGCCCACGACTTATGCGCTCCGATAACAGGGGCCGCCCGATATATGAGAAAACATGTTCTCTCTGAAGACGTTGATATCCAATCAAAAAGACAGGGTCTTGAAGTGCTTGCTTTGAGCCTTGAGAAAACACAGATTTTCCTTGAAAACGTTCCATGGTGGAGCCGCCTTCAACGGGAAGACTGGGCTCAGAAACGCGATTTTATCAGCCTCGATAAAATTGCCCAAAGCGTTTTAGATAGACTTAGACCCGGTGCAGAGGAAAAGAAACAAAAATTTAAAGTAACCTTGTCCTCAACTCGAGTTTACGCCGATGCCGACTCCATCGAAATGATTTTGCAAAACCTCGTTTCTAACGCTATTAAGTTCAGCCATCATGAATCCGAAATCGAAATCGAAACGGGGTTTCATTCTAAGAAAGTTGCATTTTTCCGCGTTACCGACCAAGGGGTCGGCATACCTGCTGAAATCCGTGAAAAGCTGTTTCAGATTGACCAAAAAGTAATAACTCAAGGTACAAACGGGGAATTTGGAACAGGGTTGGGCCTTATTCTCTGCTTGGAATTTGCGCAGGTGAATAGCGCCCACCTTCTCCTTACAAGCCACCCCGGTCTTGGGACTACGGTGATTTTAAGTTTTGATCCTGTCCAAGCACCCGTTGCATTGTTGATAAAAGAATAGCCCCTTCGTATGGTTTTTCGAGGTACCAGGCAGGTGCTGTTCCCGCAACCCTATCCTTCACTTCGGTATAGGGCTTCGAACTTAAATAGACTATTGGCGTAGTCGAGTGTGGACGAATACGTTTGGCGGCTTCGATGCCATCCCGAAATCCATAAATCTTTATATCCATCAAGATCAGGTCAGGATGATGTTGCAGCACCACGGATAAAACACGGTCGCCATCTGTTAAGACAGGAAGGACCTCGTATCCCGCACGGGTTAAATCCTCGGTAAGTTCCAATGCTAAAATCGGTTCGTCTTCCACTATGAGTACTTTCTTCTTCATGGTGGCAATGTAACGCTTCTCTTTTGCAATTTCAGGAAGAAATAAGAGAAAATTTAGCTTTAATTGATCCTCTCCCGCCGAAACAAAGAGAGGAAATGTCTTTAAATATAGTCAGATTCTAGCTTGAGATTGCTAATAACGGGGCTTTGGAAAAGGCTAAGAAAAGAAAGAAGCCCCATGCTTACGACATCGGGCTTCCAAATGACATCTTTTTCTTCGAGCGAAATTATCCGGAGTATGGTACCAGTATTTTTTTCCGCCCAACCTTCAAGGGTCGACGTCCTTGCCCGGGCAGGATCTATAAGTGGTAAAAAATCGATCTTTTCGTGTCCGCAAAAGACTCTAAATATCAGAAGTTTTTGTTTCCCCAAAGTCTCGACCCTTATTTCTGGATCTAAGAATCTTATTGATTTCATAACCTGGTGGTAGACAAAACTGCACCAAGAATCTTGTCGTCTTTCGCTTTCTTCGAGGGCCTTGGCACCGAAGATTCCTGCCAGATGATGAAAGATCCCTGTGTCTTGAATTAAAAAGAGAGTGAGTGAGTCCGTTGCCTGTAGTATGGTAAAAAATCCTAGGTAGCCCAGCTTTTCAAAGATGGAAGCCATCTCGTCGGTAATTAATATCCTTTTACAATGACTGTCGACAGCCCATTGGAGGAAATCCTTCCCTCCAATTTTCACCGATGAAAATAATGGTATTAATTGTTCGCGAATATAGGCGTCTCTGAAAGACGTGCTTTTTATATCGGAATTTGCTAGAAAAGATTCAGGAAGCCCTCCCCGAAACCACAATCGATATAAGTAGTTTTGAAATGCTTCAACTTCTAAAAGCGTTAGTTGCCCTTGGACACATTGTGCTATACCAACTTCGTTTAAAGTTTTATTATTTATGAATGCTTGGACTCCAGTTTTTCCTATAAGAAGAAATCTCAGTGTACAACCAGCTTCAAAGAGAAGGACAAGGGATTGAAGAAAATTTTTTACCAAATGGACATTGTCGACAATGATCAATCCCGCTTTATCATGAAAGTCCTCTACACACTTGGTTAGATGTTTTAAGGTTTTTGGGTCCTCAGCATTGTAATAGTGAGATCTTGGGAAGGAAAGCGCAAGTCTGGTTTTACCGGACCGAGGTAAACCCGTGAGGTAAGTAACCCGATTCATCTCAACAGTTTTATGGATAAAATTTAAATCAGACGATGAATTTTCTGAATGAACTCTATTGATGGGTTTGGATCTTACGAGCGATGGGATTTCCAAAAAATTTGAGATCTCAAATTTTTCCCATTCTATCCCGTTGAGGGATTCTCCTACCCAGGCTTCCATGGCTTGATCCTTTTAAGTCCTGAAGGCGCCGGAACTACCGCTCAGGTTCTTTCTACCTATTTTCTCCCGGTTGAAAACAAACCACCCGGGGATTAGTGCAAAAATCCATATAAATCTAGCATTTCCCCTTAAAGATTTCCATTGGTGAATTGGTCCGTTCTTTAAGTGAAAAGAATGCCGAACAAACTTGATTGCTGCAAGAAAAAACACGAAGGGATTCCAAAAAAACTTATCCAGGTAATGATTCAAAAAATCAGAATGGACCATTACCTGTCCCTGACTGTTTCGGGAAGGGTCAGAAAGACGCGTCAAACTTGGCTCGTCTTCGTGGTAGATCCTTAAAGCTTCATTGATATAAACACATTGATATTGCCTTGCTATCCGATTCATTACATAACTTTCTGGAAAAGCCCCTCGGATTCCAGATGGAAAGGGAAAAGCACGAAGAACCTCGGTTCTCCAGCATTCCCATTTTTCCCCAAACATACGATACCGCAGACTCATGGTTAAATGATCAGATAGGTGTTTTGGGAACCTGGAACCATGAACAAGCCCATTCTTGGTTTTACATAAGGCTATTACTGCTGCATATGATTTAGGAGTTTCTACTTTTTCCCAAGCGTTAAAAAACCGTTCTAGCGCTTCCGGAACGCAAGAGTCGTCGCTATCCAGAACTATAAAATACTTTCCGGATGCTTCGAGGACGGCCCGGTTCCAAGCCATATGTTTTCCCGAGTTTTCCTGATAAAAATATCTTAATGGAAAATGCGAATACCCCATCCAGCCTAACACAGCTTCTTTTGTGCCGTCGGTGCTACCATCGTCCACTACAAGCCATTCAAATTGCGTGAAAGTCTGTTCCTGCAGCGCTTGAAAAACCCGCGGCAGAGTGTGGCGACGGTTAAAAGCCGGTGTAAAAACGGTAATCAGGGGGCTTAACACTCTCAAGTTTACTCCAAAGGAATTAGATAAATTCTTTCAATTCGCGCGATTTCCGAGATATTGGTTGCCCAAATAGCGCTATTTGTGTATACTAGCTTAATATGTACCCGCGAATTCTTCATACATCCATGAAAAAAGCTCTTATAAACACTCGAAAGGTCGTTATACTCTATGGAGCTCGTCAAACAGGAAAAACAACCCTTTGCAGAACACTTATGGACGACCTACAAGGCCGAAAACTTTTCCTTACAGGTGACAGACCGGAACACGCAGCTCTTTTTGAGAAACCTACATCGAATCAGTTGGAACTCTTGACTTCCGGGTACGACATTCTTTTTATTGATGAGGCTCAACGACTCCCGAATGTTGGTCTAGGGTTAAAGCTGTTGCATGACCAAAAACCCGAATTGAAACTCTTGGTTACCGGCTCGGCAAGTTTAGAAATAGCCTCCCACGCTCGCGAATCCCTTGCCGGTCGTACAAAAACTTTCCAGCTCTATCCCATAAGCATTGGTGAATTGATACCAAACGCAACCCAATGGGAAGTATCCCAAAAATTGGAAGAACTGCTCCTCTATGGTTCCTATCCGGAAGTGCTGACAACCGGCAATGGCTTGGAAAAAGTGCGATACCTAGAAGAGCTTTGCGAAGCTGTTCTTTATAAAGACCTGGAAGATTTGTTGCAAATAAGAAACAAATCCAAACTTCGAGACCTTCTCAAGCTCTTAGCTTGGCAAATCGGAAACCTTGTCTCACTTTCAGAATTGGCTACCCATCTTCAGATTACCCGAGAAACCGTTTCTCATTATATTTCACTTTTAGAAGAAGCGTTTATAATCTTTCGTTTACCTGGTTTTAGTCAAAATCTTAGAAAAGAAATCACCAAGATGGACAAAATTTACTTCACCGATCCAGGGGTTAGAAACGCCATCATCCACAATTTTAATCCTCTTCATTTACGTCCGGATACTGGTGCTCTTTGGGAAAACTTCGTGATGATGGAGCGTAAAAAGCATCTGCACTACTCTGGGCATTATTTTGAACACCGCTTCTGGCGAACCCATACAGGTGCGGAATTAGACTTGGTGGAACTCAGGGACGGATCAATGAAAGGGTATGAAATTAAATGGGCAGAAAAGGAGCGCAAACCTCCAGCCACTTGGTCAGCGACCTACCCTGAAGCCGGGTTTCAGCTCATCACGCCTTCGCGTCTGCTTCCATTTCTGACAACACCCGGTCCAGCTGGCTTGGATCCAACCTAACATTTCCAGCATGCGTATCGGCGCCTTGAACCGAATCTGCTTGAAGGTACCAATAGTCGTGTTCCATGGCCGAGGCCAAGCTAAAATAGCAATTATTGTGTGCGTCGCCACGGAATCGGATTTCCAAGACGCTTCCTCCCGCAGGTATAAAAAGCATGTTTGTCAGACCTGCACCATGCAAGCCGCCCAACGCAACGCTTTCTGCCATGAGTTTAACCTGTGCGGCAAAATCCAAGTCTTCCATAAAGACTATTTCCCAACCGTGTTTTTCCAGGATCGGAATTAAATCAACCTCATTGACGATTTTCCGTTTGGGGGCCCGTTGGCGGCTGATCCAAACTTTTTTTCCAACAAAACGAACGTCTCTGGCGAAATAGGATAAAAACCGTCGCCGGATGGCTTGCATGATTTCAGGACGGTAATTGCCGGTGGGCGCTACAGGTGAAATTTGGGTTATCGAGGGTGCCATTAGCCTCTGCCCTTTACTGATAAGGATGGGTTGGAGTTCTGGATACGCTTTTAAGGTTTCTAAAACATAGGGGAAAAGATGGACAACGGGGACAGCCAAATGACCACGAGGCTGAAGTTCCA
>DYOB01000428.1 GCA_020720765.1 Borreliella garinii
TGGGCGGGCGTGGACAATGTTTGAGATGTAGAAAAAGCCCGAAGCCAGAAAAATGTTTGTAAAACGCGCAGAATCCCACACGTCGGGTGCACGCTTTGTTGGGCAGTTATTTTATACATAGCTTTTCTCGATGTATCAATTCACTAAACTCTATAAATCGATTATTTACACTTCGATCCGTGTCTGGTGGATTTTTGGATTGCGCGGTAGGTAACGCACAAACATGTGCAGTCGCTTTTCCTTCATCGCGGATTTGTAAGCCTTTTCCTTTTTCAGTGTCAGACGGGTCAGACCCGAATATTGTTTTAAGAACCCATAAAGAAGCACTGGAGCCATGGATGCGTATTCGGAGGCATCCGACTCATGTTGAAAGCTCAGATAGTCAACGGGGACTTCCACCGAATCACGTTCAAACTCCATCGTCAGACGCAGTCCCTTAACCAACCCCCATATCGATAACGCCCCCAGAATAATAGCGGAGAATAATGCCACGCCGAATATTCCTAAGCCTAATAAAGAGATGGACAACCATACTTCCAAGGTAATCACCAGGAGCAGAAGGCTGAAGAATATATAAATCTGGAATCGATACCAAAGTTTCTGGGTCTGGAAAATGGCATAGCCAATCCCCGCCAGTGATATCCAGACAATATTGAGGATCAACTCACCATACAGCAGGTTTCTTTGGATCGGTTCCCAATTCTGAAGAAGGGTTGTAAATTCGCCGCAGGCGCAGCAGGGGAGTAGTATTCCCAAAATAACAGACAAAAGAATTCCAATGGTCTTGAGTCTTTTTGGTGGTTCGAGCACTGGTGCAGTTTCAGGAGCGATTGCGTCGAAAGATCCTTGTGGTTGTATCTTGTAGTCGAACGCTTCCCAGGGAAGCGCATTCTTCCACTGGCGCTCCTTTGCCGCATATTGTAGAAAGACTTCGGTACACTTCTCAAGCGGCACGTCATTTGCCGCATACATGATCCCGCTATTGTCTTCTTTATATTCCACCCTCCCAATACCTGCTGCCTGAATGAAGTGCTGGTTTTCGCTGTCAATGACCAGGATTACGGCTGTAACTAATCCATCATAAACCTGTTGCAGAGCTTCGGTGATTTGTTCAACTGTTGGGTCTTTGACCGTCTTGCCTGGTTCGATTTTCATTTCCATGGAAGCCTCGATTTTCGTCAAGAAAGACTATAAGAATCAAGATCAGAATAGAAAGGCTAACTCGCCGATGTCGCGCAACTTATCTATTTTGAATTGCGATACATGTTAAACATAGAGACTGCCCAACGG
>DYOB01000429.1 GCA_020720765.1 Borreliella garinii
CCCTGGCTTCTTTCAAGTCAAGTGTTTTTCTTTACACATGCTATAATTTGAAGCCATGAATAAAATTAAACTATTTCTTTTTATCATTTGCGCCCTGTTAATCACGCCACAAACCGTACACGCACAGGAATCTGATCCCTCTGCTGAATTGGAAAGCGGCAGTGTAGTCTGTGAGCCGGGTGTTTATCTATCATTGCCAGATGACTGTCTGCCATTGGGACCTTCCGCCTATCTGACCGATCTTGCGCGCCTTGGCATTACCCTTCCTCCACGACCACTACCCGCTTCAAAACCAGACCCAAGCCTGTCTCTGCTTCCTTATAAATATTTCCACCTTGACAAGGACTATGTACCGATCTATAGCGCGCCCGGCGAAAAGGGACCTGGCGGGCAACAATTTCCTCCTGGTTTCGTCTACGTGTCCTATACCGATCGTGTAGACCAAGGCGGAGTGTATTATTTTATTCAAAATGGAGGTTGGATTCCCGGCAAAGGCGCGCGTGTTGGCGAAATATCAAACTTTCAAGGGCTCCAATTTTCTTCGACACCACGAACTTCTTTTGGCTGGGCATTCGAGCAGATTCCTGTCATGAGCGCGCCTAGTTACAATGCAGGAAAAACAGGAAAAGAAATTCATCTCTTCGAACCTGTAACCATTTACAGCACACAAACTTTGGAAAATAATGAAGAATGGTATCTGATCGGCCCAAATCAATGGCTGGAGGGTCGCAAGGTGGCACGCATCATTGTGAACGCAACTCCCCCGCAAGGCGTAACAACAAATCGCTGGATTGATGTAGACCTTGCAGAACAAACACTCGCCGTTTACGAAAACAACAAACTCATCTTCGCAACCGTGATTGCAAGTGGATCAGAGCCCTTTTGGACTCGCCCCGGTCTTTTTCAAATCTTCCAGAAAAAAGAAACCGAAACCATGCGCAATAATGATCCCACTGATTTTTATTATCTCGATAACGTTCCGTGGACAATGTATTTCGACGGTGCGCGCGCCTTGCACGGCGCATACTGGCGCACACGTTTTGGTTACCCACAATCGCATGGATGTGTAAATCTCTCCACCGGAGACTCGCACTGGCTTTTCAATTGGGCTGTGGAAGGAGATTGGGTTTACATTCATGATAGCACAGGGAAAACTCCAACCGATCCGTCATTTTACACTGGCGGCGCATATTGACATTAACATGTCTCCATGATAAACTATCGCCCGCTCAGTTAATTGGTCCCGTGGTGTAGCGGCTAACATGCGGCCCTGTCAAGGCCGAGATCG
>DYOB01000430.1 GCA_020720765.1 Borreliella garinii
GTGGTTTATTTATTTTTCAGCAGGGTTCGGCAAATGATATAACCCAGCGAAATACAGACCCCTACTTCGAAGAATTATCCGCAGATGAGTTTAATGCGTTTAAGTCAAAACAGTATTCAAAACAAGGTGAACTCGGTTTCAAATACTGTGTTACGGATAATGGAAGCATCATAATTTCAGATGTTTATAACGCGGATCTCTCAAGGTTGTATGGTCTTGAGATGGGTGATTTGATATTGGCTGTGAATGATGTTGATGTGCTTGAACTTTCTAGTGAGGCGATTGAAGCGTCGCTTAACGTTCCTCCAGGGCAGCTCGTCGAGCTTAAAGTTCATCTTAAGGGTCATAATGCTGCGAAAACGCTTGTATTGGAGAGCCAGCGCGCATTAATTCAAACAGTCACCGGTCGAGTTGTTGATGAGCGGATTGGATATATTTGTCTCTCCAGTTTCTTACCGCAGACACCGGTGGATTTGAGAAAAGAGTTGGCGCGTATTGAAAAACAAACCGGAAGCCGGTTACAAGGCTGGATATTCGACGTAAGCGATAACCTGGGTGGCAATCTTGAGGCCGCAGTAGAATCAGCAGACTTGATGATGGATGACGGAATTATAGCTTCGATACTTGATAACGACGGAAAGGTAAAAAACTTGTATTCCGCATCACCAGGGGATGCCTCGCTTGGCCTCCCCATTATTGTGCTCATCAATAACCACACCGCCTCGGCGGCCGAGCTGATGGTCGCGGCACTTAAAGATAATAAGCGTGCATTAATTTTTGGTGCCCGTAGTTTTGGAAAAGACACCATCCAAACGACCCATGAGCTGCAAAATGGCGGGGCAATCAAACGAACCACGGCGCGCTATTTGACTCCATTGAGTCAGTCGATTTCCCTGCTCGGAATACAGCCTGATATTGTCAGTAGTGATCAAGGCTCGCCGTTGGATTTTATTGCTCGTCTCACGGATTGTTGGAGTGCTGAAAAAAAAATAAAGTGCGCTGACCAGGGAGAAGAAGCGTTGATCGAGCACGATGCTACGATTAAAAAAGCGGTATACCTTCTAAAGTCAAATTCTTTAATTCTGCCTGTCATCCCATGAATGGTGCGCACGGCGCACCCTACTGCGAGCATCCTGTCGTAAAACCCCGGAGAAATTGTGCCGGTCAACAGTAGCTATTCCGAGAACCCACCGGCCTTGCCGCAAGACTTCAGCGCCACCCGAAGTGTCACACAGGGCGACCGAATTTTACTTTTTAAATCACTGTAAAATCAATGACTTAATTA
>DYOB01000127.1 GCA_020720765.1 Borreliella garinii
CTATCATCAGAAATACTGACAAGTGAAGCATCTATGCCTTGTTCGACAAAGACCACCTTCCTTTCATGGCCTTCAAGTACTTTCAAGAGACTTCCCTTGCTGTTGTACATATTAATTATGCCGTCCTTGAACCAGCTCATAAAACCACCACCGGGCACAGATTTAACTCCCATAACCTCGTCTATATGAGATTGAGGCTGTATGACTAAATCACCGTTTTTGTTCCACAAGCGCATTTCACCATTGGGTGCGGTAGAAAGGAAATCTCCTGTATTGAGTCCATATATTTTAAAAATCCCAGTGGAATTGTTTTTAGGGTGCCCAAGTTCCTTGTATTTGCCAGTTTTATTCGACCAAAGCGTAAATATAAATTGACCATCTGACTCTGTTTCATTCTTGGGCTCTTCGTTTTCTACTATTTCTGAAAGATAGTCTGGAACAAAGTCAAAAGCACCAGAACTTTCAGAATCCTCCGATTCTTTAGAATAAACAACAAAAAAGTCTTTATCCAAAGGCAGAAGAGTCAGAGCTCCCGTGACTGTTTCTTCAACGAATACTTTTTCTTCGCATTCTGGCCCAAAAACAGTAATGACTTTTTCCGAAGACCAAGTCATAAAAACACCTTCACCCGCTTCCACTACTCCTTGAATGTCGGAGGCAGAAACTTCGTATGCATATTGGACATCGCCATCAGAAGACCAAAGCTTTATTGTATTGTCCTGTGTCCAACCCAAAACCCTTCCACCGGAAACCGCTTTTGCACCGAGAATTCCCTCGGACAAAACCAGGTTCTGACCATTATCATGGATGAAATACAAATCACCCGAATCTGTCCAGGCAGCGCACTGGGAGCCGGTAAGATTGCACATCCCTAAAAATGAACCTTCCTCCAACTCAGCAATCTCAGTCAGCTGAGGTTCGGTAAGACGTTTGACACTTTTGGGGCGGTTTTTTGTTTTAACCCAGGTCCAGTCGCAGCGTCCTGCATGCAGCCATTTTTCGGCTTGGGCGGTAACAGGGCTGTCATCGCCGTGGTCCATGGCCATTTGGAAGTAGATTTTGTAAAGAGGCCAGTCGTTGGAGCCGTAGCGGCTCTCTGATTGCAAAACTTCTTTTACCGTTTGGAAGAAGGTGTTCCATAGATTCAAGTCTTCTTCGGTAGAACCATCCAAGTCCGATTCGAGAAGCTCAAAGTCGGTAACCGCGGCGGACTCCATCTCTTCGTCGGCTTCTAGGACGGACATAAATCTTTCCATCCAAAACTCAAAGGAGGTTCCGAGCTGTATCAATTTTTCCTGCTCGCCAAGGGAAGAAAGATGGCCCAGGATGTTTTCCATTAAATAGGGCCGCAGGACAGGTGCTTCTTTGGAAAAGAAAAGTTCAACCAGTCTTGCTTCTATTTTGGGGCGAACCTTTGAAAGCCCCGTGTCACTGAGAAGGGTATCTTTAATCAGGTCTGATTTAAAGACAACTCGAGCCGTCTCAGAGTCTTCCTTCTTGGCAAGAATTTCCTTTGCCTGTACAAGACTTTCTTCGAGTTCATTCTTCCATTGCTCGGCTGGTTTGGTTTTATCGGCCGCTTTAAAAAACTGCATGATTTCGGCCGGGCTGAGTCCACGGCGGGCCGAAAGAAGCAGCATAATAAGCTGGGAACGTGTGTCCTTTTGAGAAACCAAATCCCATTCCTTAATCCACCCCTTTACAAGCTCGACAAGTTCCTTTTCTGACTTCTTCATTGGTAGCTCCCTTAAGTCTATTTATTCAGCGATTTTCCCGATGCTTTAATTGATTCTCTAGCATTTTCCGCAATTCTTTCTGGTTTATATGTTGCGATCATTTCTGTTACAAAATTGCCTGGCATTAATCTGGTCTGCATGGCAAGGCCTAAAAAACTAAATACTACAAAGGGAAATCCACGCCATTGGAAAAATGCGTTTGCATCTAAAATGTTCTTAAGAAGCAACACAAAGAGAGCAATCCATACCCAACCGGCAATAGAGCGAATACCTAGCCACGACAGGGCAATAATGGCAATTAATACATAGAGAGTAAGTCCTGCTGTAACACTCGTAACTATAATAATTTTCATCCAAACAGCCAACAAGAGGACATTAATAATAAAATGTAAAACCATTTCAAGATTATACTTTTCGAATTTTAGTAAACGCCTGACATACAACGGTATGATCATAGCAAGTGCCAAGCCTGCATGAATCGCTTCAGGGTAGAATGTTTGTGTGTCATTATACCAAAGCGGAATGAAAAAAAACCAAGCTTGTTTCTCCATGGTAAAAATACCCAATAAACTTGCTACCAAAGTTAAGAAAACACCTACTCTTTCAACCGTAAAAATGCTTGACATGTTTTCTCTCCTCTTTATTGAAAACTGACGACTAATGAATTCATTTTAACGCCAGGCCACAACTGAATCATGGGTCGGAAAAGATGCTCCACTCCTACCAAGATTTCATTATTCAGGGTACCGGGGAAATTGATCGATTCCAATTCCACCGTAAAGTCCACAACAGATTCATATTCTCCCTCGAATATTCTTTGTTCCGGTCTCTGAACTGCAAGTAGTACAATATCTGACACATTATTTCTAAAGAATTGCTGAATTTCATCGTGCTCGTGGAACGAGAGCAGTTTAGATTCTCCTAAAAGAGAATCGATTTTACTTAATTTAATGTCCAGAATTTCCGCTGGCGGCAAGGTTAATCGAACGTCCACCCCTTTGATCATTTCAATGGGGTCTTCACTAGAAAGGCTGAGGCGAAATCTTGAAATCGACTCTGCCTTATAGCCATAACTGAGAACAAAATCTCCTTCCCAATTAAAAAAATAATCACCAGCAAACGAACGTGCAAAGTCGACCACTTGATTCCAAAAAGCTTGGAAACCTTGGTCTTCCTCTGATGCGAAGACACGTTTCCTAAAACGAGCATTCCCGGACACAGGCAGATAAACTCTAGCGGAAACTAACTCCGCGGCAGAACGAGCAGTGCCTTGCAAAGATTGTGAAAGGTTTCTCGCCATATACGGAAAACCGAAGAAAAGATACGCAGCTAACCCGAGCACCGCCGCAAACAATACAGCTGATACTATGACAAGTATTCGTTTTACATTGAAACGTACAACATGTTTACCCACTGTTTCCTCCTCTAGCTAAGTTTTTATTTCCAAATTCTCACGGTTCCATCTTCCGACCAAGAAACTATCCGCCCATCTGGGTGGAGTAGTGCTCCTGTAACCCGGTCTTCATGCCCCTTCAGACGAAAATGAAAGACCCCATTTAAATCAAAGCCGCACAAAGTATGGTCGTTGGACCAACTCAGCAAACGGTTCCTAGAAAGCTCCAAAACCCCGTTCACATGGCTAGTATGGAATTCCAAGCCACCTCCTCCATCAGACTCGAAAGGCCAATGGAAGAGAATGTTGTCGTAATTGAGATGCCTGACACCCATGATGTAGGGAGGAAAATCGCCGCACCAGGAAAGAAAGGAGCTGTCCCCAAAAACATAAACATTAGCGATACTTCCTTGATGGCCTTTCAATACCGTGAGTTCAGGTTCCTCTTCTTTCCAAATTCTGAGTGTTGCATCAGCGGACCAACTAAGAAGGCTTTTATCAGGTAAAAGGCACATGCCGTTAATTGCGTCATCATGCCCATTCCACCAGCTTAAGTGCCTTCCTTCTTGATCCCATTGCCCTATATTACCTGCTAAGTCCCAAGAGATGATGTTTCCTGCAGAGGAAAGAATGGCTCCAGCAACCCCTGCGGGGTGTCCTTCTAAAGTGTGTTCTAATTTTCCGCGAGGCGACCATATTTTAAGCTCACCGTCCAGGGAAGTCGTAAGAAAACGGCCTCCCCCTAATTCCTTAATACTTGTAATTTGTGAACTATGAGCATCAACATTTCGTGGGCGTTTAAGTAAAGGGGACCAGAGTTTCATAACTCCGTCTCCTCCCCAGCTCACCCATAAATTTTGCATCATCAGAATATCTGAAAAACAAGCCCAGTGATAACTTTCAGCTTCCTTGATCCGCTTTCCCTCCTGAGACCAGTGGCAGATAGCAAAGTCTAAAGAAAGAAATGACCCATCGTCGAGGGCTATAACCTTTGTGACCCCCCCCAAATTCGGCCCTGCCTCCATCATTTTAATAAGGGTACCATCGGGGCTCCAGAGTCGAAGGGTGCTATCCCATCCATACGAGACGAGTCGGCCGTTACTCAAGCATACTACACCGTTGACCGCACCCTCGTGGCCTCTAAGAATAAGGTGGGGTGCGCTGATCTCCTCTTCGTCAAACAAAACCTTCCTTTGATGGCTTTTAAGACGGAAAAACTTCATATGAGGTATGTTTTTTACTTTATTAGGAAAATCTTTGATAGGCAACAAACGACCTATTCCCCCTATGCTATAACCATGGCCCACTTTGGATAAGCGGGAGGTAGTAGTGCTTTCACGTTTTCTAACATGAAAACGTATAAATAAACAGTTAGCCAATAAAAAATCTATATTTGCTAAGTTTTGTATACCCTCAATTAGTATAGGGCAGAAAAAATTTCCTGTCAAGTAAAATTTTTAATTGAAAACCCATGTTGCAAAAGTTTTTTTCTAGCGTATTCTATCAATAGACCGAGGAGGCTTTCATGATAAAAAAGGTTGGCAAAAGGACACCAAAACCCGTACCCAGTATTCGGAAATATTAGTCCACTGGATGTTAGTAAAGAGTCTGGGTTGGCTTTTTGTACTCGATGAGTGTTGACAATAAATTGTGCACTATCATACTTAGCAATAAGAGGAACGACTTTGCAGGCGAATCAAGAAGAGAAAAAATACGAGAATAGAGCAACTTTTTCTAAGGAATCTCATCAATATTTAATACAATGTGTCCATTGCGGAGCCGCGCTCTCCCCGGAGGATATTTTTTGTCCAGATTGCGGGAAAGCTGCAAAAGCCAAGCCGCTGGCTTCCCAACCTTTGCTTTGCCAGAAATGTGGATCGCCTCGACATTTTGAGGAGGCGTTTTGTGAGAATTGCGGGACCGCCTTCATCGCCGCCGCTCCTAAGACCACAGAAAAGGCAATTTCACAACATCAACAGACTTCAAATACAAGCGAAGATGTGGTAAAAACAACACCAAATCCACACCAAACCTCAACAGAGGAAGAAAAGCGCAAACATGCGGAGCTTCTACAAAATCTTAAAAAAAATATCGGTAGTTCAGCAGAAAGAGAGATTAGAAAAAAAGAAGCTGAAGAAGCTGAAAAGCAACGGATCATTGAGGAAGAGAAACAAAGAGTTGCGGATCTCGAAGCAAAGAAAAGAAAAATACAGAATCTGGAATCCGAGAACACGCAGACCCGCGACACCCTTAGCAAAGTCAAAAAGAATTTGGAGGAGACCAAAGAAGAAGTTCTTCGTAAAAGCAAAGAAATTCAGGATCTTAAAGTTAAAAACCTGGAAATATACCGACAAAACCTGGACCTTCAAAGTCGATACACTCAGATCATGTTTGAGAGAGACCGTTTGAGACAATTAGGTCAAAAACCTAAATGGAAATGTAATTACTGTGGCTTGCTTCATGACGACCCCAGCGAATGCGCGTACCCCAGCTTGGGCGGTGTATGGATTTATTAGGAAAAAGATCCTCAAATCTTATGTTTACGATATAAAAAAACCCGCTCATCAGGCGGGTTCTGGTTCCATTAAATGAAAGGTTGATAAGTAAGTTTTATACTTTTCTCACATAATCAAATTCTAAAATATTTCCACATAATTGGCACTCGATTCTCATTCTTTTTGATTGTGCACTAAATAATTTATCTTCAATTAACACGTAGGCAGTGTGGCGACAATTCCTCCTACAATGTCCGCACTCCGTTATTACACTTGAGTTCTGTAATACCCATTTCAGGCTCATATAAAATCTCCTCTTATTTGTTAAATAAATCCTGTCTCAAAGTACCAAGTTCACCTTCAATTTTTGCAAGTTCTAACGTAAGATTTAAATATTCACGGATTTTTTCTTTTTTTTGTGGGTTTACACCTATACTTATAAGAGCATTTTCTAAAAAACCTAGTTCTGATTCGTGAAGATTACCGTCAATGTTCGCCATAACAAATGAATCTCTCAATATTTCTAGTTGATCGACTCTATCCAGTTTTTTGAAATCGTTGAAAACTTGATCAACCGGTCTTGGTTCTTGTAGCCTTTTTTTAACAACCTCAATATCAATGTTTTTTTGTAGTCTTTCATAAAAACTGATATAAAATGACTTCTCCTCATCAGTGATATGCCCGTCTGCATTTGCAATGATACCTTGAAAATCCAGCGCCACCTCAGCTTTAAGATCCATAGTTACTCCTTATGAATGTTTGGGAATCCATCTAGAACTTAGATTATACCGTCAAATACTAGATGTCAAGGAAATTTTATGAATTTTATTTTTTTTTGTTGTCTAGCATAGAACTAGCTGAAATTATTATGAAGAAACTCGGTTTTTTCTTTTTTTTCCTCTGTTTTTATTTACATCTTTGAAAATCTGATTCATAATAGGAATAATATGATTTTCGCATTATCAGAAATATAATAGGAACATAATACAAGGGGATCCATCATGTCCACGGAACGTATAGTAGAGACGGGTGCGCGCGCCACTGGCGGCGACTTGGAAGCCACTTTTTTGGGCGGCATTCTGCGCAAGCAGGAATCTG
>DYOB01000018.1 GCA_020720765.1 Borreliella garinii
ATCAGCACGGCATCAAAGGAAATATGACTTTCGACCGCACTCCCACACCCAGCTCAAAACGCCGAAAAAACACCACAAGAAGTGGGTTGTAGAAATGAAAGAAGCAATGGAACAAGAGTGGCAGTTGGTGAGCTGTGCTTATAACCTTAAAAGATTGGCGGTTTTGGTCAGATATAAGGTAGAATAGGCACTCTTTCAGGCTTTTTGACACAGACCAGGGTTTCCGGGCGCCCAGAACACCTCATCCATCGGGCCAGAGCCCAGCTATGGCCCTCAGTCTTCGGCGCTCTGTGCATCCCAGCTCCCCGGTCCTGTGTCAAAATCTCAAGCGCAACAGGCTCCTAATAACTTCATCATAAGCTAAGGTAAACCAGTCGGGCAGACCTTGGTCGCATAAATGCCCATATAGTAGACGGCTATATGAGCTTTCTGGTTGGCAAGGGCCAGAAAAGGCAGGGGTGTGTCGGCGGTGACGTGGTAGCCTTTGGGGTAGAGTGAAAAAGGAACAACCAAGTTGATCATTCTATAAAGTACGATTTCCTCGAAGCCAGCTGGAATACGCGTGCAAATCAAGTTGTGCAGTTCTGTTACGGTCTGCCGGCTGTCTTCAGGAAGACCATCCAGGTAGCTTGAGACCGTGCTTTATTGACCATTTTCGGGGGCACTCAATATTTATTATCCAGTAGAATAAAAATCTTCTCCCTGATTTCCCTTGGGCTCAAATGTTTCATCCATACCTGGTCCACTGTATTAGCCCTGGGGAGATTCCATAGAACGCTCGCCGTGGAGCTACTGATTAAGACCATGGGTATCTTTTCAAGATCTTTATAGAGGCGGGCTTTATGGATCAAATCCTGGCCGTTCATGTCGGGTAAATGGTAGTCGGCGAGAATGGCATTAGGCCGTTCTCCTTCTTCAAGTTTTTCAAGCATGGGACCGGGGCGTGAGAAAACCGATACATCCGCAAAAACCTGGACCTGGGCGATAAATAATTTGGCGTAAAGTGCATCGTCTTCAACCAAATAGATTTTCGGACGGATTTGGTAGGCATTATTAATTGAATTATTCTGCGGGGGTGAAAGCAACAATTCGAACTCCCAAATTGTTCCTCTTTCAGAAGGGATGACCGAGAGTTTAGACCCATGGCTTCGTAGAATTTCAGCTGTTAGCCTTAGCCCGATTCCCGTGCCGTTCACCCACGAAGGCAGATGTTTTAAATGCAGGGGTTTAAGAAACCGTTCTGAGAAGTCACGAGGTAAACCTGGACCATCATCGATGATTCGCGTGCGCAGAACATTGTTGACTACCTTTGTTTCAACCGTAATAGGACCTGTGACGGCAAACTTGACAGCATTGCCCAGAAGATTAAAAAACACTTGGCGAAGCCTGACAGAATCGGCCTCTACCATGACCGCCCCGGTCAAATGGGAGTGGTACCTTTGTTTAAAATCCGTGCTGATGCTTGAAAGTAAGTCGGTAACTTCTTTGAGCAGGCTATGGAAATCGAGGGATTCCCGGTGAAGGACCATGGATTTTTGGCGCAAGGAACGGAGGTCCAGGTTCCTTTCAACAAGGATGCGCATCCACCTTGAGTTGTACAAAACAAGTTTCCACGATTCCTTTTGCTCATCGGTGGCTTCTTCCATCTGGGTCTCACTGATAAGGGACATCGAGAGAAGGGGGGCCCTCAGGTCGTGGCTGACCTTTTCCAGACCGTCTTCGTAAGTTCTAAGAATTTCTTCCCTTTTTCGGATCGTGCTGAGACTGTAATTATAAACGAGGACCAGAATTAAAGAAAAAATGCCGATGGCGGAGAGTATCAATAGGCAGTAATTTGTCTGAAGGTTGGAATTGCTGATAAAAAGTCCAATCAGCCCGATCTGGAGAATCCAGATACCCCAAGAAATGAAACGCAAGTTCCTCATGCTTTACAGTATAGGAACATTGGGATAAAAAGTACAAGGGGATGGGAGAAAGTTTTCAACCCAATATCTTTTTCATAGTAAAGTCTATCAATCTTTTTAGCAGTCAACTTTCTTCATCCTCTCCTTAATTTAAACCTTTTTTCTTTTAATCCCGAATAAGGGACCTGTGATCAATCTCATCACCGCGGGAATAAAACTCATGGTGGCAATAATTCCCCATTCTACCGGGTTCGAAAGAGGGTAGGTATTGAATAGGACCTGGAAGGGGGGAAGAAACACAATTAAGGCGATCATTGCGAACATAAACAGGGTAAAACCTTTGAGTAGACCGTTGGGTCGCATGAAACGTTGTAAGATATTTCCATCACGCAAAGTGAAGATCGAGATCTGTGGGGCAATCAAACTGATTAGAAAGCTCGCCGTGTTGGCGTGTCTAGCGGCTTCGGCAAGCGGAGAAGCCCCCAATACGCCACCATTGATGGTATAAACCAGGAAGTATCCCATAGTAATAGAGAGACCGAAAATCAAGCCGTCGACCATCATGCCCATGCGTTCTTTGGGCCGGATGATGGGGGCGGTCAGTTTTTCCGGCTGGAGTTTCATGGTTTCGGGGGTACTGGGATCGGTTGTGATACCGACGCCGGGAAGGGTCTCCATCACAACATTGGCCCATAAAATCTGGAGGGGAAGCAGCGCCGGGGGCAGCCCGAGGATGGGGTTTAAAAGAACGCTCAAGGTTTTTCCCACGTTATTCATCAAAAGATAACGAACGAGACGCTTGATATTGTGAAAAATGGCCCGACCTTCGCGGATGGCCTCAACGATCGTGGTGAAGTTATCGTCGGTAAGGATAAGGTCGGCGGCTTCCTGGCTCACCTGTGTTCCGGCCCTACCCATGGCGATACCCACATCGGATTTTTTGAGGGCCGGAGCGTCGTTCACCCCGTCCCCCGTCATGGAGACAATGTGGCTTTTCTCGCGGAGCTTATCGACGATGCGTAGTTTATCCAAAGGAGCAACCCTGCTGTAGACACGCAGGTCTTCGACTTTCTTATCAAACTCATCTTCGCTCAGGGCTTCGAGTTCTCGGCCTTCCATGGCTTGGTCGAAATTATCCGCTATTCCCACCTGTTCGGCGATAGCGAACCCGGTTTTTTTACTGTCTCCGGTGATCATGACCACATTGATACCGGCAGACCGCGCTGTCCTGATAACTTCCTTTACCTCGTCCTTAGGGGGGTCGTAGATAACTGTCGCACCTAGCCAGTTCAGCCCGGAAACTGCCTTCATCTCCAGGGGACCGGTCGAGACTTTCTCTGCAAATCCTATCAGACGGAACCCTTTTTCGCTCCGGGAATGGAGTTCGTGGAGGGTTCGCTGTTTTTCCTTCTCTGCGAGATTGCACAAAGCAAGTATTTTCTCGGGGGCACCTTTTACTAGTACGAGTTGCTCCTTCGAGGAGTTTTCTACTAAGGAAGCGCTGAACATATTTTCGCTGGAGAAGGGGATGGATTCCTTGATTTTCCAGTCCGAATCAAACTGTCCAGGCGGGTAACCGCTTAGGAGAGCCGCTTTCAATAGGGCTACCTCGGTCGGGTCGCCGTTTTCCTGGATTATGGTGCCGCTTTCAACACGGATGGATGCGGTGCTTGTTTTCGTACCGATAAGGTAGAGCTTATCCAAAACGTCCCCGTGTCCTTCGGCGGTTAGACCCAAGACCTCGGCACTGCTGAGGAAGTGGTCCTTCAACCAATATTCCCTGACGCTCATATTATGCTGGGTGATGGTTCCCGTCTTGTCCGTACAGATGTAATCCACGCTTCCCAGGGTTTCGACAGAAGAGAGTTTTTTTACGATGACGTTATTCTTGGCGAGCCGCTCCACAGCCAAGCTCAGGGCTATGGTGATGCTGGCGGGCAATCCTTCAGGGAAAAGTGCGACCATCACGCTGATGGCGATGAGAATAGCTTCCTGGATTCCCATAGACCTAAGGATACTCACAAGAAGAATCAGAAGAGCCGAGGAAACGGCCAGAGCGAGAATGAATTGCGTCTCCCTGCCGAGTTTTTTCTGCAAGGGGGTCTGTTCCTCGTCGGCGTTCTGAATGTGGGCGGCAATCTTCCCCATTTCCGTGCGTTCACCCGTCGTGACAACGAGGGCCTTTCCATGGCCATCCAGGACTCGTGAACCTGTAAAAAGGATATTGCCCATCTCAAAGGGTTTCAAATCCTTGCCATCGAGAGGGTCTGCTTTTTTATGGACGGGCTCGCTTTCACCCGTAAGGTGGGCTTCATCCACGAGGATCTTCGAACCCTCGGTCACCCTGCAGTCTGCCGGAAGAACATCACCGGCTTCGAAAATGACGAGGTCGCCGCTGACGAGGAAGCGGCTGGCTATGACTTCGAGCCTTCCGTTTCTCATCACACGGAAGGTCGGTGCCAACATTTTTTTTAATTCTTCCAGGGCCTTTTCAGCCTTGCTCTCCTGGGCTATTCCGATGATCGAGTTGATGATCACTACCCCGAGAATGGCTATTCCTTCCAGCGGCTTTCCCGTCAGGATGGAAAAAATTGTAGCGCCCAAAAGGACGAGAGCCATGGGTTCAAGAAAACTTTTGAAAAACTTAACGATGATGGGGGTTTTAGGTTGGGGTTTGATTTCATTCCAGCCATCTCGTTCTCCGCGAGGCCTTACTTCGTCTTCAGACAAGCCGGATGGTGAACTCTGGAGGGTCTTATAAAGATCCTGCACCTTGGGTTGGTAAAAACTATTCCAATTCAGTGAATTACTCATGCCGAAAGCATAACCATAAAACACGGTTTGGGAAATAACCCACCTATACCCAGGGTCCGGGTTTCAATAAAATACGTGTATGAGCTATAATTTTTCTGAAATCGAACCACGATGGCAAAAGTATTGGCTGGAGAATGGAACTTTCTCAGTAACAGAGGATGAATCCTTCCCCGCCGACAAACGTCTTTATGTCCTGGACATGTTTCCCTATCCCAGCGCTTCCGGCCTCCATGTCGGCCACCCCGAAGGCTACACAGCGACAGATATCTATTGCCGTATGAAACGAGCCCAGGGATATAACGTTCTCCACCCCATGGGTTTCGACAGTTTTGGCCTACCGGCGGAAAACTACGCTATACAGACGGGTACCCACCCTAGACCGACCACAGAAAAGAATATTGACAGATTTCGGGTTCAGATCAGAAGCCTGGGTTTCAGTTACGACTGGAACCGCGAGATCAGCACGCATACGCCCGAATACTACAAATGGACCCAGTGGATTTTCCTCCAGCTTTTTAAAAAGGGCCTTGCCTACCAGGCGGAAATACCCATCTGGTTTTGTCCAGCTATGGGTACCGCACTTGCCAACGAAGAAGTCCTCAACACACCCGATGGCCCGAGAAGCGAAAGGGGAAACCACCCTGTAGAGCGCAAACCCCTTCGGCAATGGGTTCTGAAAATCACAGCTTACGCCGAACGCCTCCTGGAAGACCTTGAAGACCTCGACTGGACCGAAAGCATCAAGGCTATGCAGAGGAACTGGATAGGAAAAAGTGAAGGCGCCGATATCCTTTATAAGGTCGACGGATCCGGAGAGGAATTCTGGATTTTTACCACACGGCCCGACACCCTTTTCGGAGTAACCTATATGGTGCTTGCCCCCGAACACCCTCTTGTGAAAACCATCACCACGAAGGAACAGTCCAAGGCAGTCGGCGAGTATTTAGATTTGACACGGACAAAGAGCGACATGGAGAGGACCGAGCTTTCAAAAGCGAAGACTGGTGTTTTTACCGGAGCCTACGCCGTAAACCCCGCAAACGGGAAAAAGATTCCCATTTGGATAGGTGATTATGTTTTGGCCACCTACGGTTTCGGTGCCATAATGGCCGTACCAGCCCACGACACAAGGGACTGGGATTTTGCGACCCGGTACAATCTCCCGATCATTGAAGTGATTGCCCCCGAAGGCAAGCCCTCTCCAAATGGACTTGCACAGTGTTACACGGGACCCGGTCTCGCGGTGAATTCAGGCGCCTACGACGGTTTTGATTCCGAGAGTTTTAAGAATGCCCTTGTCGCCCAACTTGAAAAAGAGGGGCGGGGAAAAATTGCCGTAAACTACAAGCTCAGGGACTGGATTTTCAGCCGCCAGCGATACTGGGGTGAGCCCATTCCCATTATCCACTGTTCCGATGGAACCCTTGCTGCGGTCGATGAAAGCGAACTTCCCCTCACCCTGCCTGAAGTGGAGACGTATTCGGTGAGCGGAACGGGTGAAAGCCCTCTTGCGAAGATCACGGATTGGGTCAATGTCGAAAACTCGCCGTGCGGCCAGGCCAAGAGGGAAACCAATACCATGCCACAATGGGCTGGAAGCTGTTGGTATTATCTGAGGTACCTTGACCCCAAAAATACCCAGGCGCTGGCGGATAAGAAAAAAATCGATTACTGGATGCCGGTGGACCTGTACGTCGGCGGCGCCGAACACGCCGTTCTCCACCTTTTGTACGCGCGGTTTTGGCATAAGGTTCTCTTTGACTTGGGAATAGTCAACACAAAGGAACCCTTTCAGAGGCTGATCAACCAGGGAATGATCCTCGGGGAAAATAACCAGAAGATGAGCAAGAGCGAGGGCAACGTTATCAACCCCGACGACATCGTGAAAGAATTCGGAGCCGATACCTTAAGGCTCTACGAGATGTTTATGGGGCCCCTCACGGATTCCAAACCATGGAACACGAGCGGTGTCATGGGGCTGCATAGATTCCTAAAAAGAGTTTGGGCTCAAGCTGAAAGACCGCTCAGCGACGAGGAACCTTCGCGGTCCCAACTGGGTATCCTTCATAAGACTATTAAAAAGGTCAGTCAGGATACGGATGCCCTCCTTTTCAATACAGCGATCAGTGCGATGATGGTGTTTATCAACGAGGCGCATACCTGGAAAACCCTGCCCAGGACTCTCTGGGTGCCTTTTATCCAAATCTTGGCACCGTTTGCACCCCATATGGCCGAGGAGCTGTGGGTGATGGCGGGCAATGCTCCCAGCGTGAGCAAGGCGGTCTGGCCTTCGTGGGACGAAAATTTTTGTAAAGAAGAAGTGATCACCATCGTTGTGCAGATCAATAGCAAAAACCGGGCGGAATTTACAGCCGCGCCTGATACCGATGTGGAAACGATAAAAACCATGGCCCTTGAACTCCCCCGTATTAAAGAATTGATGGAAGCCAAAGAGCCAAAAAGGGTCATTGCCGTGCCGGGTAAACTAGTGAATATTTTAGTTTAATTTCATCCGCTTTTGACCTTTCCTCGTTACATCTTCTTCCAGAACTTGTAATTGAGCTTTTCAATTTCAGCAGGAGATGGCATGGGAAAAAATTTGACCTTGTCGCGGGAAGCGAACATAAACCCATGCCGGATCTGGCGGTAACCGATCTTCCAGAGCGGGTTCACCATGCTCAATCCTTTCGTGTGCTTGCTTGGGAATTTTCTAATCTCATTGATGCCGTCTCGGAGCAAGCTCGGGTGGACTTCGGGTATGGGGCTGGGAAGGAAGGGGTTGATTTCCAGCTCCCGCAGAAAATCATCGATTTCGAGCTCGATCTGGGAATAGAACATCTTAGGCGCCCCGACGGGATTCTCGGGGTTCGTGATGTAGGAAGCAAATTCCATAAAGTTGTAGTCGGACAAGACAAGCATGTTGATGGGACTGATCTCTGCGAAGACCCTCACTAAGCTTGGTTGGTGCTGTGCCTTGTACTCACTGGCGTTCAGTGTGATGGTGTGGCCCTCGGGGGTGCTGATATGGAGTGAGAGGATGGCGTCGTAGTCGATATTTTCCAGAACCCGGTAGGTGGCTATGTACTTAGTCGCCTTGGGTCTACCGTCTTCGTGGGGTACAACTTGGGCCATGACCTTATCTATGGGGAAAAAGGGGTTGCGGAAACCAGGGTCAATTTCGGCAAAGATCAGCTTTCCTGAATAGTACTTGGAACTGCCGCTGTTAAAATGCCTGGCAAAAGCATCGGGTTCCAGCTGGGAACCCACTAGGGCATTGATAGGATAAAGGATGCAATAAAGACGTTTTTCGTTCATAAGACCCCCCAAAAGGTTTTCATCATCGGTGCGGTGACTAGGGCAACAACCGCCATCAGTTTAATAAGAATGTTGATGCTGGGTCCAGCGGTATCCTTAAAGGGATCACCCACCGTGTCTCCGACGACAGCTGCCTTGTGTGCCTCGCTACCCTTACCCTGACCTTTTGGTCCATTCCCGCTTTCTATCATTTTCTTTGCATTGTCCCAGGCTCCGCCGCTATTGCTCATAAAGATAGCCAATACAACACCGCTTACCGTTACACCTGAAAGAAGCCCGAGGAGCATCTGGGGGCCGCCGAGAAAACCGACGAGAAGCGGAGTGATGGCCGCAGTGAGTCCTGGTAGGATCATTTCTTGCAGAGAACTGTTGGTACTGATATCGACGCACTTCTTGTAATCCGGTTCTTCGGTCTCATTGAGGATACCGGGCTTTTCACGGAACTGTCTTCGAACCTCTTCGATCATGGCGAAAGCAGCCTTGCCTATAGCGTTCATAGCCATGCTTGAAAAAAGAAAGGGGATCATGGCGCCGAGCAGGAGACCTGCGACAACCCGGACATCGGTAAGCTCAACGATTTTAAGACCTACAACTTCCTTAAAAGCGGCAAAAAGGATGATAGCGGTGAGTGCAGCGCTCCCGATAGCAAAACCTTTGCCTATAGCAGCTGTTGTGTTTCCGACAGCGTCGAGTTTATCGGTAACTTCGCGCACGTTGTGGGGCATTTCGCTCATTTCGGCAAGACCGCCTGCGTTATCCGCTATAGGGCCGTAGGCGTCCACAGCGAGCTGGATGCCCAAGGTCGCCAACATACCCAGGGCCGCAATGGCGACACCGTAAAGACCACCGAGGCCGTAGCTTGATAGAATAGCCCCCGCTATAAGGATGACCGGTGGGAAGGTCGAAAGCATTCCCATACCCATGCCGGTTATTAAGGTAGTGGCAGGTCCGGTTTCTGTGCTGCGAACGATAGCTCTTACGGGCTTGGTACCGACACCAGTGAAAAACTCTGTTAAAAGTCCAATTCCGACACCGGCAGCCAGTCCTAGAAACATGGCGAGCCAGGTACCAAAGCTGCCGAGATTCCACCAGGGGCCTACAGGAGCATCGGAGCCGAGAAACCACTGGATAACAAAAAAGTTTGCGAAAGCTGCAATTATCGCCGCCCCGAAACTTCCCCTGTTGAGTGCCGCCTGAGGGTTCTTTCCCTCTTTTACACGTACGAGTAAAGAACCTAGAACCGAAGCCAGTGCTCCAACCGCGGATATGATAAGTGGAAGGGCGGCGAGTTTTAGCCCGGCTTCCCCTGTGGCAACGGTCATACCCAGGATCATTGCACCGATAAGACTTCCCACATAGCTTTCGAAGAGATCGGCACCCATACCGGCGACGTCACCGACGTTGTCCCCTACGTTATCAGCAATGACTGCGGGGTTCCGATGATCGTCTTCGGGGATTCCCGCTTCAACCTTACCGACCAGGTCGGCGCCGACATCTGCCGCCTTCGTGAAAATCCCGCCGCCCACACGGGCGAAAAGGGCCATACCGCTCGCTCCGAGGCTGAAGCCTGAAAGGACAGGTAAAATACTCTCTTTCATAACAAGGCTTCCATTACCCCAAAAATTTTGAGACATAAAGAGGATTCCGGTAATGCCGAGCAGGGCTAAACCTACCACGGTCATCCCCATGACGCTGCCCCCGGCGAAACTGACCTTCAGAGCCGGTCCTATACCTTTCTGGGCGGCGCTCGTTGTGCGGGAGTTGGCCGCAGTAGCTGTTTTCATACCGATAAAACCGGCGAGTGCGCTTGTCACGGCTCCCAATGCAAAACTAACGGCCTGGAACTTCAATATACCCGATTGCCCCAGCCAGAGAAGCACAGCGGTGACGGCAACAAAGGGTACGAGAACCCGGTATTCCCTCGTGAGAAAGGCCATAGCGCCCTGGGAAATATACCCGGCAATTTTATCGAGCCGAGGGTTATCGGTTTTCTGTCTAAAAATCCAGACAGCCCTGGCAAGAGCGTAAAGCCCAACAAGAAGCGCCGACACAACAGCGCTGATCATGGCCAAATTCCACATATGTCATCCTTTAAACAATAGAGTAGGTAAATTCCTTTTCGGTGATGGTCGAATTTATGATCATACACGCCCCGGAAGCTTTTTCAAGAAGGCGCTTGGCTTTTTCTACATCGGAAGGACCTGTAAGAACGGCTTGAATGACGATTTTTTTCATTATCATGCGTCCTTGCTCATTTTTACCGGGAAAAAGCCGGCCTTTTACCTGGAGATCCTGAAATGTTAGACTGCTTTTTTCTGCGATTACCTTAAAAGTTGCGCCGAAGCAATTGATAAGACTTAAAGCAAAGAGATCTTCGGGCGAAGCGCCGCCGCCGGGACCCTCGAATTCTGGGGGTATGGCCATCGTGATATTCTTAACGTCTTTGCAGGATGCCGACCATTCCGCTTGTCCACTCGACATACCCGTCATTTCCACATCAAAAAAGGCATCTTCCATTGTGTACTCCTTTCGATAACAGTAATGAATTTGTACTTTAAAGAAAAGCCGCAGGAAAGAATATTCAAAAATGCATTACATTTGAAGGGATGAGACTTAGAACTGTCCTTCTGTTTACTTACCTCGTTGTGCTTCTTACACCCCTCGGTGTTCTTTTTGGCGTATCTGAACTGTATATCCAGCGGACACTACACGAAGATGCACTGGCCTACCAGAAAGATTTCAGCGGCTTATTGGTCAATAATCTCCAATCTTTTTTTGATTTAACCCGGCTGATTTTAGCCAGAGTAAGCGTTGACATGGATGAATTTTCAACCTCCGCAGAAGAAAATGAGTTTTTGACGGAAAGAATCCATCAAATCTCCTTTGTCAGTACCATAGTCCGTTTGGACGGTGAAGGCAGGATTTTATTTTCGGTTCCATCCAGGCCCAGTCTCCATGGCATCAGTCTTGCGAGATCCTTCAGTTTAGAAGAATTGCCCAGAAATGAAATCGTTTTCGGATCTGCGGGTATATCCTTCTTCAGCGGCCAAGCCACGGTAGTGGCTGTTGTGTCTTTGAGTGAAGGCAAGGGTGGTTATCTCGTGTTTGAACTTGCCCTCGACGGCCTTAACACCCAGTTTACCTTGGAAAACTCACCCATGTCTCATCGCATCGAAATCACCGATAAAGTAGGAACGGTAGTGGTGAGTCCAGATGCGAAGGATGTTCTTGAGAGGAAAAATATTTTCCCTATGGTACGGCAGGATGGGTATGGAAGGATAACAAGGGGTGGAGAAACTTGGCTGACCTTTGTTAAGACACTGCCAAGTACGAATTGGAAGATTCTCACAAGTTTCCAAGAAGATATTCTATTCCGGGGGTATAGGCTCCTGAGGTTAACCCTGGTAATAATTGCAGTTTCTGTTGGCCTCTTGTTGACCCTTATTGTCCTGGTAATAATCCGGTCTGTTTCACATTCGCTTTCCAACCTTCAAATTCGGATCAACGAACTTGAAAAGAGTTCCAACCCCTCGGAACACCAACCGCTCCATTTTCAAATTAAAGAATACGAAGAGCTTGATGAAAGGTTCCGAAAGTTAGCTGAGGTTGTTAAACGAAGAGAGAGCGATATTCGGAGCTTTTATCAGAGGTTTGACGCACTGGTCAGCAATATGCCGGGGATCGTATTCAGAGTTGCGTACGATGAAAACGGAGCTAGAAATCTTGATTATATAAGTCCCCAGGCAAAAGAAATTTTAGGGGTCGAATATGAAAAGATTTACGAATTGAGCGAAGGCATTGAAGAACTCATACTTCCGGATGATCTTGAGAGATTTATCGAGGCGGAGAGGTTTTCGAGGAAAACCGGAACACAGTTTTTTTGGGAAGGACAGATTCTTACAGCAAAGGGCATCCTTCATATCCGTATCAATTCAAAGCTACACTACCAGGATAAAACGCAGGTTTGGGATGGAGTTGTCACAGATATAAGCAATGAGGTCAGACTCCAGGAAGCCTTGATCCAAACGGAAAAGATGACAATGATAGGTGGGCTTGCAGCTGGTATGGCCCACGAGATCTTTAACCCTATTTCCGCTATTCTCCAGTCAACGGAAGCCTTGGAAATAAAGTTTTTCCAGGCTCCCTCCGCTCAAAACCTGGCGAAAACCCTTGGTCTCGACTGGGAGAAGTTGACAGAATTCTTTCGGGGGCTCGAGTTGGGTTCTTCACTGAAATTCATCAGAGAATCCGGTCAGAGGGCAGGGCATATCATCCGTGATATGCTGGAATTCAGCAGAAAGGATCAAGAAGAAAAAGAAGAAGTTCTTCTCACGGATCTGATAAATTCGGCTGTCAATCTAGTTCGAACGTCCTTGGAAGAGAAAGAACGAAAAGCCTTTTCTGAATTGGAAATACTCATTAGGGAGCCTGCTCATCCTATAAAAGTGCGGTGTGTGCCGACACAAATAGAACAGGTTTTTATCAACCTGATTAAAAATGCATTCGATGCGATAACCCAGAAGAAAAATCAAAAACACACTTTCAGTCCCAGGATCGGCATCAATATTCTCGGCGATGATCAAACTGTAATCGTTGAAGTCACCGACAATGGGTTAGGAATTTCCGATGCTGATAAGCGCAGGATTTTTGAACCGTTTTTTACAACCAAGCCTGTCGGCAAAGGCACTGGTTTGGGTCTGTCAGTGAGCTACTTTATCGTTGTTAGAAACCATGGAGGGACACTCGATGTGGAAAGCCGGCTCCACTGGGGTACGAAATTTATCTTAAAGCTGCCTTTGGTTCAAGCAGAATAGGACTGTAAAGCTGGTGGTAGGGTTCGCTGATTTTTCCCGAAAGAAGCCTACTGAGAAGTTGTGCCCCATCCCGTCCCATTTGCCGTGCGGGCTGGATTAAAGTGGCAATACCCAGGTATTCAGCCGGCTCCCACCCGTCAAACCCGATTACCGGCAGGTCTTTTTTCAGCTCTCTGAGTGCTCCCATTCCACCAAGGGCCATTTCGTCGCAGAGGTAGAATACCCCGTCAACACGGGCATTCTCTTGTTTAAGAAAATAGGTCCGTGTTAATTGGTAACCTTTTTCCATAAAATCGTGGGAGGTTCCATCAAAATCTGAGGTGGCAATTCCGGGTTCAATGTTTTTTTGCTGCCAGAAGGCCCGGAATCCTTCCCATCTTCCAGAGGCAGGACCTATGCCGCGCGGAGGCGAACCCAGGTAGACGGGATTTTTTACACCCCTTGAATCCAGCCATTTTGCCGCCATTTCTCCGCCTATAAAGTTATCGACGCCGAAGGAATGGTCTTGTTCCGCGATATAGTCGAGAAGGATAAAAGGAATTTTTTTTAGCCGGAGAAATCGCCTTTCTGCATCGGAGAGATTTCTGCACAGGACAAGCATCCCGGCAAGTCCGTCTTTCGACAGGTCGTTCAGGATATGTTCTCCGCTCTGGGGATCCGGAGCTTCCTGTAAAACGAGTTTAAATTCACTTCCTTGGAGGCCTTCGCGGACACCCGTAAGGAGTTCGGAGAAAAAGGGGCTGAGTACCTGGGGTAAAGTGACCACTACGAGCCGAGCTGGATCATGTCCTAGAACGAGGTTTCTAGCCGCGGGGTTCGGTACGTAGGACTCTTTAGCCAGGACTTCTTCGACCCGTTTTCTATTTTCATGGCTTACCTGTCTGTTTCCATTGACTACCCTGCTCACAGTAGCGATGCTGACACCCGCTTCCCGCGCTATATCTTTAATATTTACGGCCACTTTTCCCCCTGGCATATTGAAATTTGAATTTTTACACAATGAGTTATTAAGAAATTAGATAGGTTTTGAAAGTTGGTTGGTCCTTAGCAGAAAAAGGCGCCCCGAACTTAGGACCGGGGCGTCCTGAAATCGACTTTATAGTGCGGTATTACCCGAGAAGTCTTCCCGCTCTTGGAGGAACGCCTTTACGAATATCCTTGTTTGCGACAGACTTTTGAAGTTCCTGGTAGTCCCCGTAACTATAGTTACCAAAACCTTTCTTAAGCATTTCACGTTTCATGGCGTACTCGATCTCTTCCCGGCTTTCGTGAGAGATGATTTTATTTCCATAAGTGTAATAATCCCGTCCGAGAGCGGGTTGCTGTGAGCCGCACTGGGGCTCAATGGGTTTACCGCTAAAATCGCAATATAATGGTGACATATTCTACCTCCAGAGACAATCTAGCGTAAAGTTGTCTTTTTGTCGAGTATTTTTCGCATTTTCCGATATTGAAGTATGGAAATTATTGCTGAAATCGGTACGGGGCACTCGGGGGACCTAATAAAAGCCCGTGAAATGGTCCATGCCGCTAAGGAAGCGGGTGCGGATACGGTTAAATTTCAGGCTGTTTACGCTGAAGAAATCCTTCACCCCCGGTCGGGAACTGTCCTCCTCCATGGTATCGAAAGGCCGCTATACGAGGAATTTCTCTCGCTTGAACGGCACGAGGATTTTTATGCTCAGTTAAAAACTATAACAGAAAGTGCCGGATTGAACTTTCTCTGCAGTGTGTTCGGCATAAAATCAGCTAGGATGATCAAGTCAATAGGCGGTCAAAGGATAAAGGTCGCTTCTCCAGAATTAAACCATCTTCCACTTCTTCGGGAATTATCGGGTTACGGGATGCCGCTTATACTTTCCAGCGGTGTTTCGACGGCAGGGGACATTGAAGAGGCTCTGGATTTAGTACGGGATTCAAAACCCTCCATTCTCCACTGTGTCACTGCATACCCTGCTCCGCCCGAGGACTACATGCTTTCCCTTCTTCCTCATATGGCTGGGGTCTTCGGTGTGCCTTTCGGTGTTTCAGACCATAGCCTGGATCCACTGATCGTACCGTTGACGGCTATGGTTTTTCATGCGGCGATACTTGAAAAACACATGACACTTTCCAGAAAAGACAGCGGACTAGACGATCCTATCGCCCTTGAACCTGATGCCTTTCGGACGATGTGCCGTGAAATAAAAAACCTTGAATCTGTCAAAGATTCTGAACGTCTGGCCATTGTTCAGGAAATGTTAGGTGAAAGTTTCCAGGCGGCAGCTGGAAAAGGATACAAACATCTTGCTCCCTCGGAGAAGGATAATTACGGAAGGACCAATAGGTCGCTTCATGCAGTCAGGGCTTTAAAAAAAGGTGAGTTTCTTCAACCTGGTGATATAGCTGTTCTTCGGACTGAAAAAAAGCTGGGACCCGGACTCCATCCTCGCTTTTTAAACCAAATCACCGGTGCCCGGCTCACAAGGAACGTGGAATCGGGCGAGGGTTTGGTCTGGGAGGATATTCTCGACTACGGTGTTCCCTGAAGGATGGCCTTGCCAGGCATTTCCAGCCGGTTTTGCTCGAAGACTTCTGGGTCGCCGGCGAGAAGGTAGGTCTGGAGGAATCTTCTGGCAAGTTCCCGCGCTGTGTTGTACCTCAAAGATGCATCGGAACCTAGCAGGCTGAGGTGGGGGAGTCCCATCCAAGGGCGTAAAACTGACTCGTCGGAAATACCGGCTGGTTTTGCACCGTCCAGCGTGAGCATAGCCCGAACCGATGCGGGTTTGGGGTCGAGGGTGGAGGTGATGCTAAAAGTTGCCATTCCTTGAGCCCCCAGCGGCACCGAGCCGGTATTCCAGAGAATCAGGGTTTTTAGACCGCCGGGAAGCCTCCAGCGTGCAAGGTTTTCCCATGCACCGAGGAGAACAAGACCCTCGATCCTTTTTCCTTTAGCCGACGCTAATCTGGAACCTTCAGCGTATAAGGTCGTGAGTTTTGAGGCATTGACCGCCTGGCCTGCCCAGCGGCTCTGGGCATCGTTGGTGAGTTTGCTTAGAAATTCCGGCCAGCGGAGCCAGTTCCAACTTTGAGGGGGACCCCAACCAGACTGTTCTATCAATTCTTCCTGAGGATCTGCATTACACCACACTTCAAACCCGCCTAGGGTAAGCTCTTCAAGGAGCATGCGGTACGAGTAGGGGTTCCCTGCGTTTAAGACTAGGATGGCCGGGGCTGAATTTCTGGCTGATTCCTCCAGGCGCGGGATAGTCCAGTAATCAAGATAATCGTCGAGGACTGCCCTCTGGTTAGGGTACCAACGGATGTCCCGCCCGCCTTTTTCGCGTAAAAACCTGAGCCATACCCCGTTCTGACTTTCAATGCGGGACATAGAAACCATCTTGTCAGGACTGTTTGGAGGCGGAGGAAAGGCAACCACAAGACCGAAGCACACCAGAGAAGCGAGAAAGAGGGTGATGGAACCAAACATTCGTAACACTCCGCTTAAACCGCCGGTTCCCGGTTTTTTCATAGACTTGAGTGTTGCAAGAACGTAGGCAAGATCCGCTAAAGTCAGGGCTAGCATGGGGTAAAGAGGCCAGCGGAAACTGGGTTTGACGAGGGAAAGTATCAGGAGAATAATCAGGGCTACAGCGGGTAGGGCAACCAGGGCATTGAGGTAAACAGGGCGCTTATTCCGCGGGAAAATCGCTACCAGGTGGAAGAGGACTAAAAATGCGGCTCCGACCCATTCCAACCAGAAAAAAAGATTCCATTGATCTGCCATGGTTTTCATTCTATCATATATTCGGGAGTCGAAAAGAGTGATTAGAGTAGATTATTCCGCTTTACAGGAAAAATTTCAGGACAGATTAGTAAAAGTCGACTCGTATTTTCTCAATTCGACGGGAATGGTTGTAAACCAGACCCAACTTGGGTTGGGCGAATACACTATTCTAGGGATACCCGCAGTTATCGGAATGAAACAGATTCGGTTGCTCGTGGTATTCACTCCAAAAGAGGTTGTCTTTTTTTCCAAGTTTATTGGTTCCCTTCATATGTTGACGATTTCTTTTCAGAAAGCAGGGATTAAGGAGCCCTTTAGAATTCCGCTTCGGGGCAATATGGAAATCATCGAAAGCGTGCCGGACAGGGAAAATCTTGCTTTATTAACCTTTAAGGTGAAAAGTATTTCGACTGAACTTGTGGAAATCTTAGGGAATTTCCATGTCAATATGGATTCAAGAAAGGAAACATGGGAACAGTATAAAACGGAGAAAATTCTTTTAACACCGGCTATTTCTGATTCTCTAGGTTACAACAATTTCTCCGAGTTGGTGTATTTAGATAAAAAGGTGCGCGTAAAAATCCAGGGTTTTTCTTCAGACTATGCCGAGTTCACCCAAAAAACCGAAGCTGACCCTAGTTTCCCCTGGCAGTTAAAATGGTATTTCCGTTCAGGGATGATTGTCACCCTAGGAAAACTTGTGGTAAACGAGACAGGAAACTCAGGTTTTCAAATGGAATTCCATCCTGCAATCGTTGAAAAAATTGAAGAGTTTAAGTTCAAACTTTCCTTGGCAAAGAAGCAGAAAAATTGATGCGCTACGAGTTTCTTGGAACAGGAACTTCGACGGGTGTTCCCGTCGTGGGGTGTAACTGCGCTGTCTGTACCTCTATGGACCCGCGTGACTATCGCCTGCGTTCCTCCCTCTTAGTTGAATGGGACGGGTTAAAAATTCTTATTGATGCCGGGCCTGATTTCCGTGGCCAGGCGCTTAGGGCCGGATTAAAAAAGGTCGACCACCTTCTGATAACACATTCCCATGCGGATCACGTGAATGGCCTTGATGATTTAAGGCCCATTTCCTTTCTCAATCCCATTCCTGTGTGGACCGGGACTGCTACTCTTTCGGCTTTAGGATCGAGGTTTTCCTACATGTTTGGAAAAAATACTGGACCGAGTTCGCGGCCCGAATTCAGGTTTCAGGAGATAACCGGACCGATTCATCTGGGTGAAGGTAAAACTGTAATTCCTATAGTTATCCACCACGGCCCACAGGATATCTTCGGCTTCCGGCTTGGCGACTTGGCCTACCTCACAGACTGTTCCGGCATTCCCGGGGAAAGCATGAAGCTCTTAGAGGGCGTTAAGCATATAATCGTGGGGGCCTTAAGACCTAAACCCCATCCTACGCATTTTTCTTTTACACAGGCTATTGAAGCCGTTCGACCTTTAGGGGCGGAAAAAGTTTGGTTGACACACCTCTCGCACGAGGTATCCCACACCCAAACAGAAACCCTGCTTCCCGAGGGATTTTGCGCCGCCTGGGACGGCTTATCCGTCCAGATTCCATAGAAGAAACCCAACCAGTCGTTCCTTAGGAGCCTGTCGCGCTTGAGATTTTGACACAGGACCGGGGAGCCGGGATGCACAGGGCGCCGAAGACTGAGGGCCATAGCTGGGCTCTGGCCCGATGGATAAGGTGTTCTGGGCGCCCGAAAACCCAGAACTCCTTTTATGATTCCAAAGACCGGTTCGACGGTAGTCTTGCGTTTCTTATACAACTCCTTGGCCCTGTCCGTCTCCATTGCTTCTTTCATTTCTACGACCCACTTCTTGCGGTGTTTTTTTGGCGGTTTGAGCTGGGTGTGGGAGTGTGGACGGAAGTCAAATTTCCTTTGATGCCGTGCTGATTCAGAGGGGACAGATACAAGAACTTCCACACCTTGGGTCAACTGTTCGTCTTTTCCTTCTTCTTTTGAATCGGCGTCCTTGGCTTTCTGCAGCAATTCAGCGACTTTCTCTGAAAGTTCCTTCTCCAATTCCACCGCCCGGTCGTTGCGAATACTTTTGTATCGTGTCGCCATGGGCAACAAAGTATCACACAGTTCAACCTCAAGTAAATTCCTGCGGTCTCAAGTGCAACAGGCTCTTAGGTTAGATTTGAGTCACGGTGCCATTTTCCAGTGTGCCAATCCATGATCTCGTGAGGGTGGAAATTCCCCTTGTAGGCCATGGATGGATTGCTTTTTACGAGGAACCCGAGGTGGTAATGGGTTAAACCTCGGGCTACGGCTTCTTTGCATTCAGCGAAGACCGAAAAGATTCCCAGGCTATAGTCCTGGAATTCCCGGGAATAAATAAAATAGACCGAACTCATGGCTGATTCGCTATAGTCGAGAAAACCCGCTCCTGCAAGTTTTCCATCGATGTAATATTCAGAGCGTAAGGCTGGAGCCCCGTTGAACCTGAAACTTTCGTTGAAATCCTCCAGCTCTACCGGTTCTCGGCCAAACCGGAAGTAACTATGTTCGTTATAGAGATGAAAGACGGATTCAGAAGGCGGTTCTTCTGTGAAAAATACCTGGGTTTTCAAGTTTTTATGGAAAACACGCCTTTGACTTTTTGTGGGTTTAAGCTCGCGCGCCAGAATCCGGATAGGTCGGCATTCGAAACACACTTCGCAGTTAGGACGAAAAAAATTTCGGCCGAAGCGCCTCCAACCCGAACTGAGAAAAAATCCCCACTCTGAAGGGGTGAGATTTCCCGAGAAAAAAGTATTTTGGATAAAAGTCCTCCCTGGCAAATAGGGGCACGGGGAATCATTCCTGAATATTTCTGTGTATTTATTCATAATAAAAATCTATACCATAACGTCTTGACCATGAAAGCACATTGATTAGAATAAGTACAGTGGAACCTAAAATTCTTTCTACCGGCTGGTACCTTCCAAACCGAGTGGTGACAAACGAAGAGCTTTCTCGGACTGTAGATACCAACGATGAATGGATCTTTACCCATACAGGAATTCGCGAAAGGCACATCGCAGCAGACGAGGAAGCTGCGTCGGATCTCGGTGCTTTTGCCCTTCAGGACGCTTTAGAACGGGCAGGAATTCAAGCACAAGACCTCGATTTGATTATCGTGGCCACCTCAACACCTGATTATCTGAGTTTTCCTTCTACGGCCAGTTTGATTCAAGATAGGGTGGGTGCCACGCGGGCTGGAGCTTTCGACATCAGTGTTGCTTGTTCTGGATTTACCTACGCCGTAGAGTTAGCCAGGGCGCATGTGCTTACCGGCGCAGGGCGCTACGTTGCTGTTATTGCGGCGGAGGTTTTCTCCAGGATTTTAAACTGGACCGACCGTAACACCTGCGTCCTTTTCGGGGACGGAGGCGGAGCGGTTATTATCGGGCCTTCAGAAAGTGGTCAAGGTATTCTGGGATCGATCCTGCGTTCTGAAGGCCAGGGGGCTCATGCGCTTGAACGCCCCGGCGGCGGATCGAGGTCCCCACTTCAGGTTGGCGAAGGACCCGAACATTTGTGGATGACCATGGACGGTAGAAGGGTTTATAATTTCGCAGTCAGGGTCTTAAAAGACACAATAGAAGAAATTCTTTTAAAATTCGGTAAAAAATTAGCGGAAGTCAGGTGGATCGTGCCCCATCAGGCAAATAAACGTATAACTGAAGGTTGTGCCAAGCGCATGGGAATCGAGGATTCCCGGTTCTTTATGAATATTGACAGGTTTGCAAATACTTCAGCCGCAAGTATCCCTATAGCTTTAGCCGATATGGATCGTAAAGGTCTTTTAGTGCGAGGCGATCTCCTGGTCTTTATCGGTTTTGGTGCAGGGCTCGCCTACGCTGCGAATCTTATTTATTGGTGATTTCTATAAAAAATCACTTGCTATATTCCATTTTCTGCTTTACTATGAGGTATAACGGTAAAAAAAGGTAGGAAAATGGCAAAGAAACCTGATGGTTATATAGAGTTAAAGTTCGGACCTCGTTGGAGGTACATTGCGCCGGCGCGCGGGTTTATTCAGAGTTTCGTCGCTATTGCGATAGAAGATCAAAATAAGGCCGACGGTATAGCCATGGCAGCTTCGGAACTTCTTGAAAATGCTGTGAAATACTCGGCCGGTGAAGAAACAATTATTATAGTTCAGGCTTATCCTGATCAGAATCTTATCAGTTGTTCCGTCACCAACCAAGGTACAGCAGAATCCGCCAAGGAACTCCAGGGTCTTTATAAAAGAATAATGTCAGGTGACGCTCTAGAAGCTTATATCTCTCAAATGCGCGAAGCAGCAGTTCGTCAGGATGGAAAAAGTCAGCTCGGGTTAGCTCGTATTCGGTACGAGGTCGGAGCAAATATTAAGCTGGAGGTATCTCCAGATTATAAGATTACCATCACTATTGAAGTACACTAAGGTTAAAGGAAGGTATCATGGCCAATAATAAACTGGGGATTGAATCTGTTGCTCAGGAAAAGATAAAAATTGAAGTTATTGATGTAGGACCCGGTATCGGGGTAAATTTTGTTGGTGATATCGACATGGAAGATCCTAGTATCATCTTGGACCCTGTTTTTGAGAAGATTCATTTAGGGGTTGTTGCTAATAAAATTCCCGATGTTTACGCTGATTTCAAGGGACTCAATTTTCTTAACTCTTCCGGTATTAAGGCTGTAGCCAAGTGGATTATGAAACTTGCCATGCTTCCTCCGGATAAAAAATACAATATCCGAATTCAGCACAATAAAGCGATCACATGGCAGGTGACGAGCCTTCCCACTTTGACCTTCCTAGTACCGGGAGCCGTCAAGATCGAATGAGTTTAGAACGGAGATGGGTTCTCCGGCTCGCACTTAGTTTTTTCCTCGTTGGGATTTGGGGATTCCTACTTCTTTGGCAAGGCCCTATGCTCCTTCGTGGGGTCATTGCCGTAGCGACAGGGTTCACACAGCTCCTTCTTATCTTTTTTGATCGAATGAAAGTTGTCATTAAGGCGCCCGAACCTCTGACTATGCTCGAATCTCCCGAGGTACTGACAGCACGGCTTGAAGAAACTGTAAAACCTGAGAATTATCCAAAACTGACCGAGATGGTGGAAGAACTCAGGAACGCTGTTTTAGACCTTTCAAACGATGTTCAGGAAAAGGCTCTTACGAAGGATTCATTCCAAGGTATCCATGATTTCGTCGAGAGTTCCCAATTTATCAACGAAAACGTGTACCGTGCGTATGAAATTTCGGATAATTTGGCAAATACTGCGAAGCAAGCCTTTGAACTCAGTGAAAACGTTCAGACTGGTGTGAAAATTGTTACAGAGTCACTTTCTGAAAGTCTAAAATTCACCGAGCTCCTTTTTTCCCAATCAAAAAAAATATCCAAGATATTAACAATTATGAGCGATATTTCTGAAAAAATTCACGTTTTATCCATTAATGCCTCCATTGTTTCAGCTCGAGCTGGTGTGAGCGGGAAGGGATTTGAGGTGGTGGCCAAAGAAATCCGAAACCTTGCCAAGGAAACCGAAAATAGTTTGTCGGATATAGAAAATGTGATTGCAGAAGTTCAGCTTACGATACAGAATGTAATAGAGAAGGTTGAGGTTGCTCATAAAGAAGCCGAAACTGAAAAGGGTTCTCTTCTTTCTGTCGCCGGTTCGCTCCAAGGTGTTATACTTGCTGTTGAAATCATCAGGGCCGTTAGCGGGGTGGCTAAAGAGCGAGGGGAAACCCAAACAGATCAAATCAACCGATCCTTGGATACAGCGACCAAGAACCGGAAGAATGAGGTTCTCGATGAAGTGGCAACGTCCTTCTCCGAGATCGGTTTACGGGTGGAGGATTTGATTCAAATGCTTCATGCTTGTCAAGAGGAGTAAGTATGCTTGAAAATTTTATGTTGTTTTACCTGTTTTCATTTTTCCCCGTCATTGGGATAGGGGTCATCCTTTGGTTTGAGAGGATATCCAGGAGAGGGTCGGGTTCGCGCACTTTTTTCCTCTTCTTATCCCTGCTTTTGGTGACATTAACGGGTATTTTTCAGGCTTTTACCCAGAGCTTCAGGGAGTATTTCCCTCCGACTTCTAACTTTCAGATCATAGCTCTGAGCGGTTTTTTTCTTTTTCTTGCTCAATTGACTCTTGAGTACGCCATCCACTCAAGGCGTATCCAAGAAAGTTTTCTCATGCCCGACTTTATCAAGGGACTTAGACCTTTGATTCTGATGATTATTGCGACTTTCATTGTGATCCTTGTGACTTTTATCTATATGCCCTACCATGCGAAGCTCCTTGGTAATTCCATGGAGTCTTTCCTGGTTCCCGCTGGCCAGCGAAATAACCCGCTCGTTGTGTATTCGACGAATATCGGGTTCTTCAGTACTATTTACTTTCTCTTAATGCTCGTCATGACCTTCCAGGCGACGAATTCCATATTTAAGTTGCAGGAAGGGGTTATTCGTTCCAGATCTTACCCCTTTTTCTTCCAGTTTCTTATCTTGGTTTTCTTCGGAATTTTTCTTTTCGGCTCGAAAGGAACTATCGATGGCGTTGCTCCGCTGTTTTATTTCATTGTTTCCATCCTCTTTTTTATGATCCGTATGGTCGAGGAATTCTTCTTCTGGTCCATGTACAACCTGAGGAGCGACAGGGTGAGGATCGAACAGCGGCAGCATGATTTGAACCTCCTTATCCGCAGGGTTATCTCGAGTCCGGATGAGGAAGATATTAAAATCGTGCAGGAGACCATTGAGAATGCCCTGTCCAAGGCTAAGGGCAGGATGGTGGTACACGAATATAATATCACTGGCTTCCTCGCTTTCCGCGTCCATGGGAATGTTCTGAAGATGGATAGTCCCGATCTGCTTTTCGGCTACTGTACTCCACTTGTGGACAATAAAAACTTTAAATCCCTGGATAAAGCCAAACTCAATGATATGGTTATCCGCTCGACCTATGATTTGGAAGTTCTTCGTTCCACACCTATCGAAAATCTCAAAGATTTTGGTATGAAACTTCTTAAAAAAGCCATGATGGAAAAGGATGCGGTCATACTTTCTGAATTGCCCGAGAACTTCAGGGGATTACAGCGTCTTATCGGTGTATATCCCATTATGGACACGAACAACTTTGTCGGGGCCGCAGTTTTCTTCAAGGATAGTTTTTACCAGCTTTATCCTTTAGAGAAAGAAATTATCGGTGAGATGGTAGAAAACCTTGGTACGATATTTGCCCTGATGAATGGAAAAGAGATCCAAAGAGAACGGAATAGACTCCAGGGTGAGATGAACACCGCACGTAACATTCAGACTTCTATTCTACCGAAGAAGCTTGCTATCAAGGGCTACCAAGTCGGCGCAAGCATGCAGACAGCTACCGAGGTAGGAGGAGACGTCTATGATCTGGTACCCCACTTGAAGGGGAACTACATCAGTATCGGTGACGTCAGCGGACACGGACTACCTGCCGGAATGATGGCGACCATCGAAATGTCGGCATTCCACGGCGCTTTGGAGACAGCAAGGACCCTTGAAGTCGATCTATCGGTTGATAAAATTTATGACATTGTCAACAGGGTTTTATGCGTGATCAACCGAGACCGAATAGGCAGTGATAAGTTTATGACCATGAACTATCTGTTTGAAAACGAAGGAAAGTTCATACACGCAGGTACTCACGAGGTAGCACTTGTTTTCCGTCAAGCTACGGGTGAGATCGAGGAGCTGAGCAACTGTATTGATAAGACCGGTTTTCTCGGTATTTCCGAGTTTGTTGTGTCCACCCAGTCATTAGGCAAATTTGAACTTGGAAGCGGAGATATTCTCATTCTTTATACCGATGGTGTAATTGAGGCCAAGACGATAACGGGTGAACAGTACGATATTCAGCATCTCAAGGCGATTGTAAAAGAAAACTACGCTCTGACGCCCGATGAAATCATCGTTAAAATAAGAGATGACCTGGAAAGGTGGGCCAAGGATGGTGATATCAAGAAAAATAACGGACACTTTGCCGACGACGTCACTCTTGTTGTTCTGAAGAGGGACTAAAAGGAATCACCCGGTGTGTAGAACGAAGCAGGTCTATCCAGACCTTCGTTGAAGCCGGGTCCCCCTGGATAATTCCGTTTCTCTGAGGCAAGCCTTCACCCACCAACGACCATGTGAGCGAATCTGGCCCGACCTTCAGTTTGAGGGTATTACCTCTTTTCTCCGGATCACCCCAGCCAGCAGACCACCTCCAGACATTAAAACGACCAAGCCAATCCGGTTTTGTCCCTTCCCATTCTATGTTGAAAGGAAGAGGTAGGTTATTGATCGCCAAGAGTCCTGAATTGCGTTTAAATAACGCCAGTCTCGTGTCTTCCGAAAGAAATGACCCGCTTGAAGGAGCTTTTCTCAGAAGGAAGAGCAGTCCCTCTTCAATCATATCCGAGTCCCATACGGTGTCGAGGTTTTCGAGAGCCCGTCTGACCGATGCGGGATCCTCTTTTATCAAGGCTGTTTGAAAGGTATAAAAAGGCGGTGATTTGGGAATCACGCTTTCTTCCCATTTTCTGCTGAGTTCCAAATATTTCTCTGCAGGCCATGGGTAGTCTTCATAGGAAAGAAAATTCTTCCATAGTACGAGTGGAGTATTTCCTTTGGATGAGGATTCTGTCGCGCTTTCCCATGTCAGACTTCTCCAAGTTTCCCTGTGATGAAAGCCTTGCCAGGCGTAGCCGATTTTTTTAATGAGCCACGAGACCCATTCCCAAGGCCAGAAACGGTCCTCATAATCTGCAAGGGCTGTCAATTGTTCGTACGCGTCGGTATAAGCCCTATGTAGGTCTTTTTGCCAAGCTGATTCCCGCAAACCAAAGTTATAGATCCAGCTAGGGTCAGGGTGCATTTCTGCTGATCGAATATATTCTAAAGCAGCCTCAGGATTACCTGTTTGCAGATAAAGCATGGCTAGATTCATCTTCGACAGTGGCGTATCGTCTCTTGAAGCCGCTTCTTCATAAGTTACCCTGGCAAGTGCATAATCACCCCTCATCTCTTGCATTTCCCCGAGTGCGATGTACCCCGAGGCTCGTTGAGCGTATTCCAAGGATCGTTGAATGGATTCGAGAGCCTGCCCTGGTTCATAAAATGTATTTTCTAAAATGGAACGGTTGTAATATGCGATGCTCACAAAAACACGGGATCGCTGTGTTAATCCAAGATCTATGCTTTTTTGATAGTGAAACCTGGATTTTTCGAAGTCATAGAGGCTGGAATAGAGGGTGCCGAGGGTCATTTCAGCGTTTGGATTTTCACCCATGCGCTTAGTAGCCTCAAGGATAAGATCAATACCTTTTGAATACTCTTCGAGTTTAAAATACAGCCATGCCTGGGCCTGAATGAGATCCCAGTCGTCCGGGAAAAGTAAACGTGTTTCTTCCAATACTTTGAGTGCGTCGTTATCCAGGTTAAGGAGACCATAGGATTCAGCAAGCCTGTAGGCGTACTCGTATTCAGTGGGTCTGAGCCTGCGTGCCTTTTCATATTCTGCTGCGCTCAGTCTATAGAGCTTTTTTTCATAAAACATGTCAGCCAGTGCCGCTGGAAAACGAACCTCTTCAGGGTATAGAATCTGACCCAGGTGCCACCACTCAAGGGCCTTCTGGAAATTTTCGGCACCCCTTGCGCTCGAACCTTTTTGCAGAAGGGTTTCCCTGTCGGGTACGTTGAGTCCGTCTTGTCCGTAGAGGCAGAAACTGAAAAAGGCGAGCATAAGGATCCAGTGTGATCTTAAAACCATAGTAGCCTCCAGAAAGATGGACGGTGGGTTCTCCTCGAAAGAATCATCCGGTGCGCTGCTTGAGATTCGATGAAAGCCGAAGTAGGTAGCTCCCGTGAGTATAGCGCCATTTCATAGAAGGTAGTTATAATTTTTAATTCAGGGGAAGGTATTATATGGAAAATTTCATTGGGAGTAAGGCGTGACGCATCGTTGCTCAATGAGAGTTGAAGGTAGTCCCTGACCCATTTGTAAAGAGCAATAATTCTTAGTCTTTCCGGTCGAATGAACATTAACCACAGATATCTCCGGAACTTCCAGAATATTGCCGCAAGGATAAAAGTGATAAAGAGGAAAATTACCAAGTCGGTTGAACTGGGCCACCATCTTTCGGAATGAGAATCGGCTATTGATTCTACTTCATTAGTCTGTATCTCGGTGAGATGGGCACCCAGAATATCCTCAACCATGGAAAGGAAAGCATCGTCGGCAGATGCGTTTAGGTTCCAGTCCTCTCCCGGGGCAAGGGTTGCACTTGTCGGGTCGAAAGTCACCCATCCGTTTTCAAGCGACAACACTTCAACCCAGGCATGCGCCTGAAAAGACTTGATGGGATAAAACGATAGAACTTCAGAATTTTTATCTACCAAAAATCCCACTGCTACACGGCTGGGGATTCCGAGGCTACGAAGCATCAAGACCATGGAAAAAGCAAAATATGAACAGTATCCTTTCTTAGCCTGGAAGAGAAAATGGTGAAGCGGTGGCTGGTTTACCGCTACACCAGGTTTCAGAGAATAGAAGAAATTTTCGAGAAGATAAACCAGGATCCTTTTGGTGATGGCATTTGAATCAGATAAACCTTGGGTTATTTCCTTAGCAAGACCAGCTATTTTTTCATCATCACCATAATTGGTGTAGTAGGCATAAGCTTCTGCTGTGAGCTTGCCTGGTGAATCGGATATAGTCCAAACTGAACTTTCCAAAACTTGACTTGTAACTCTATACGCCCCTCGAAACTTGTTCATGTCCCATCCTGTTAGAGGGATGGCCCTTACAGGCTGGTTGAGGGCAAAAACCAAACTTGGGTCGAGGTTGACGAGGTAAACTTCCTGTTGGACTTCAGTTCGTGTTAGGGAAGGTGCAGGTTCCATGACGAGTTCAGAAGAACCTAGATTCCAAGGCACCTCATCATCCTCGGGGGCTTGCTCATTCCAGAAAAAGCCCTTTTCTGAATCGTAGCCGCTGAGGACCTGCCTTCTGAGCATCTGATCCCTGGGATAACCCTCCCTTCTATAAATCATGACGAGGTCGTCATCGAGTTTGATTTCACTTTCCAGTTTAATAATCGGGGCAAAGTCGAAACCGAATAGGGTGGGTTGGATTAGACCCGCACCTTCGGAGGATGAGTTTTTTTGGTATTGGTTGAAGGAAAGGTACCCAGTGAAAAGGGCGAGGGGTAAAAAAAACAACCCGCCTACTAAAGGTCTCCAATGACGGATTTCGTTTTGATCTCTGTAGAGTTGATCCAACTCCCAAAAAATAAAAGCAAAAACGAGAAAAAGAGGGAGAAGCGGATGGGTCCAGAAAGGGGCGAAGGCTATTTTCTGAAAGAAGAAGAGAAGTAGTGCTAAGGAGATGTGGAGTAAGTGACGCCACTTAGAAAGTTCGGGTTTTTTTTCCACCGCCCTGAAACCTATCCAGAAGAAGACTCCTTGAGCAAGTGAGAGTAACATCGCACGGTCCCATAACGGGAAAAAGGTATCAAGCGGGGTGGGTTCACCGAAAGTTAAAAGCCTGAAAATTCCCTTAATAAGAAAGTTAAGGAGAATGGTTGATAGTACTGTGGAGAAAATACTGGAAGCCCAGTTCAAATTAAAATGATGTTGTATAACGCCGATAACGAAAAAAAACGCGATCCAGGCAAGCACAGGCCAAACTGCAACAAGGTCTGGAAAGAAAGTCCAGGAAAGAAAACCGAGGAACAGTCCACTTAACAGTCCTGAGATTCTTTGTCTTTTCATGCTTTCTCCCATTCAGAGGGAATCACCCATTGGGTGTTCTTCCTGGAAAGTAGGCTCAGGTGGTGGTTAAAGTTGGGTGATGAAGGATCTCCGAAAATCAGAGTATATTCAGGCCAGAGCTCTGGCTTCCAACTGGTAGGGGCACATGGAAAAACTCCCGCCATCAATTTTCTAAGCTTACCTGTATCTTCACCGGTGGTCCATGTTCCGTCGGGAAAAAAAATATGAAGGGGATGCATTTTCAATTCACAATAAGACAGACAATTTGCAAGTGCATTGATTCCCTTATCGAGAAGGTATAAAGCCCATTCATTTCTCGAAGACACCCAGGGATCAAAAACTATTGTAATTTCATCGTGCGGAGGAGGTGTTGATTCTTCGGTGCGGAGGATAAGCTGTCCCGAGTGGGCTAGAAGCTTCCAATTGATATGCCTGATGTCGTCGCCAGGATAATAGGGGCGGGCGTCAAATCTGTCCTCGAGAATACGAGGTCTTCCGGAGGAGGTAGAGGTCTGCCCTGTTGTTTTTGAATCTATTTCCATAAAGGGATTAAGTTCATGGATAGGAATCAAAACTATTTCTGCTTCGCCGTGTACCTTTACGGAAAAATTGAACCAGCGGAAAGCGTCCCTAAGCTCTAGGGAACCGCAAGAGCCTTTATATAAACCTCTCGGGCCTTTTTCCTGGAACATCAATTCAGAACGACCAGATAATACTCGATGCTGCCCCTCTAAACTTCTTGAATCGGTAAATGACCATTGATATTCCCAGAAAAGCAGGATGCCAGGAAGGAAGATTTTATCTACTCTAGTCTCGAGAACCCAAGAGTCTTCTTCTGTCTGGCGCCAAATATGTTTGCGCCCAGAAAGTCTAAGATAGGTAAAGAATAGCCCTAACCATAAAAGAAGAAATAGCGTCAGAAGGAATCCGCCTCCTGCGAGGAAGATCAGATCTGATTGTAAAAGTCCTGTAAGAACGAAAAAGACGGAGATAAAAAAAAAGCCATACCAAAGGCCGTTATGCCTCCGATTTTAACAATGTTGTTTTTTGATTTCATCGCGTATCCAGTTTTCTACGAGTTCGGTACTTTTTTTCTGGGTATTTTTAAGGAGCATTCTATGGGCAAATACATCAATTCCAAGGTCGAGGACATCTTGGTCTGTAACAAAATTTCTACCATGGAAAAGAGCCCAAACGCGTACAGCACGTAGGAGGTGGATGCCTGCCCGGGGTGAAAGACCGAGTTTCACCTCAGGAGATTTCCTGCTTGCAACCAAGACTGAACGAACGAGCGCGGTAATTTTAGGGTCAACAAAGACTTGATGGCTAGTCTCCCTTATTTTTAGAGCTTCTTCAGCAGAGAATAATGGTGAAAGGTTGAGTCCTCCGCTTCTCGAAGAAACCTCGTTAAGAATTCTGAGTTCGTCCTCTTCTTCAGGGTACCCGACTGAAAGCTGAAAGAGAAACCTATCCAGCTGTGCCGCAGGAAGAGGGTACGTACCTTCCATGTCGTGTGGATTCTGGGTTGCGGCCACGAAGAAGAGCGGATGCAGAGGCCTTGTATAATTGCCTACGGTTACAGACCCCTCTTCCATGGCCTCCAGCAAGGCGCTTTGAACCTTTGGGGTGGCCCTGTTGATTTCATCTGCAAGGACTATGGCTGAGAAGACGGGCCCAGGTTGAAAACGAAAACTCCGAGATTCCGGGTCGAAGATATCGACACCCGTAATATCGTAGGGGAGTAGATCTGGTGTGAATTGAATTCGGCGGAACATGACCACACCGCGCTTGGCCTTAAAGACCTGAGCAAGGGCCTTAACAGCTGTGGTCTTTCCGACACCCGGGACATCCTCAATTAAAACATGCCCTCCGCAGACAAGCCCGGTAACGAGTTTCATCAAGAATGAAGTTTTACCATTGACAGCCATGGAAAGCGTTTCAACGAGTTCCTTACCGAACTGAAAAGCCAAATCTTTCTCTTTATCTGAAACCATTAGTGTGTATCCGAGTTGATGAGAGTTCCTGTTTCGAGGGGTTCAAAACGTTTATGCTGAAGGTAAAGTTGCTTGTCCAAAAACAGTTTTACGAGGTCTTTATCAAGTTTTCCTTTTTCAGCGTCACTGGAAAGAATTGCTAAAACTTTCTCTAATGGCATGGCTTTCTTATAGGGACGGTCCGACGCCGCCAAAGCATCGAAGACGTCGGAAAGGGACATGATACGAGCAGTTAGGGGAATCTCATCACCCTTAAGCTGGTAGGGGTAGCCGCTTCCATCAAGCATTTCGTGGTGCTTTACTGCGATCTGGGGAATTTCAGCTAATTCGTCGGGCCAAGGTATTTTATTCACGAAGTTAAATGTGTGTACAACGTGGCTTTGAATGATGGACCGTTCTTCGTCGTTTAAGGATCCGCGGGCAATTTTTAAATTCATAACTTCGTCGTCTGTTAAGACGGGGACAGGTTTACCATCCAGGTCGTTGACGTAGATGTCTTGGACCATAGCCAGCATTTCCTGGATCTCTTCGTCCCTGTTACGGTTTGTCACTTCGGGTTCCACGAGCTCATTCACTTTGAACCAAAGATTTTTCAACCTTTCAAAAGATTGAGCCGGGACCGTTGGAAGAGGGAGTCCGTTTTTCAAGCATTTCACTTCCTCTTTTATATGCTCGAGTTCAAGACTGCGATAGATCAAGGCAACACGGTAGCGAAGGATTTCCATCTGTTGTGGAGTGAGTTTTTTAGCTTTCATAAAGACGGCTAGGTCGATGTAAACTTTACCGAAGTCATGAAGAAGAGCGGCGTAATAGAGCTCTTTTAATTTCACATGTGAAAAAGTAACATCCTTATACGGGCCCTCTTTTTCCTGATTGACAGCCTCGGCGAGAAGGATACACATCATGGCTACCCTTATGGAGTGTCCAGAAGTTGCGGGATCGCGGGACTCAATGGCAAATACCGATGCCTTAACAAACTCTTCGAATTGCTGTTCAATTTGTCTGATCATTCTGTTGTTTTCAATAGCGATGGCGGCTTGACCTGCGACAGCCTGCATAAGGTCTTCGTAGCGTTTTTCAAAAGGTACAACATTTACTTCAAAATCCGAAGCATCTTTTAATACAATTTCAAACGCTTCATTCCCTGTGAAGTTTCGTTTCGAATCAAAAGATTCCTTACTGTTTATAAGCTGAATTACACCGATGGTTTTCCCCTGGTGGTTGGTCATCGGTGTGACAAGCATACTCTTGGTACGGTAACCATGGAGCTGGTCGAACTTGGAGTTAAATGTTACAGGTGCACCCTCGCCCATTTGATAGACATCAGGAAGGTTCAGGGTTGTTCCGCTAAGAGCAACGTAGCCGGCTATGCTAGAGCCGTCTAGAGGCATCGTAAACTCTTCATAGCCAAGATCTTTTGAAAAGGTATGGGAGTATTTGAACCGCAGGAGACTCATACCTTCTTTTTCTTCAGCGAGAAAAATACTCCCTGCGTCAGCGCCGGTAATTTTTTTACTAAGAAAGAGGATGGTTCTGAGGAGTTTATCGGGATCACGTTCTGAGGAAAGGCTTTTTCCGATGCGAATTAGGGCGTCCTGGTCCATGATCTGGTCGCTTTCCTGGCAACTTTCGGTACGTCTGAGTTCGGTGTTTGACGTCAAAACCTGAAGGTCCTGGAACTTTTGAAGAATAAAGGCCCACTCTGTTTCAGAGATTTTTCCAAATCGGTAATCAAGTAGTGGAGCAAGGTTTTTGGTCAGGTTGATTTCACAAGGGACCTCGGTTAATAGGGTGTAATAGAGCTTTAACCGGCTTTCTTCCGAGGTCTGGAATATACCCTGAAGCTGGCTTATTTCGTCGCTTCCTGCTACGCAGAGAACCACGACCATTTCCCCATCATTTTCACGGACAAGCGAGAGTATCCTCGTTGTGATCTGCTCGCAAAAATACACATCTCCACTGCTCGGATTAAAGCCTGAAAAAAGAGAATCTAGTGGCTTGGAAATTAGGATAAAAGATTTCGGCGGTCGAACCATTTCTTAATGGTAATCTTTTCCGAACTCCTTGACAATCCTTTTCACGTTCACTATTGTTAAACTGGTCGTTTGGGGGTGTAGCTCAGTTGGCTAGAGCGTTTGAATGGCATTCAAAAGGTCAGGGGTTCAATTCCCCTCACCTCCAATCTCAAAATTTCCGATATACTATGTATGTCTGATCATTCAAGTTTTTCTGACGATATTGACCCGGAGATAGCTGCGCTTCTTGGATCTGCCTCCGAATCCACAGGCCCTTCGAGAGACACCCCGAATTTTGACGCTCTTTTTGAGGCAAACCAGCCATCCGGTGGTGCGCAAAAGGGTTCCAAACGCAACGATGAAGCAAAATTTATCGATTTTAATGTTAAAACATTTCCTCCCATCGACGTATTTGAACAAAAGCCTCCCAACGCTTTTTTCACCGACAAAGAATACTATAAAAAGGCCATGGCTGGTGAAGGGGACGTGGGTTCCAGGGTCCATAGTCTCTTGTCGGACTTTCTGAATGCCAAGGACCCTGAATCAAAAACAAACGCCCGATTGCGCTTAACAAACGCCTATTGGGAACTTGTGGGTAACCTGGCTGTCCAGCTAGGCGGCAGGATGCCGGAATCGAAGAGGGTGGTGTTGCGGTACGGAGCCTTGTTGCCTAGTCTCATAAGTCCGGAACAGAGGACTACGATAGCGAGCATAATCTGGAACAACCAGTTTCAAGAACCTTTGTATTTTCTCGACGAGTGGCTGGAAAAAGTTGCCACTGGTGAATTAACCCCGCTTGCTACTGATGAACCCGTAAAAAAACAAGCTCAAAAAGCAGGAAGCGAAGCTGCTCAATTTGCCCAAAAACTGGACCGCGCAGAGTCACAGCGCGGGGCTCAGATTGGCTTGATCCAGAATAAACTCAACGAAATGACCAACCTGGAAAACATCATTATGGAGCACGCCAATACTCTAAAGAGAAAAACCCCCCACCGCATTTCAAAAGAAATCAGCCTAGGGTACGAATCCACCCACCGCCATTCCCTGAATCAGATTGCAGATACAGTCCGTTCCTTAAACCTGCTCGACAGGGAGGTGACGACTTACCTCAAAGAACTTGAAAAATTAGACCAGGAAGTACGCACTTGGAAACAGCGTCTCGACTCTACTGGTGGGGGTGATGCCATGGTTGACGCAAAAGTCGTGGCTAGTGAGGTCATTAGTCTAAGGCAAATAGCTAAATTGACCTGCGGTCGCCAGGGTAATCATTTCCCTATTTTATTGAAACCTTATATGCCTTTTCGCAGGCAGGACATCGGTTCACGCGAAAATGTCTTGAAGACAATGAGCGACGTTGAGAGGCTTGACCCAGGATTATTTATCAGAAGGTATAAACAGGTAGATACCCGCATCGTTCCCCATGTCATACTCGTTCCATCCTACGGAGATTATGGAGTCTGCTGGGAACCTTACGAGAAGGGTAAAGGAAGGAATAGTAGAGGGCGTTTAGCCATGCCCATGTACCCAAAAAATCTAAAACTTTCAGTTCTCTATGGACTTGCGGATTTCAGGTGGCAGCTTGCTAAAGAGATAGCCGGCTTCCACTGGATGGAAGAGGGGATTACAGGACTTTATTATGCTTGGTTCGACCAGCATAAACTCAAAGGCGACGTTCGTATGTTTTTTATCCGCGATTATATCCTCTGGATCACCAAGGAATCCGAAGGAGCCCAGAAACTTGATAAGGAGATCCGTGGGATCTTTTGGAGGAATATGCCTTTTCCCCCTGAAGTACGGGAAGACCTGCGTAACCGCGGCGCCATCTATAATGATTTATACAAGAAGGATATCAACCGTTCCATGTCCGACGGTTATTAGGAGCCTGTTGCGCTTGAGACCGCAGGAATTTACATGAGGTTGAACTGTGTGATACTTTGTTGCCCATGGCGACACGATACAAAAGCGTC
>DYOB01000431.1 GCA_020720765.1 Borreliella garinii
AGTTGCATGTCGTAGACCCGAAGCCAAGTGATCTAGTTACGGGCAGGTTGAAGCTTGAGTAAAATCAAGTGGAGGACCGAACTCTAGTGTGATGAAAAACGCAGGGATGACCCGTGACTCGGAGTGAAAGGCTAAACAAACTTGGAAATAGCTGGCTCTCCCCGAAATGCCTTGAGGGACAGCCTCGTACAAATGTGCCGGAGGTAGAGCACTGGATGGACTAGGGGGCTTCACCGCCTACCAAACCCAATCAAACTCCGAATGCCGACACACAACGTACGGGAGTGAGACTGCGGGCGACAAGGTTCGTAGTCGAGAGGGAAACAGCCCAGACCGTCAGCTAAGGTCCCCAAATACCGCTAAGTGTAAAATGATGTGTGATTGCGAAGACAGCCAGGAGGTTGGCTTAGAAGCAGCCATTCCTTTAAAGAGTGCGTAATAGCTCACTGGTCGAGTAGTCATGCGCAGACAATGTAACGGGGCTAAGCGGTATACCGAAGCTACGGAATCTATTCGCAAGGATAGGTTGGTAGGGGAGCATTCCACAGACCGATGAAGGTGGCCTGTAAAGGTAGCTGGAGGGAGTGGAAGAGAGAATGCAGGTATAAGTACACGAAAAGACGGGTGAGATCCCCGTCCGCCGAAAGCCTAAGGATTCCTGGGTAAAGGTCATCTGCCCAGGGTAAGTCGGCCCCTAAGGTGAGGACGAAAGTCGTAATCGATGGGAAACTGGTTCAGATTCCAGTACCTTGGCAAGTTTCGAGGGGATGACGCATGAGGCGAAACCCGGCCGGAGAACGGTAGTTCCGGTCAAAGCACCGAGTTGATGAGGGTCGTAGGCAAATCCGCGATCCGAGATGAGGTGTGACGGCGAGGCGACCTACGGGAAGCTGAAGCGGGCGTAGTCAGGGTGCCGAGAAATAATCTCTAAGGATAGGCTTGCCAGGACCGTACCGTAAACCGACACAGGTAGGCGGGATGAGAAATCTAAGGCGCTCGAGAGAACTCGCGTTAAGGAACTCGGCAAAATGCACACGTAACTTCGGGAGAAGTGTGGCCCTTTTTGGTTTAGCAATAGGTTAGAGAGGGTAGCATAAAGCAGTCCCAGGCGACTGTTTACCAAAAACACAGGCCTCTGCGAATCAGCAATGAGACGTATAGGGGCTGACACCTGCCCGGTGCCGGAAGGTTAAGGGGAGCGGTTAGTCGCAAGACGAAGCTGTGAACCGAAGCCCCGGTAAACGGCGGCCGTAACTATAACGGTCCTAAGGTAGCG
>DYOB01000432.1 GCA_020720765.1 Borreliella garinii
TGTGGGGAAAGTTGCCGGCCACCAGCACAAAATTAAATCTGTCCCCTTTTCCTTTACATTCCAGGTGGCTTCTCACCAGATGGGTCACATCTTGCTATAACCGTGCGTCGTAATAGCGACAATGGACGGGACACCCAGGTCGCATTGCTTAAACTCGCAACGGGAGAGATCACTGAACTGACCAATTCGCATGGGCACAGGTCCAGCCCATCGTTCTCACACGACGGAAAAAAACTCATATTCGCCCGGTCCAACAAGGAACGGGTCTCAGGGAAGACGAGATTTTCGCGCTGGGATATTTATGAGACAGGCATAGAGATCAGGGAAGAACGCAGGCTGACCGCTTTCCAGTTCTTTCAATGTTCATCGCCCTTCTATCTGCCCGACAGTCAGCACTTCATTTTTTCGGGCGAGGGACCTGTCGAGTATGTCTCACCAGCTGGAGCAAAAGGATATAATGCCTATAACTCGCAATTTCAAGACAACCTTATATTTGTGTTGTCACCGACTGAAAAGCAGAGCTTGTCACCGTTTATTACTAACAGTGTTTTTTCAGACTTCCCCACTATATCAGCAGATGGGAGCAAGATTGTATATAGGGCACGGAGCGATCAATTGGATCCTCCCCGACCCGGTTTTACATACGACCTGTTTCTATTCGATGGCAAGGAACACAAGCGCCTGACAAAACTTGACGCTATAATCATTGACACTGTCCTGTCGTCGAACGGGAGTATGTCGGCCATTGTACACACACGTCGTAAGCAGGTGAGTAATCCTAAGTTGACATTGTTTAATGTCGATACAGGCCAGATCGATTCGCTCGACCCGGCGCAGCTTTCCTATAAATATACCGCAGATCAATAATACATTACCTGAATTAAAAAGGAGAAGACTATGTAGTGCCTGAACGGAAACCAGTAAGAGTCTATAAAATCCATATCTTGCCATTATATTGCACGCATGAAGAAATCGAGGTGACAAATACCAAGAGAAAAAGGGGACAGATTTATTTTCTTTCCGCCATAAAAAAGCCGGGGGGACGGAATTGAATTCCGTCCCCCCGGCTTTTTTTATGGCACAAACAGCTATTCCTTCCCCAACTCATCCAGCAGGCAGGCAACCAGCAGAGGAATCATCAACTCATGATGGCGGGTTTTCCAAAAAACCGGAAAAAAGGCAACCCCTCTCTAACCCCGCTGAGCAGGATAGAAAAAAATAAGGGAAAAAGGGGACAGAACTATTTATCTTTCAACCCAGTAATTGAAGTTCAAG
>DYOB01000128.1 GCA_020720765.1 Borreliella garinii
TTTATTCCTTCTCCGCCAGCCACCGTTCCGTTGCGAGGGCCGCCATACAACCGCTTCCTGCAGCCGTGATGGCCTGTCTCCAAATCTTATCCTGAACGTCCCCGGCGGCGAATACTCCCTCGACGCTTGTCAGAGGTGTACCAGGTTGGGTGATGATGTAACCGGTTTTATCGAGGTCGAGTTTTCCCTTGACAAAATCAGTATTCGGCTGATGTCCAATGGCGAAGAATAAACCCGATGCTTCGATGAGTTCTTCAACACCTGTTTGGTTATTTTTTATTTTAACGCCGGTCAGGAGTTTTCCGTTCCCCTGGGCTTCCAGGGCTTCGGTAAACCAATGAATTGTCAGCTTAGGATTTTCCAGCACGCGTTTCTGCATGGCTTTGGACGCACGCATTTCTCCACGCCTCACCAGAACATGGACCATCGAAGCGTATTTGGTGAGGTAGGTGGCCTCCTCAGCCGCAGAATCCCCGCCACCGATCACGACGAGGGGTTTATTTCTAAAAAATGGGAGCGCCCCGTCACATACAGCGCACGCACTGATTCCTCTTTGCCAATATTGGTCCACACCGGGAAAGTCCATTTTTTTTGCTGTGGCTCCTGTGGCTATTATCAAGGCTTCAGCAAAAAATTCCCCGGAATCGGCGGTGACTTTAAACGGTCTCACTGAAAGGTCGACTTCATTGACGGTCTCAGTGAGAATTCTAGATCCTGCGTTAATACTCTGTTCTCTCATATTATCCATCAGTTCTGGCCCCATAAGACCTTTGGGCCAACCAGGAAAATTTTCTATTTCAGTTGTCGTTGTCAATTGTCCGCCTGCAGCCACACCACCCGCCATAAACCCTTCGAGCATAAGGGGTTGAAGCATGGCCCTTGCCGCATAAATAGCCGCTGTGTGTCCAGCTGGCCCCGAACCGATAATAATTACCTTTACATGATTTGACATCAATTTCTCCAACAATATATATTTCTTCTAGTATACCAAAAATTCACAGCGTGTGCAAACCTCGTTTCTGTCTTTTTTGACCCTTCATTCAGACTATCCCAAGTTTCTTTTTTTGATTAATCTTGATACATGAAATATCTCCAATTTAAGCTTTCTTTTCTCCTAACAGTTTTACTTTGGTCTTCGTGTGCCGGATCAGCCAGCAACCCTGACAATGATCCTTATCCAAATCAGGATCCAGCCATTCGCTCAGGGGTACTCGAAAATGGTTTTACCTATTTTATTCGTGAAAATCCTAAACCTGAAAATAGAGCGTACTTGAGCCTTGTTGTAAGAGCAGGCAGTATCAACGAAGAAGAAAACGAAAGAGGGCTTTTTCACCTCATGGAACACATGGCGTTTAATGGCACTGCACGTTTCGATAAAAATGCCATCATTTCGTACTTCGACCGCATAGGAATGAGGTTCGGCGACGGTATCAACGCATATACAAGTTTCGAGGAGACGGTCTACCACCTGGAAATTCCCATGGACGACCCGCAAATTCTCGAGACAAGTTTTCAGATTCTCGAGGATTGGAGCCGCGGCTTGAGCTTTAACCCCGAAGAAGTCGAAAAAGAAAAAGGAGTCATAGAAGAAGAATGGCGTTTGGGAAAAGACGTCAACGGCAGAAGACGTGATTTTTCGCTTCCTCTTCTATTAAATAATTCCCGCTGGTCCGACAGGCTCCCTATAGGCAGTATGGATGTAGTCCGTTCTGCGTCCCCAGAACAGCTGAGAAACCTTTATAAAAAATGGTACAGACCCGAAAGAATGGCCCTCGTCTTGGTAGGTGTTGTCGACGCCGAAGCCATAGAGTCTCGGATCCGCCAGGGTTTTGGATGGATCGCTGAAACACCCAAGCCTCAAAACACGAACTTTAATATCCTGCCCTACTCGGCCAGGTCGATCCACACCTTTTCCGATCCAGAACAGCGTTACAATATCATCGAGGTCAATAGTATGACCCCGACAAAAACCCTGGGCTGGCAGGAAGGCAGACTGCGGGAAATTTTACGCAGGATGACAAAGGCTGCTTTAGACCAGAGGTTCAGCCGTCTTACTGAAGCCGAGGACCCGCCTTACCTAACGGCTTTTGTGGAATTTTCCAACTTGGCGAGAAGGTTCGATATCAACAGCATCTACCTTGTAGCCCACCCCGGTAAAATGGAAGAAGGTTTTAAAATCGCCCTAATGGAAACAGAACAGCTCCGAAACCTGGGTTTTTCTACTAGGGAACTTGAGAGGGAAAAATCGTCGATTCTCCAGGAATTAGACATTCTTGAAGCCCAGATTCACGACAGACCCCACCCCGAGTGGGCCAACGATATTGTTGAAGCCTTCCTTAGCGGCACTCCTGTTCCTTCCATCGCCGATTATTCCCACCTGACGAAAAACCTCCTGGCGAGTTTGACCCTGGAACAATGGAATACTTTCGCAAAAGACAACCTCAGGTTGGACAAACGCCTTGTCATCGTCAGCATCAACGAAACCCAGGGTACGGCCCCGGCTGAAGAAAGGATAGAATCTCTTTTGAATGAAGCCCCAAACCAGAATTTTACTGATCAACAACTCGAATCCATCCCCAGACTTATGGACCAAGCTCCCCCGTCTAGACCGATCGTGCGAACCCAGAGGTGGGATGAATTTCAGCTCACTCTTTGGGAACTCTCCAACGGTATGAAAGTCTATTGGAAGAAAACTGATTTCAAAGACAGCGAAATTCTTATTAAAGGCTACAGATCCGGCGGTTTAAGTCTGGCCGGGGACAATGAGTTTTCCTCGGCCCTCTGGTCCAGCGATCTTCTCACAGAAAGCGGTTTGGGTCCTTGGTCCAACGCCCAATTGACGGACTTTTTTGCGGATAAAACCATGAGTATGGAGCTATCATCCGAAGAAGCTGCAGTTTGGCTCACCGCAAATAGCACACCAAAAGACCTTGAAACTTGGTTTCAAATGTTTTTTTTAAGGCTCACTCAAACGCCGAAAAATGCCGCTAGCTTCAGGTCTGTACAAACACGTTTGGTTTCCTTGGCCCAGGCAAGGCTCGATAATCCCCAAGCCAAGTTTCAGGATTTTCTCTCCGAACTCCTAAAGGGTGGGAAAACCCGATCCCAGGTTTTGAGTCCAGAAAGTGTGGGTACAGTTGGTTTTGACTCCGCACATACCTGGTTCTCAAGACTTTACGGGTCGGCTTCGGGCTGGAATCTTGTTTTTGTCGGGGATTTAGATCCTGCGGTTCTCGAAAACTTGGCTCGGACCTACCTTTCAGCCATACCTGCCGGAACACCTACCCCACCGGTCGATAGGCAAGTCAGCCCTCGTGTCAGAGGAAGACAGGTTATGCGGTCCGGACTTGAGAACCAAGCTACTTCGATCTGGGTTCTGCCTTCAAGTGAAAACCTTGAGATTCAGGACTTGGTTACTGCCCAGGCCCTGACAGAAATCCTAAAAATCAGGTTGCGCGAGAAAGTCAGGGAAGAACTCGGAGGTACTTACTCTATCGGGTTTGAATACCAATACCGGCCGCTTCCGGCACCAACAGGTTTGGCTTTTGTGCACTTCGGAAGCGACCCTGAAAAAGCTGATTTGCTAATGAGAAACGTAAAGTCGGAAATCGCCAGAGTTCTTCAAAGCCTCGTCACCACGGAGGAAATCCAAACCTTCCGGGAAATGAGGAGGCGCGATCTGGAGAGCGCACAGAGGACAAATGACTTCTGGGTTTCCAACGTTCTTAGCTATTCTTACGGTCTCAGGGACCTTGCTCTTCTACCGCGTTTTATGGAAAGAATCGCCAATGTTACTCCAGAAAGAATTCTCAACCTTGCAAAAAGAATTTTAATACCTGAAAGAAGTTTTGAAGCTATTCTCCTACCGCAAGTTGCCCAATGATTCTCAGGTTCGACCCCTTACTCCCCATAGGAAAAATGCTTCCTTGGACTGTGACCAAGCCTGCGAAATCAGGTTGGTACCTTAATCAAGGCGAGTATGAAGTTTTTATGACCGAAAAAGAAGCCGGTGAGGATTTTAAGGAAGGACAGACTTTGGAAGCCTTTGTTTTTCGTGACAGCGAAGGCAGGCTTACAGCCCTGAGAACTCCTGCTAAACTCCTGATGGGAGAAATCGGCTTGCTTACGGTGAATCACGTCACAGACCTCGGAGCCTTTTTGGAATGGGGAATTTCTAAAGAACTTCTCCTCGCAAAATCAGAATGGAAACGCCCCCTCGAACCCGGCGAAGAAGTTCTTGTCAGGGTTCTCCTCGACGAACAAAACCGGCCGGCAGCTACACTAAAAATTTGGGAATCTCTGGAAAAGCCACCCGAATGGGAAAAAGGCCGCTCCACTCTCTTCTGCGTGCTTTCCCGCGGTTTTTACGGCCTTGGTGTTTCTCTGGATACCACCTATCGAGGGTTCCTTTCACTTCAAGATTCTAATCTCGCAGTGGGTCATAAGGGTGAAGGATTTTTTCTGGGTACCGATGAGAATGACCGTGGAAGAATTTCATTGCGTCCCCCAGGAAAAACAGGTCTTTATGAAACTGCTGATAAACTCTTATCCCTCTTAGAACAGAATTCAGGGTTCCTACCTGTCCACGACCATTCCACACCCGAGCTGATTTTTCTCCGCACCGGGATGAGTAAAAAGGACTTTAAAAAGGTCTGCGGACTTCTTTTTAAGGCAAAAAAGATCGAGATTCTTGATAGAGGGATTAAAACTGTCACTGCAGAAGACTAGCGGAGGCCGGATAAATGGTCCTTGAGGGAAATTACAGGAACCCTCGGGTCTTTCATCCTCTGATCGTAAACAAAACTATCCGAGGCCACGACCTTCCATCCTTTGTTATGTACCCTATTGAGTGCAAACGCTATATCGTAGAAACTCCACTTTTCATTCGAATCAAAGAGGTAAAGGCTGGGTGGCAAACCCCGGACCAAATCCAAAACCTTAACTGTATCCGAAAGGAAACTACAAGCTGGAAGCCATTTTGTCGACGCCGCTATGATACCATCGGTTTTCATCCGGTTATCCAGGTGGTCGACCATATTATTTGTACCAACCGTTGTCCCGATTTGCCAACCTAGACGTAAAATCCTTGCATCGGGGTTCTGATAAAAAACCCGTTCCTCGGCCATCCGTTTCTCGTACCCGTAACCTTCCGAAGCATCCGGTTTACTGTCGGGTGTAAAGGGGCCTTTTGCAAAATTTGAAAAAACCATGACTGTTGAAACATAATAAAAGGGGATTTGAATGCTTCGGCATAACCACGCAAGCTCGCTGGTCCATTGATAATTGACCACCCAAGATTCATTGACCCAGCCATGGGACTGGGAAGGAACGGCGAGGTGGTACAAGCCGTCGGGTTTTTCTTCGGTGAGATATGCTTCCATGGCTGAATAGTTTTGTATGGAGATTTTTTCACGGTCCCAGCCTAGAACCACGTGTCCTAAACCCTTGAGATATCCGCTTAAAGCAGTCCCGAGAGTCCCACTCATGCCGGTTATGATGAATTTCATGGTACCTGCCCCCTAATAACGAGTATAAACGACTATAATGCATTTGTACAGCCCTTGGAAAACGTTTTCAGTTAAGAAAACCAGGCTTGAGGGAACTACCCAACATTATTATTAAAGGCAGTGTAAAAAATACTGCTAAAGATGTCAAGAGAACGACCTGACCGGCAGCCTCCGCCTTACCGCCGTGTTCTGATGCGAGTATGGGTGTATTTGCAGCGGCCGGCATAGCTGTAAGAATCAGGGCGACCCTTGAAGAAACGGGAGAAACAGGAAGCAGAATAAGAGCCACCAAAATTAGGATCGGGACAATGACCAGCCTAACCATGGTCAAAACCCATAGACTGGGCCGCAGGAGGGCGGATTTTATAGGAATTCTCGATAACATAATCCCAATTGTCACCATGGAAAGGGTAGAGGTCATATTTCCTAAGAGTTCAAGAGGTTGAAAAAGAATGTCAGGTAACCTGATTCCCCCCAAGAAAAGTGCAGTAGCTGCAAAAAGACTTAAGATCACGGGTGAAAAAAGTATTTCTTTCCAGCCGTTTTGTGGAAGATCGTCCCGCTTAGGCTGGTCCTTACGCAGAAGATAAACACCGTAAGTAAAAATAAAAAAATTAAACGGAAGATTAAATATTGCTACAAAAAAAAGAGATTCTCGTCCGAACAGCGCCTCCATCACGGGAAAACCCATAAAGCCCACATTTCCAAAAAGCGCGACAAATTGCCATAATCCTTTATGGTGCTTAGCGACCGGAAGGATCGGCATCAAGAGAAATCCCAGCAGAGCAGTTATAGCGTAGAATCCCAAGCTTAGAAGAAGGGTTTCTACACCCTGGGTCAGCAGTTCTGGTGTCGGGGCCCTCTGCATGCTGATAATGATGATAGAGGGAAGCGTCACCCTCATTATGAAAAAAACTAATCCTGAGGTGAGTTCAGAACTCTGGTGGCCTTTTTTTCCGATAACCCAACCAATGACGAGAAAAAGAAGGAGACTCAACGAGGGGGAAAATATTCCTAGAATTTCCTGAAACACACCTGCATTTTACCAGAGACTCGATCCTTGCACTAGGAGCCTGTTGCGCTTGAGACCGCATGAATTTACTTGAGGTTGAACTGTGTGATACTTTGTTGCCCATGGCGACACGATACAAAAG
>DYOB01000433.1 GCA_020720765.1 Borreliella garinii
TTGACAACACAAAAAGTGCCAACTCCAAGTACGACTGGATCAGGAAGTCTGAAGGTAGTAATAATAAAATATCATAGTAGTACAACTATATACGAACAATTGCAAAGAGTAGCCAAGATTCTCTGACGTATCGTTAACTGTATGCTTGCCTATTCACAGACCATGCGCGTCCCTGTTCGGGGCCAAGTAGCGGGCCAGCTCCTTTTTGATATACCCCATCTTTTCCCCGTCCTTCCAGAGAATGGTTATGGCAAAGAGATCGCTCCGGTTAGGGCGTCCACGCTGGGCAATGATTTTGTCTCTTGCAATAATCCGAAGTTGAAAGTCTCCGTTTTACTTGCCTCAAATCGCTGCTGATGGTAACCAAAGCCAACGATCCGAACATGCAGGCTGAGACAGTTGGTGAGCCAGGCATTGACTTCCTTCTCCATGTCCAGGATTGGCCCGTCAATCAACATGCTGGTGTTGAGCGGACGCTCCTCCTTTTTCCAAAAAGATCCCATGTGAAAGGAAAAGTACAACTCATGACAGATTTCCGGGCCAAGCATGGCCTTCAGCCAGGCGCAATAAAGGGTGTGGGGTTGAAATTTATATTTGGTCCACTGGGCGGCCTTGGAAAAGGCTCCGCTCAGGACAAAGGCTTCGATGCGGGCAATGATAGCAAGGCCGGAAAACTGGGAGGAGGAAAGATGGGCGTTTTGGTCTTGAGTGGCGGTCAAGGTTGCCTTGCCGCCAACCTCCTCAAATTCCCATTGAAACAGGATGGCGTCTTCGCTGACAGGCACAGAGCTTTCGACGCGGCCCACCATGTCAAGCAGGCCGGATTGGGTTAATTGGAACTGATAGGTTGTCTCGCTGGATTTGCCGCTGCACTTCAATAAAAAAGCCATGGTTGACCTCCTCTGATAATTTTTGTTGGGTTGAATTGGGTTGAACCTTCTGTCGTGTAAGGTTCCCTCTTTCTTCCAACATAGCAGGGGAGGGGCTCAATATATGATCTTCAGACCTCGTCAACGGACACCTGAATGAGGCGATTTTTTTGGACATAAGGGAACACAGGATGAAGAAAAATTGTAAGAAAACTCCAATAAAAATGTCAAACCCAACAATTTTTCAATGTTTTTTCGGTTCTCCATGTCCAACTTTAAGATCAAATACAATAATATCAGCATGTTGCGTGGAGGCCAAGACCTGTGTTTGACGAGGTCTGGATCTTCATATTTTTTTTGTTTTTTTTATGACTGGTAATGACCCAGGGCTGCCAG
>DYOB01000434.1 GCA_020720765.1 Borreliella garinii
CCGCCCATAACGCTTTCAGGTCAATATCAGCCTCACCATGAGGCGCGTCCGGCTGATCCTTGTGCGCCTGAAAAATCCCTTCTTGACGTTTAATGAGTTGCTTTGAAGATATATCGTCTTCGCCATTAAAATTTCCAATATTATTATTTACACTGCCAGACATATCTATTTATATTCCAAAAAATTTTAACTGCGTACAATCCATCAAGATGAAATGTTAAAAAGGATTTCCAAATCCAATAAAGCCACGCAATGTATCTGTTAACCCTTTGAGCATCGCCTTACCCGAGGACTCACCTACTACAACAATGTCATTTCCTTGAACTTGCGGATCTGCAACCCGACCTTCCCGAATTTCGGTAAGATTATATGTATGGGTTTCTTTGGTTCCATCCGCATTTAGACGATACACTCGAACTGTCTCCACATCCGCTACTGCTTCGAAACCCGATGCCATGGCAATAACCTGAAGCAAGGTTGTGCGTCCTGTGATTGGGAAAACACCCGCCTTTTTAACACTACCTTCTACAGTTATTTTCTGACTTGTATACTCTTTAATAAAAACACCAACTTGGGGATTTTGCAAATATTTTTTGCTATATCTTTCAGCGATAGTTTTCTCAAGATCATAACCGCTCAATCCACCCGCTTGCACCACGCCAATCAAGGGAAGATTAATTTCTCCCCTTGAATTCACGCGCACTGTGCGCGACAAATCAGGAGATTGAAATATGGAAATTTCCAAGAGGTCGTGAGCACCAATGATGTACTCTTCGCTCATGACAACAGGCATATTCACCATCTTTGGCTGCGACTCCACCGCTGCGCGTTCGCTAGCGCTAGGCATCGCGTCAGCCCCTGGTCTCTGTGCAGAGCGCTCCTCCGAGACTGGTATCGGTAGCTGTAACTCATCCGCGAAAGATAATCCTGTTAGACTTATCGCGAATAGCATTACCAGCATCTTTTTCATTGCGTTATTTTTCATTTATTTCCTTGTAATGGCTCATTACGTTTACGGTTTAATGCTATTTACAGCAGAAAACACAAAATAACTCATTGACATGAATTGATTTAATTCTAAGTAATTTCGTGGAAAAGCTTACGTAGTTTTTATCTGCCCCGTGCAGTACGCACGCCTTGATACAAGGATGCTCGGAAAAGTCTCTGGTTAATGCAAAAGCAGGGATCCTACTTAACTGATACTATGATAAACATCCTTATTCGCCTAATCACGTCCTCTGGGGGTTCATATGATCGA
>DYOB01000435.1 GCA_020720765.1 Borreliella garinii
ATATCTTTTTTAATGGAACGAGTAATAATGCGGTGAGTATTTCCGTTCAACCCATAAATACCGTTAAAAGCGAAGGAATTATTAACGCCATAATCAGTACTCCAAAAATAAATCTGACAACCTTTGAGAGTGATTTCTTAAAGGGCAAGGATATCATTTACGATGCCGACCAATTCATGAATATTTCTACTGAGTGGATGAATTGGGATAAAGGCTCATTTATGATAAATAATAACAAAGTTCGGTTTAAAAATGATCAGACCAATAGAATGGCAATGATCAAACATGGACCGATTTCAAAAGGAACATCGGTGTATTTCAGGTTTAAGGCCTTATCTACGATCGGATTAAACATTAACTTTGAAGGACCGGACAAAGATGGAAATAATGAAATATATATTATTAACACTGAGGGCACCTATTTTACCCTGAAAAATGCAAATTCAAAAAATAATTATGCCATCAAAGATCTAAATTGGAATTATAACTCCACAAGATATTTGGCAAATAAGGAATATGTCATAATCTTTGATTATGACTATCAAAACTACTTGAGCATTGGAATCGTATCGGAGAATAATAAATATTCATTTTATAAAACTGTTGGAGCGCTGGATGATACCAACAAGACATTTGTCTTTAAAATTGGAGTCGGTTCCGTTGAATTGATTGATTATTTGGAAATAATAGACTAACCCAACAACTGCTTAAGCTGATTCGCCACGCTCACAGCTTAAGCAAATGCAGGGGTTTCAGAAGGTTTTTTATTTCAGCAGGCTCTTTATCTTCCGGACCATGCTGTCCGCGTCCAGGCCGAAGCGTTTGGCCAGGTAATCCTGGGTGCCGACTTCGCCGAACTCGTCCCGGACGCCGATGCGGGCAAATTTGCCGCGGTAGCCGTTTTCGGCCAGCAGTTCGGCCACCGCGCTGCCCAGGCCGCCGATGATCTGGTGGTTCTCGGCGCTGACGATCAGGCCGGTTTTGGCCGCCCGGGCCAGGATGGCCGCTTCGTCCAGGGGCTTCAGGGTCAGCGCGTCCAGAACGGCGGCCTTGATGCCGTCCTTGGCCAGTGCGTCCGACGCCTTCAGGGCTTCGTTCACCATCAGGCTGCCCAGGGCGGCGATGGTCAGGTCCGTCCCGTCGCGCAGCAGTTTGGCCTGGCCGAAGGCGAAGGTTTCGCCCTCCGGGTACAGGTAGGGAACGGGCTTGCGGGGGAGGCGCAGGTAGACGCAGCCGTAGCTGTCGGCCATTAGGCGC
>DYOB01000436.1 GCA_020720765.1 Borreliella garinii
CCATTTAAATCGAGCTGAAAAGAGAAACATCCTGCCGCAGACATACTTGAAGACCGCAGCGGGGTTAACTGTTCTAGTTAGATGTTAGTGCGCACGGCATGACCCTAAAATTAAAAAACAAATACCAAATCAAACCCATTCTTTTTTTACCTCAGTATTTCGGCATAGCCCAGTGTCATTCCTCCGCTCCATGATCCAAAAGAAAGGCTGTAATTATCGCCGCTAAACCAAATTTTCATTTTACCGTTTTCCAGCAACTCACTGCCGCCGCGAATTTCACGTGCTGTCCAGGAAAAATCCTCTCGGTTCAATATGGGAGAATTATCCTCGGTAAAATGAATCCCGTCTGCCGAAACCGCGCGATGGATTTTTACCTGCTCATCGGGCGCTATGTTATTTCCTGTATGACGATAGACATCATAATATAGTTCCATTCCTGTATCAGCCGCAACGGCAGAAGGGGTAGAATAGCCGTTATAGCCCGATGTTGCCGGATAAAGGCTTCCCTGCTCTAAAACCGGTACGGGTACGGAAAAATCGTAGCCGTTTGAAGAAGTGGAAAGGTAGATTGCCATTTTACTCGCGGGAGATTCGCCATTTTGCCGGGTTGAGGTAACTGTCATATAGAGATAAATCAATCCGTTGAAGACAATAGCGCCGGGTTCGGCCACATGGATTACACCGGAAATATTCTTAACGGAAGCGGGTGACAGAACCGGGTTATGATTGGTGTCTTTTACCCAGGAAAGTCCGTCGGCACTGACCGCATGACCAATTTTATAAGATACAGGGGAATCGTTCTCACTTGCTCCCGAATAATACATATGATACTCGCCATTATAGCTGACCACCGAGGGCGTTTCCACTTTATTGTAATCCCATTCAATGGAATTCCCAAGTGTTAAAAGTTCAACCTGCCCTTTTATGTTCCAGCTTACGCCATCTTCAGATGTTGCGTGGATAAGACAGGTGGGTTCCTGACGGTCGGTGTACTTATCGTTGCCGTTTCTGGTAAGGTACATGAAATAAACGCTGCCGATCTTTATGACATGCGGGTCATTATAGGCTGTGTATTCCCAGAAATTGCCGGATATATCCAGCCTGGTTACATATTCCGAAGCTGTGGAAAGAGGATTGAACATTGAGCACGATACTGAAAATTTTATCCCCAGAAAAATTAAAACCAGACCGATTTTATTTACACCATGCACATATGTCCTCCATTCAACCTGAATCCGTACCAAAATAAGGAAACC
>DYOB01000437.1 GCA_020720765.1 Borreliella garinii
TAATGGATAAAATGCGTGTAAAAATAGTCTTTACGGTTTTTCCTATAAATAGCGATACCTTTACTTTTTTTCTGAATGACCAAAAATCTAAGCCTATATTGGAAATATTCTCAAATTTGCAAGGGTACGCTATTGAAAATTATAATCAGCCGATGGAATTGCCACTAGAAGTAACTGTAACATCATCCCATTGCGCCATTAAAAGAAAATAATGGGTACCTCTAAAAACGCTCTATGCGGGCTAATTCTGGGCTTGGAAATCCACATTTCTTCGTGATCGGGGATGGGTTTTTAGAGGTACCATTTGTGTCTCTGGTTCTACTGACGTGGGCGCATCCGGCCACAAATTCGCCTCCGGCTCACACGCCGAAGGCCGCATGGCTGCCAAGTCCATGATTAAGTTCGTGGTGGACAACAAAGACTGGACGCCAACACTGGACACCTCGGGCAACGAACTGGTGGAAGAAATTTACCGTCCAGTGCGCACCTTCATTGAGCACAAGAACTACAGCACCGCCATTGACGTGAACCCGCACTACATCACGCCAAAAATGTTGCAGTTCCGTCTGCAAAAAATCATGGACGAATACGTTGCCGGTGTTGCCACCTACTACAAGACCAACGAGCATATGCTCAAGGTTGCGGAAGACAAGCTGGAAATGCTCAAAGAAGACGCCATGAAGATGCGTGCCAACCCTTCGACTAAGCTCAGGGCAAGAGACCTGCACGAACTGCTGCGCGCCTGGGAAAACTACCACCGTATTCTGACGGCGGAAGCCCACATGAAGCACATCCAGTTCCGTGAAGAATCCCGCTACCCGGGCTTCTACTACCGCATGGACAAGAACTTCGTAGACGAAGAAAACTGGCACTGCTTCGTGAACTCCATCTACGACAAAACCACCAAGAAGTGGACTGTGTTCAAGCGCGCCCACGTTGACCTGGTGGACAAGTCCAAACTGTTCAAACCCGCCGCGCACTAATCCGCTGGTTTGAATCGCACGGGGAAGTAAACTGGGTAGTGCTCCAATCCACAGGGTGGCAGGCAATAAAAAAATAATAAAAACAATCAACTATTCCAGAGGCGCCCTATTTATCGGGGCATTACCGTAAACTGAAACCCGCGCCACCGAAAGGGGGCGCGGGTTTTTTTATGTTATTCTATACTTAGAGTCTATACGAATTCCAATATATTGATTAATAGAGTTGTTCCCAAATAAAACCCACATCAGTAAAAACAATAGGTTATGAACG
>DYOB01000129.1 GCA_020720765.1 Borreliella garinii
CCCAATTGTTTTATCTCATAAAACCCAGGTAAACTCTCTCATAAGGCGCTATTTATGACCCACAAAACCCTTTCGCTTACCGATCTAAATACCGCTGACGAGGACGTTCTGTCCCAAAAATTAAAGATTTCGGGGCGGATCGCAAGACGAATTATTTCCCTGCGTCCCTATCAGTCGGTTGAACAACTTAATAAAGTTTGGGGAATTGATCCAATTGTGCTGCAGCGCATCGTATCGTTGGTTGGTGTTACCCAATCCGAAACAGCGCCTGACCTGATAGTCGAAGAAACTCAAAATTCATCGGAGATTGTTCCTCTTCCCGTCGAGCAGGAACCAAAAATAACCCCCGATCTGATAATCGAAGAAACCCAAGTTTCACCGGAAATTGCGCCTCTTCCCATTGAGCAGGAACCAGAAATACCTCCCCAAAAAACAGAGTCAGCGCAGGAAGTAAAAGAAGTAAGTTCTGTTTTGGAAGTTCACCCTCCTTCTGCCCAAGCATCTCCAAAAGCGGAGAAAACACCCTGGAGTGTAAACCTGGCGCTGGTGTTGATCCTTTTTATCGGGGCTTATTTTCGATTTACAGGATTAAATTGGGACGACGGACAGCATCAGCATCCAGATGAACGGTATATTTCAATGGTCGCCGATCAGATAAAAGGGGTCGGTGGAATTGGCGAATATTTTGATACTGCGAATAGCACATTAAACCCCCTGCGGACCGGCTCTTATACTTACGGAATGTTCCCGTTGTTTTTCACTCACATGGTCGCGAAGTGGGTGGCAATGGATAATTATGACTCTGTCACGCTGGTTGGGAGAGCCATGTCCGGCTTGTTCGATTTGCTCGCAGTTTGGATGCTTTATCTTTTGGGGAAACGCTTATACGACAAACGCATTGGATTGCTTGCGGCGGCTTTGGGCGCGGCGGCGGTTCTTCCGATTCAACTCTCACACTACTTCGCCGTGGATTCATTTTCCACAGTCTTTGTGGTCGCCAGTTTTTATTTTGCGATACAGGCAATTCCCATCCACGCGCCCGACGAAAAAATTTCCTGGACAAACCTGATTCATTTTGTTCTGTTCGGTTTTATCATTGGACTGGCTGGAGCTTGCAAGGTAAATACACTGCCGGTTTTTGGAATCATTGTTCTGGCTGGTATTGCCAGGATCATCACAGATTGGAAAAAGCCGGAATTTTATACTGTTCTAAAAGTAATCATTTTTGGATGGTTTCTGTCATCTTTTGTCGCTTTTCTGGCATTTCGAGTTTTCCAACCCTATGCGTTTTCAGGCCCGGGTTTCCTGGGACTGGCGCTTAACGAAAAGTGGTTGAAGGTAATGCGGGAGGTTATTGATCAAGTGGCGGGCAATTCCGATTGGCCTCCCAATACGCATTGGACAAACCGCTCGATCATGTATGCCTGGACCAATATGGTGGTCTGGGGTTTGGGTGTGCCGCTTGGCTTGGCGGGCTGGTTGGGGTGGGCGTGGGCGGCCAAGCGCATTTGGAGTGGGGATTGGTCTCGTCATTTGCTGCCATTCGTCTGGGTTGCGGTTTACTTTGTCTGGCAAAATATGCAGTTTTGGCGCTATATGCGCTATTTCCTGCCGATCTATCCATTTATTATTTTATTTGCCGCCTGGGCTTTAGTGGAAATTTTTGACCAAACCCGCGAAAGCCGCGCGCGGCTGCTGGCAAATCGAACCAACCTTGCGCTTCAATTTTCAGACTGGAGATTTACCTGGAAGGGCGCGATAGGTATATTAATACTTGGAATTATTCTGGTCGGAACTTATGTGTACGCTTTGGCATTTACCCAGATTTACAACCGCCCCATGACGCGGATTGCCGCTTCTGAATGGATGCTGGAGAATATCTCGGCTCCGCTCAATCTGGTTGTTGATTCTCCCCTGGGAAATCGCTCCTATCCCGTTGCTGTAGGTCGTCAGATGGTTGAGCCTGGTTATTCGGCATCAGCCAATGTCAACATCCTTCAATATGGAACTGCGTCAAAAATAACCGCCACTGATATTCGTCAGGTGGGCGTGAATTTCTATTTTAGTTTGACCAGGGATCAGGAAGGAAACGATATTATCACGGATGGACGCCTGTCCATCAATGATAATGATCAGAATGAAAGCCAGGAGATATCCTTTGGCGATATCAACCTTGACCCGAACCAGACTTATTATTTCAATTACCGGATACAAAGCAGCAGCCAGTTTTCTCTCTCGAATCTCGTGTTGCGACATGTGGATGAGAGTCTCCCTGCCCAGCTTGTTGATTTGAATCTGCAATCCCAGTCGGGGATGTTGCAAGGCTCGCTTCCAGTAACGCCGCAAGAATCCCTGATGTTGAATCGGCTGGAAATCAAGGATTTTCAACAGGTTTTCGTGCCGTCTGAAACGGCTTTAAAAGTAAGCATCTATAAAGACGGCGGCGATACTCCTCTTATGGAAACTTCACAAACTCTGGTATTTTCAGAGCCGGGACTTCGGTTATCGCCGACTTTTAATTTCTCTCCCGTTGAGTTATATGGCGAGCAAAGCTATCAGGTCCGTTATGAAATTACCCGGGGCGCTCCGCTTCGCATATTTGGGGAAAGTTTTACCCTCGAAACCTCCTGGGATGACGCCCTGCCATTGAACATTAACAAATATGATGTTCAGGGAGGGATTTTTACGCCCTTAAATCTTGAGCTTTATGAGCCTGACACCCCCGAAAAACGGGAAGCGATGCTCAAGACTCTTGAAGAAAGTAATTACATTGTTATTCCTTCCAATCGGGCATACGACGCCATGCCCAGATTGCCGCTGCGCTACCCGCTGACTTTAAAATATTATCAGGCTTTATTTGACTGTGAATGTAGCGGTGACGCCTTGGAAAACCGCGCCTATGGACTTAAGCCGCCTTTTACGAGTCCGCTTGGCTTTGAGTTGGTTGCCATCTTTGAGAGTTCCCCCTCTTTGGGTTTTCTGGTATTCCCCGACCAGTCTGCGGATGAATCGTTTACCGTTTACGACCATCCCAAAGTTATGGTATTCAAGAAATCGCAGAATTTTTCCATTGACCATGCCAGGACGCTTTTGAACAGCGTTGATTTGGATAAAGTGGTTTTCCAGATTCCAATGGCGTATACCCAGTCTCCCACAGCCATGCAGCTTCCCGCGGATCAACTTCTTGCCCAAAGAAATAGCGGTAACTGGTCTTCCATGTTTGATCGAAACGCAGCACTCAATGTCAATCAGGCGCTGGGCGGATTGGCCTGGTATCTATTGCTTTTCTTCCTGGGCCTGGTTGTATTTCCCTATGTTTATATTGTTTTTTCTTTTCTCCCAGACCGCGGTTATCCATTGATGCGAATGGCAGGATTAATTATCACGGCCTGGATGGCCTGGTTCCTTGGCAGTTTTAAAATCCTGCCTTTTTCACAATGGACCATTTGGCTGTATGTTGGCTTGCTCCTGCTTGCCAGCGCCGGATTAGCCTACCGTCAACGCGATTCTTTATCCAAATATTTTTCCTCGCAATGGAAGCGCATTCTGGTGACAGAAGTGATCTTCCTTATGGTTTTCCTCTTCAGCCTTTCTGTTCGGCTTGGCAATCCAGATTTGTGGCATCCCTGGCTGGGCGGTGAAAAGCCGATGGATTTCACATTCTTCAACGCGGTTCTCAGGTCGGTGTACTTCCCACCCGAACATCCCTGGTTCTCAGGACACTATGTCAATTATTACTATTATGGCTATGTCATTGCGGCGATCCCAACCAAATTGCTTGGAATTCTTCCTTCCATTGCCTATAATTTGATTCTGCCCAGTTGGTTTGCAATGACAGGAATCGGCGTATTCTCTATTGGATTTAATATAGCGGCTGGTTTGCGTGAAAACCCGGACCAGATCGAACAAAAGACCATAGGCGAAAAAATTCCCTTCTGGGATAAGTTATTCAATGGACAGAGTATCACTAAAAATTTACCTTATCTGGTGGGCGCTTTTGCTTTGATTGCTGTATTATTTTTGGGAAATCTGTATGAAATCCCTGTTTTATGGAAGTATCTGCCGGAAGCGACTGTTGCCGGAGCGGATGCAATAGATTCTCCCATGGAACATGCCGGCGCGTTTATCGGGGGCGCCATTCGGGTTTTGACTGGGCAAACCAACCTCCCGGGAAGTAATGGGCAGTGGTATTTTGAGGCATCCCGCCCAATTCTTCATGAAGGTCCAGATACCCCAATTGCAGAATTTCCATATTTCACGTTCTTATATGGCGATATGCACCCGCACATGTTGGTCATGCCGATTTACGCGCTGGCGCTTGGCTGGGTGTTGAATTTATTGTTGCGGCCTGTTTCCCGCATGAAGTGGACCAGTCAGATTTCAGGTTTGATTGCTGCCGGACTTATTTTTGGCAGTTTCCGCGCATCTCATACCTGGGATTTTCCAACATTCATTGGACTGGGCGCGCTGGTTATTTTTTGGAATGGTTGGCGTGCCAGAACAGACTCTGTTCAACAGACTATTCAGTCTATTTTCATTTATGAGTTGGCGTTTGTGGGGGCCGCGGTTGCCTTCTATTGGCCCTTTACACATTGGTTCAAGACAGAATATGCTTCCCTTCAATTTTGGGAGGGTCTCAGGACGCCTTTGGTTGATTATTTATTTGTATTCGGACTGTCTCTTTTTGTGATGATCAGTCTCTTAATTCGAAACTTGTCTCCCATCCTAAAAGCCGGATACCAGAATTGGATTTCTGCTTCAAAACAGCGATTCTTTAGTATTTTTGGCTGGCAGTATCTCAAATGGTATTTGGCGGCTTTAGCCGTTCTTTATATCATGGCTGTCCTTTGGCTGTCAGATTATCAGGCGCTGACTTTTGGAATCCCCCTTCTGATTGGAATGGCATATCTCATTGTGGCTGGGCGTGAGTTGTCAACACTTCAAAAGGTCACATGGATACTGTTCGGGCTTGGACTTTCCATTACCTTATTCGTTGAAGTCTTTGTGCTGAAGGGCGACAGCGGCCGCTCGAACACGGTTTTCCGTTTTTATAATCAGGCCTGGTTTATTTTGGGATTGGCGACAAGCCTTGCTTTGGCGGACTTGCTGACTGGACTGCAATATTGGAGCCGCTTGACAAAATATACATGGGGTTTCTTGTTGGGCGTGTTGGTCTTGTTCGCCGCCAGTTACCCATTAATTGCCACGAACAAGAAAATGACAGATCGCTGGCCTGATATTCAAAACCCGCCTCATACCTTGGATGGCGCCACATTTATGCTGGGCGATGCCAGTAGCCTGAATCCTGCCATATATAATGACAATAACCGCCCGTTAAACCTCAGCCATGATTATGCCGCGATTCTCTATATGCAGGATCACATTAGTGGGTCGCCCGTATTTGTGGAAGGACATACCGAGGAATATCGCTGGGGTTCACGCTTCTCGATCTATACGGGACTGCCTTCTGTTGTGGGTTGGAGCTGGCATGTTCGGCAGCATAACTCATTGCTTGATGGCGCCATTGTTGAAAGACTTATTGAGGATCTTAATAATTTTTACAATACCGGCGATGTTCAGGCGGCTAAACAATTTTTGGACCAGCATCAGGTTCGATATATTGTCGTGGGCGACCTTGAACGCGCTTATTACGACGCTAATGGTCTTAATAAGTTTCAGGATATGGTTGACCAGGGGATGTTAAGGATGGTGTTCGGAGATAACAGCGCCAATACAACCACCATATTTGAGGTTATCAATACCAATTAAAACTGTAAAATAAACCTGGAAAATTGGATTGGATACGCAAAACCACCCGCTGCAGAAAGAGCAATGGATAAGATTGGGCTTATTTTGTATAGCCTGTGTTTTGGCAGTTAACGGTATCCTTTTTAATCAAATAGTACTTGCATTACTTGCTTCAGTGGCAATGTGTTGTTCATTCTGGAACTTGAATGACAGTCTCTCCACTCAGGATGATGCAATCACCCAGGATAAATATGAAGTTACCTCCACTCGGCTGTTTCTCACAATAACGCTACTTATTGCCGCTGTTCTAGCTGGAATGGGGTCCGTTTATTTTTCCAAAAACCCAGAATTTGGCACAACCTCTTTATTTCTTTGGCTGACAGCCATTGTATTAATAATGTTGGCGGGAATTATCTTTGACAGGGTAAGCCCTTTTAACTGGCTAAAACGAATTAAAAACTTATCCCCCGAAGCGCAAAAAAATTTATTTATTGAAGCGGCAATGGTTTTTGTCATTACCGGAGTTGCGTTGCTTTTGAGAGTAATAAGCCTGGACCGTTTCCCTGTCTCAATGCATGGCGACGAAGGGGAAATGGGGATGGAGGCTCTGCGTTTTTTGGGGATTGGATATCCGATATCCCCATTCGGTGTTGGCTGGGGATTATTTTCCAATTTATATTATTATATGCTTGCAGGCTCAATTCATATTTTTGGCAGGAATGAAATTGGGCTAAGGATGGTATCTGCGCTATTCGGTACTTTTTGCGCGCCCCTGGTATATCTAATTGGAAGAAAGTTTTGGGG
>DYOB01000438.1 GCA_020720765.1 Borreliella garinii
TCAAGGAACCCCTGTTGTGGAAGGCCTAAATCCTGCTGGCCGGGAAGATGCTGTTTGCCTGCGCGATGTTCGTTATCGTCGCCTCGGCCAGGATATTATGGTGGCAGGTGATATCGGATAGTTCCGATCTTTTTTGCCGTTTTAATCCCTTCTTTTTTGTTCATTTCTCTTTCATGCTATCTGGTTTTTGCGCCAGGCACTCTCACAACTCTGAAGGTTAGGATACCCGACAGTCAGAAAAACCTCATCCTTTTCAAAATTAAGGCTGTGGGTAACTGTAACATTGTCCGGTAAATTCAGTTTCCTTATTTTGTCTTGAAAGATTCGTTCCGCCTCACTGCTTCTTGAATAGCCTTTTTTTTGCAGCATTTCAAGGAGGACGTGAATCTTTTGCGGTGGGTTCATTTCGTTGTGTTCAATGATCTGTTTGAATTCCTGTCCCTGGAAAAGGGAAGAGATTGTTTGTTGTGTACGATTTGACAGATCGCGGGCCAAGGCGAGCAATCTTTTTTGTTTTCCGGTTCCAGGCTGCAATACCTCAAAAAGAGTGGACAGGGTAGTCCTGTCATTCTCCGGGAGCTCCAGAAGTTCAATGGCTGTTTTTTCGAGAATGAGCCCCTGATGAATCTGGCGTTGAATTTTTTCGTCTAAATTGTGGAGGCTCAGGAGTTGATTTAGAACCTCTTGTTGTGGTTTATATCCCAAGCGAGGAAGAAAAAAGTTGATTATCTCCTTTCTCGGCAGCTCGTCAAGGCTGTATTGAAGAAAAAAGGCCGCCTCCATGGGTGAGAGGGCGGCATGTAGCTGCTGGTCGGTTAAGATATACGACAAGAGTGCTCTTGGGTGAAGCTCTGGAGGAAGAATCATGCAAAAACCGCTTGATTGCTTGGAATAATGAATGAGGACATGTAACCGCCGGCGGCCGCAAATCAGGTTGAAATCCCCATTGGTTGTCTGTTGAATGAGTGGTGGATGCAAGATCCCTACTTCTTCAAATGATTGCTTGAGGACTGGTGGCGGCGTTTCGTCTAAAAAAGGGTGGATATTCCATTTCGGAATGATTTTGATTAGATTAAAGGCAATAGATTGAAACAAAGGTTGGGTGGACATAAAAACACACATGAAATCAGCAACTAACTCATAGAAAATTTATTCTTAGGGTTAGTTGCTGAATGAAAAGAAAAAGTTGCAGAGATGTGCTAACTGTCAGGATTTATTTATTTTATCTCGGAGAATTCCAGATGGCTTAAAG
>DYOB01000439.1 GCA_020720765.1 Borreliella garinii
ACAGCCGAGACATCTCTTCATCACTTTGGCAATCGCAAGTGCCTTTTGGTAAAACGATTTGACGTAAACCCCTCTGGTGGCCGGAATCACCTGATCAGCATGCAATCATTACTAAAGGCTGACGGGTACTACTATGCGGGCTACAGAGATATGGCAGATGCCATAAGGCATGTGTCAACTTCACCAAAATCAGACCTCCTCATGCTTTACAGACAGATGATCTTTAATGTCATGATTGGCAACACCGATGATCATTTAAAGAATTTCTGCATGCTGTGCAGCGAAGAGGGATGGCGACTGAGCCCGGCTTTTGACTTGACCCCGAACATCGGCGCCAACAAGGAACATGTGCTCAGGATTGGAACAGATAATGGAACACCGAATCTTGAAACAATCTTGGCTGAGGCCCGGGGCTTTGGGATAAAACATCGCCAGCAGGCGTTGGATATTTTCACAGAAGTATACGATGGCGTAGCAAAATGGGCTTCGATTTTCGCAGAGTGCCAAGTTCCTGAGAGGGATACCATCGCAATCGGCAATGACATCAAACAGCGGATTATGAAATGCTCAAGCACATAGGCATTCAAGCGACTTCTCTGAAGGGCCATCAAAAAGTTATCTGCAGGTAGTTGCAACATTAGTCACCCCACCATTTAATCTTTTTAAGTGACTTCAATGCTGATGGGAGATAAAATACAGAAGGTCAGGAAAGAAAGGGGCAGGAGCTTGAAACGCTTGGCTGAGATAATCGGCATAAGCGGCCCGGTCGTCGTCCTGTATGAACGGAGCGAGATAACACCGTCGGTCAAGTCTTTCAACGTGTCTCCCTACTACCTTGTTGATGATACGGACTCCATATCCGACATAAAGGATAAGACCATGTTGCAGCGCTTGACCGATATTGGAAAACTTGACTTGGAAGACAAGACAACTATCGTTCATGTCAATGATAGTCTTCTCTGGGATGCAAAGGCTAAAAAAAGCCTACACCTCCCATGCCTGAAGGATCGGAGGAATTTCACTATGCAGATACAGACAGTAAAAGAGAAAATTACGAAGGTGGTTTTGTCGCAGCCGGAAGATTCCACATACGATGAGATCATGAAGGAATTGGCCTTCGCAAGAATGGTTGACCGTGGCTTGGAAGATGTCCGTGCTGGTCGAGTCATCTCGAACAGTGAAATGGCCAGCCGGATCAGAGTATGGAAAAAATAAGATGGTCACACGAAGCCGAACAATGGCTTAAAGAAA
>DYOB01000130.1 GCA_020720765.1 Borreliella garinii
TCGCTACGCTGCCCGTTTCTGCTGACACCACGTTGACAGCCTCGGCAAGTTCACCTCGATCAGTGGCATGGTTGGTCACATAGCAACCCAAAACCATCATACTTCCTTCGGCATCCACTACCGCTTGGGCGTTGTACGACTGGGTGTATTCCGCATGGGTACTCTTCTTCATAATCCGGCTATCGGGGTCGGTCATATTGGATTGGGCACCAGTGGCGGATTGAAAACTCTCCAAGGGCACAAGCTGGGCTGCATCGACGCTTTTGTATCGTGTCGCCATGGGTAACAAACTATCACACAGTTCAACCTCAAGTAAATTCCTGCGGTCTCAAGCGCAACAGGCTCCTATGGCCCTTTGGTAAACGGGTCTGGCAGATTCCACGCCTATCTCATCGAGGGTTTTGTTCATTTCGGCCGTCTGGATTAAGGCAATGTTCAAAAGCATTTTTGAACGTATACGTGCAAGGTTAGTGCGAGCAATCTGGTCCATAGGATAATTTTCTATAAGCTCTTCCCAGGTGAGAACAGCCAAATCCAAGGCGCCCTTCGCTTCGTGAAGCCTAGCCCTTTCCGTCATCCTGACCCTGGCGTCTCCACCGGACCGGGTTTGAACAAGCGAGCGTTCCTCCGGGGTAAGCTCGAACCCGGGGAATTTAAATTGCACAAGCTTGCGGCTAACAATTTCAGAAAGATATAACAGGCCGTTTTTCTTATCGGAATAAGCCCCCATTACACCGCTCAAATTAAGGCCTGTCGGTGTCTGTGCCGATTCGATCATCCAGTCCGCCCGTCCCTGGGGAGAAAAACAAACGAGGTGGTTTAATCCTTTAAAAATACTGGAACCATCGGGGGCGATCTCGACCAACTGGTTTACGATGTTGCTACCGCCTTCAAGGACGATAATATCGGCCGGGCTCCCTTCTGGTGTATAGACACGCAGACTGAAAGAAAGCGCATCAAAGAAGTATACCCTGCCAAGTTGATCCGTTCCAAAACCGTTGGGAAAAAAATTACCACCGAGCGGGAATTCACGGACGACTCCGTCCCGCCAGACCTTGAATACTTGTTGGCCCATGGTCATTCCAGCCATCGAACCATCGGGAAGCAAATCCATAGTGAGGACATTCCCCATGGGAAGTCTGCGTTTCATAAACTGGTTATCGTGCGGATTTTTAACAAAAAACTCGTTGGGGTTGACCGGCCAAGTATAGACAGCGCCACCGGGGCTTACTTTCATATTATAGGAAAACATAAAATTGCCGCTTTCGGCCAATTCCTTACCCCAAAAATCTTTCAAGGCCATGCTTGAGTTGAAAACCAGGACCCCCCTCGAAACCGCCACAAGGAGGTTTCCCTCCAAATCCATATCAAGGGCTGAAGGAGCGAGATAATTGCCGCCGGGTCCTAAATCTATGGATGAAATACCACCCAGTTGGAGTTCTTCCAGGTAAACAGGTGAAGCCGCCCTTCTGGGTTCGGGCCGGACAAAAAATTGAAAGATTTGGGTAATGGCCTTTTCGTACAGCGGACTGTCTACATCCAGAATTATGGTCCTTCGCAATTCATCCGAGTTACGGAGAATAGTCGTCATATGGCTTGTTTCGTAATCTGTTAGAACGATGGCATAATCGGCCTGGGTGCGAAGGGTTTGATTCTCAAGCCTGTACTTACCGGCTCCCATAACCCGGTTAAGGGCAGCTTCTACAGCCGAACGCCCCTCTGTGGCATGAGAAGATATCTGCACATTTAAAGAAAAAAATAGTTTAGCGGGATCTGCGTGCAGAAAAAAGTTTGTAAGGATAAAAAAACTAATAATTAAGACTTTTTTCATTAAACTCACACTCCTTTGAGTAATCTTTCGGCCAATTCACGGATGCTTGGCAGGGGTTTGTATAAAATATCTTCAGGTCTCATCCCGCACCGCACGAGTTCAGGGGTAATTTGATAATCGTGGGCACCAGTATGGAAAAAGAATCGTGTTTCATTCCTTTTCTCGCAGGCACCAGCAACCAGATCCGCCCCGCTCATATCCGGCAGTCTGACATCTGTGATAACAAAATTAAAAAATTCCGTATTTAAAAGCTCTGCAGCCTGTTTGCCGAGTCCTGCTGTTTTAACCTCAAAACCGCATTCACCCAGAATGTACGCCATATTGCTTAAAATCACAGGTTCGTCGTCGACAATGAGGATTCTTGGTTTTCCCATACTTTAATGTACCATCATAATCATAGTATGGACAGGCTGAATCGTCCAGAGTACTCTTTCATCCATGCCAGACACACATGAACTCACAAGGCTCACCTTTGCCATTATCAGCCACCCCGATGCGGGTAAAACAACCATCACTGAAAAAATACTTCTTTTCGGGGGCGCCATTCATACGGCTGGTGCAGTTAAAAGCAATAAAAACCTGAGAGCGACCGTCAGTGACTTTATGGCCATGGAGAAGGAACGCGGAATCAGTATCTCAACCAGCGTTATGGGCTTCGAATACGGTGGGAGACGTTTTAACCTTTTGGATACCCCAGGTCACGCGGATTTCAGCGAGGACACCTACCGTACCCTAACGGCTGTGGACAGTGCGCTTATGGTCATTGACTCGGTAAAAGGTGTGGAGGAACGCACGCGGAAACTCTGCGAAATCGCCCGCTTGAGGAAGACCCCCATCATCACATTTATGAACAAACTCGACCGTGAAGGAAAAGATCCTATCGAACTTCTCGATGAGACCGAAAAAGAGCTCGATCTCAAAGTCAGTCCTCTCAGTTGGCCTGTAGGACAAGGGTCTGAATTTAAAGGAGTTTACGGCTTCCGTTCGGGTAAGGTTGTTCTTTTCCGGCCCCACCAGACCCAGGATTTTCCCGAATTTATCATCGAGAACCTTAACGATCCTAAACTCGTCGAAGCCGTCGGCGAACGCTTGGCCACCAAACTGCGCGAAGACGTCGAGCTTATCAAAGGGATACACCCGGAATTCAGTAAAGAGGATTATCTCGAGGGACTTGTGACCCCTGTCTTTTTTGGTTCAGCCCTCAACAACTTCGGTATCCAGGAATTACTGGATGCGCTGGCGGACATGGCCCCGCCGCCCCTGGCGAAACAGACAGAAGAGGGAGGAGAAATCCAACCCGATCAGAAAGAACTCAGCGGTTTTGTTTTTAAGATTCACGCCAACCTCGATCCGAAACATCGGGACAGAATCGCATTCTTTCGGGTTTGTTCCGGGACCTTCGAGCGCAACGTCCTTTATCACCACGTTCAAAGCGGCAAATCTTTCAGGTCGGCCAACCCCACGGCCTTTATGGCCCAAAACCGGGACATTATTGACTTTGCCTATCCCGGGGATATCATTGGTTTTCATGACACGGGTACCCTGAAAATCGGGGATACCATTACAGGCGGAAGCCGCTTGGTTTTTAAAGGCATACCCCGTTTTGCACCGCAGATTTTCCGCTTGGTTGTGAATATTGACCCCTTGCGCAGCAAACAGTTTCAGAAAGGCCTGGAGCAATTAGCGGAAGAAGGGGTTGTCCAGCTCTTCAGCCGTTTGCACAGCAACCAGAAAATCCTCGGCGTAGTCGGGCAGCTCCAGCTCGAAGTGGTCCAATACAGGCTTGAAAACGAGTATAACGCCTCCTGCCGCTACGAGCCTGTGGATTTTGGTGCGGCTTGTTGGCTTTCCAGCGACGACCCCCTGGAGCTTGAAAAATTTACGGATAGGTATAGCCACCGAGTTGCAACGGACCTCGGCGGCCAGCCCGTTTTTATGTCTGAAAACAAATGGATTCTCGAAAGGACATTGCAGGATTTTCCAAAGATTAAGGCATACTCAACGAGCGATAAGGTAGACGCGAGGGGATCGTTTAGGTAAAACGCCCCGTGATTTTTCTCACGATGGGGGAAAAATCGGGTTTCCACTCCCAATTCAAATGATCCTTCAGGAAAGCTGCCAGCCGTTTCCAGCTCATCCATGTCAGTTTCATGGAGATTAGTGCAAAAACCAGAAAGAGGAACCGATGAAGACCCGCCCAGGAGGGTGGAATAAGGATTCCAGAGATCGAGAGTATCAGAAGAAAAAAGAATAGCAGTAAAAAAAAGTTGATAAGGACCCCTAGTAATAAATATGCGGCGTTTCTCCAGGTCAAGTTACAGCCTTCTTTCTTTCGGTTATAAGGGAAATCGCTATCAAGATACCGCCGATAACGAGCGAAGAGTCAGCAATATTAAAAGTCGGCCAACGAGCCATACCCAGAAGTCCGAAGAATTTTACACTGATAAAATCCACGACACCTTCGGGCCGGAAGACGCGGTCGATAATATTGCCCAAGCCTCCTGAGAAGATTAAAACCAGGGCCCACCTCTGGAGTTTTGACATTTTTTTATCGAAGAAATACATCCACAGCACAGCACCTAAGAACAGAATAGGAATGACCATGAGCATGATGACCCGGGTAAGTCCGTCCAGGTTATTCAACCCGCTGAAGGCAATTCCAAGGTTTCTATCGTGGCGGAATTGAAGAAAATCTCCTAAATAAGAAACAATCAAGGTGGGAAAGTTGTTGTTCGTCACAAAAACAATCAAAGCCTTAGATACCTGATCCAAAATGAGAATAACTAAAGCTACAACTAAATGAATAATCATTGACTTATCCTTAAAAAAAATCTTGGGCCCACCTGGATTTGAACCAGGGACCAAAGGATTATGAGTCCTCTGCTCTAACCACTGAGCTACGGGCCCTAAGTTTCAATGAATTTGCCTTTTTTATCACGCTTTGTCAATCGACCCCCTCGACCGATATATAAGTATGGACCGTGGACCAATGGGCTTATTTTTTTCAATTTTACTCTTTTTATCCGTTATCGGAGCCATGCTCCTTGCCAACCGTGAAGGACGGCCTGACACCGGCCCCCAACTTCCGCAACCTACGGGGAACACCCAGACGTCGGAAAACACACGGCGTCAGGCTGAATCACAACCGCAACAACAGACACAACCGGTTTCTCCCACCCAAAACCCGGTGGAGGAATCAATTGCCAAACTTAAGCTGGTCTGGGCAACCCTGGATGGAAAGATCGATGAAGCGGAAATCCGAAGAATAGCGGGAGAGTGGAAGGACACGGCTGAAACTCAAACCCTTCCTCAAATCCAGACTTGGATCAGGCGTTTGCAAGATGGAAGGCCCGAAGACCTCGCCGGGGAAGCATTGGACAACCTGATGCGAGAAAGCCATCCTGTGAGAATGCGCGTTATGGAAGAATTTGGAAGGATGATGCAGGAAAGCGGTCCAGTAAGGGAACAGGCGGCCCAATTGCTTGGGGCCTGGGCCTCGCGGCTCCTGGGCGGCGCTGCTTCCGACCTGTGGACAAAACTCGGGTACTAGATTAAGGTACTTCGAAGGGACGGGAAACTAAAGTGCCGTTGGATTTTTTGGGGCTTCAGAAAACAAGTTTAACGGATTATCCGGGTAGGGTTGCAGCCGTCCTCTTCACGCACAGTTGCAACATGAGTTGCGGTTGGTGCCATAATGGAACCCTGGTGAAAGGTCCCCGGCCCGAAGATTTTCTCCCGCGCGAAGAGATCCTTTCCTTTTTACTAAAGCGTAAAAATGTTCTTGGGGGCGTGGCAATAACCGGCGGCGAACCCCTCCTCCACAAGGACTTGCCCGAACTTTTAAAAGATCTTAGAGCACTCCAATACGAAATCAAACTCGATACCAACGGCAGTCTCCCGGAAGCGCTCTCCAGTATCGACCCTGATTACGTGGCCATGGATTTGAAGGTACCACCCAACCACTACTCACGAGTAGGTTATCAGGGTGATGGGGGGAAAATCGTTCAAACCATAAAACAATTAAATGATAGGAAAATTCCCCATGAATTCCGCACTGTTTGGGTCCCCGGTTGGAGTCATCTCGAAGATATTCCTGCTATGGCAGAAACTTTGGGTGCCGGTGCGCTCCTCTTTGTTACCGGATTTCGACCAGGAACCTGCCTCGATCCCGACTTCAACAAGATTCCACAAGCAGAGGATCAAAGTATTAAGGAAGTAGTAACCCTTTTCCGCGAGCGGGGTGTGGATGCCAGACTCCGAGGCTGGGACGGCATTTGACAGAAATCCCAATATTCATCAACCTTGAACTATGACGACGGAACTTAATAAACTCAATGAAACCCTCCTCGGTATGGCCTCCTTAACTACAGAACAGAACGCTTTAATTTTAGAGGTTCTCACCCAACTTGAACGGTATTTTAAAACCGTCTTTTCCGGTAGAACTGTGGAGAAAAGGGGTTCGGAATTGTCCGAACCCCTGGATGCTACCCTGAAAATGGCCATCCTTATGCTTGAAGCCATCGACCTCGGGACAACCGGTTTGGATGACCAGGTTGCCAAGAGTCTTCGTGAGATTTACGAGAAGTACCTGGGCACTTTTAAGATTTGAGTATTCGCGTTCACGCTCGCGCACCCACCAGTAACTATAATGGACCCACAGAGCTGGACAAGAACGTAAGCTTGTCGGCTTGATGTTA
>DYOB01000440.1 GCA_020720765.1 Borreliella garinii
CACGACTGGCTAAGTCAATCTTATACCCTTCAATTGATTTAGTCGTTATATCAGCAATAGTTTCAGGCGATTGTTTATCGGCAATATTAGTTACAAGGACTAATGCCTCTGCACGAAGAATTTCTTTTTCGATTGCTTTAATAAGATATTGATCTGGCTCAGCTGGCTGGGCTGGCTGGGCTGATTGTTCGCTGAGAATTTCTTCAACTGGTTGCTCAGATGCCCAAACTGGAGGGGTTCCAGAAATATCTGCCATTTCTTGATCGGGCATTTGATTGGGCAGTATTCCTGGGGCGCCCAGTCGTGCCTCCTGGGCGAAATCAGGGGATTCGTATGGTGGCATCATTGGCATTGTTTGTTCCCTAATATCCTGTAATGCAGTTAGTTTCTGATTCGTTATAGATTTCGCTGTCTTCCCAGGCCATGTGTTCCCAATATGGAGTTGCGATTGCTCGGTCAAGGCCGGACATAATTAAGTAACGAGTGCAGTCCATCAAGTGGTCACTTTGCTTGACAATTGAACCATGTTCATCCCGACGATAGATGCGAAATTCAGAAAACCAGTTGACAAGTGATCCGAAGACTTTAAGTTTGTTCGTTGCGAGCATTTGCCAAACTTTATAAAGACCTGACTCGACTGATTTGTTAGCATTTGTGATGTCTAAGCCCAAGGTCATGTAAATTTCAAAGAGTTGCTTACCATCTTCTTGGGATCTGCCATGTGCAGCGCTATCTATTACACCTGGAATCCAAAATCCACGAGCTTTGATACCTTCCGCATGGATTACTGGCTCTGCTTGACCTTGATAATATTCAGAGTAAAGGAAAGTAATGTTACTTGTCGGGTCAGTCGCCGCCCAAAGGCATGCAGTTTTCTTCCAGCCAACATCAAGGGCATAAGCACGTAGCCAGTGGTCTGGAATTGGGAAGTCTGCCACGGTAATGTTTGATTCAAGAATTGGAAAGATTGCACCTGAGCCAAGTTGAGGAACTCCTTTCGATCGCGCTTCTCGTTGATGTGGTGGCAAGGCAGCAAAGAGCTTCTCTTTTTGTTCTGTTGTAAGGTGGGGTGCATCATCCCAAGTTGCTTGAATGAGGAAGCGTGAACCTTCTTGATGCTCTTGAATCTTTCCTTCAGGCATAAATTGCAGAACTGTTTCAGTAAGTCCTGCAAGTGGCGTGAAGGTTAACATGATCAGACCGTTGGTTGTCATGGTTCTGGTCAAGCATTCTGTATAGATGTCG
>DYOB01000131.1 GCA_020720765.1 Borreliella garinii
CCCCTGGTCATTTTCCATTCTGAGAATGACCTGGGTGTATTGGATTTTAACCTTGGGCAATTTCTCTAACCACCTCAGCGCCGCCGGTTGGTCTGACGGCAGCCCATCTGTTATCAAAAGGATTTTTTCAGGAAGTGCCTGCATCCTGAGAATGCGTTCCAAGGCTGTCTCCAGCCTTGTTTCTTTTCTGGGAATCTCACGCCCGGTCAGCGGTGTTTTGAGAAACCTGAATTCATCCGAAAAACCTGCCACAGTAATTTTTGCTAAAGGAAAGGCTGCTCCTAGTTTATCAACCAGGAAATTGACCGTGGTGAGCAACAGTTCTTCCTTGCCCGAAGCACGGATACTGTAACTGTAATCCACCAGAATAGCCAAATGGAAGGGGCGGTCGGATGGGAGGCTGAACCGGGAAGCCAACCTCCCGGAAAGGAAGTCTGCTATCCGGATTTCCTCTCCTAGACGGTGAAGGAGACTTGATTCAGCCTTACTGGAGCGGAAGAAGGTATCGTGTTGGTTGACGAGAAAATCAGCAGCTACAGCATCTACGCCTTCGGAGTCCAGTCCGAGCCGCTTGCGCCAATCGAGGCATTGGGAGCGGATACCGTTCAAGAGCGATATTTTTTCTGAGGCACCCGTTATCAGCCTGGATATGTCATCCGCGGTCAGGGAGCCCTTGGATTCTTCCGGGGCGAGGATGAGGACCTTTGTTTTCGGCAAAAGTTGGTAGCGCCGGCGAAGGTCTGAAAGCAAACCGGGTGTCAGCACAGGGTACCCGCGAAGTTCCCACGGCACTGAGTCGTTGATGGTGATGCCCCCGGCGAAAACCATGCCAGGCTGAAGATTGGTCCATCCAGTGGACTTCAGCCGGGGAAAGTCTTCCGGAAGTTCGAGCATGTGAACCTAGGGTTGGGCTTCGATCACGGCCTTCATGACCTTAAAGATATCGGTGTTGTCGATGTAATTCCCGTCGTTGTGGGCCACAAACCTGGCAAAACCGGGGTCCCTTCCCCTGACCATGGTCTGAAACCTTTCGGCTCCCGCACCTTTCGCCCAGAGGAGCACGAGTTCATTCGTATGGTAACCCGTAGGGCGGGCGCTGAGACCGGGGATTTTTCCTTGTCCCCTGTTTTGCGGAGGCTGAAAGGCCTGGCGGTCGCCGTCGGGTCCGAGAAAGAGTCCGTTGCCGTGGTCGGTGGTGATGATAAGGAGAGTTTCCTCCCAGCTGGAATTCGCTTCGACCCAAGCCGTCACCTCTCGGACGGCTTTATTGAAGTCCACCGTTTCCTCGATAAGCTGCCCGTATTGGACCTCGTCAGCGGGTTTGTTGCTGGTGTGTGCGGCCCAGTCGGTTGCTCCTCCTTCGATCATCAGAAAGAAACCTCCGTCTCCTCGGGAAAGAAACCTCAAAGCTCCGCGCGTCATGGTTGGCAGGTCGGGAACCGCAGGGTTACGTGCTATCCCGCTCGGAAGGGAAGCGTCGGGACCCTGGGCTGCGAGTGTGCGCCCTTGTTGGGTGGTGCTGAAGGATTGGAAAATACCTAGGAGGTGGTCATTTTCAGGAAGGGTGCCGGATGCAAGCCCTGTGAAATCCTCGGGCGTTTGAAGAAAGGCCCAGGGCATGGAAGCCCCGGTGGGGATCAATTTCCCTGAAGCCAATTCGCCCCAATCCGCTTCGTTCACCTTGCTGTGCCAACCGCTGGAGCGCACTTGGCCGTCCGGGGTGAAGAAAGGGTGGCCACCGCCCATAACGAGATGGAGAAGTCCAGAGTGAAGCATTTGGTGGGCGATATCGGTATAATTATTCCGGTTTTCGTTTTGGGCTGAAAATCCTGCTGGTGTGGCGTGTGGGAATTCCACCGTTGTGACCACACCGGTTCGTTTTCCTAACCTTCTGGCGATTTGAGTGATAAAAGGTAGTGGCTCGCCGAAGTTGTCGAAGTTGATGGCGTTATTATAGGTCTTAACTCCCGTCGCCATGGCGGTAGCTGCGGCCGCGGAATCCGTGTAACCCAGTGAAAGGTATTTGTATGCAGAAAACTGGAAGGGTGGTTCTGCGCGCGTAACATCCCAAGCAGCAGCCGGGTCGTAGGATCCTTCCATTTCTTCCGCACTGGTGGCGTCTGTGCTTGAATTGTGGGGAAATGTTGTAACACCGAGTTTGACGGGAAATGCATCGTAAACCTGTTTTCCCAAGGCTCCAAACTCCCAATACGAGGCGGCCTGCCAGGTTCCCCAGCTCGCGCCGTCGTTGATCATCAGGATCACGTTCTTCGTGTTTCTGAATTCCGAAGAGTAAGGTACAAACTCATTGACTTCTGTAACTTGCGAACTTCCGGCACAACCGAGAAGCAGAGTCACAGCAAAAACTTTCAAAGAAATCTTCTCCTCAGGATTCCAATCCTGCCTTTTTTTCCACCTTGCTCCAACTATCCTTGAGGCCCACGGTGAGGATAAAAACCGGAGCCCCCTTGCTGGAATCTCTCGTATCCACAGTATAATATCCCTTGCGGAGAAATTGGAACCTTTCACCGGGGATGGCATCAAGGAGTGAAGGTTCAACCTTGACGCCCGGCATTTCAACCAGGCTTTCCGGGTTGATATACTTCTTATAGTCCGAGGCTTCGCCGTTTTCATCGGGGGCTTCAGGGCTTGCCAAAGTAAATAAGTGGTTATAATCGCGCACCAGGACGGTACCGGATTCAGCCTGCGAAACCCAGTGGATGGTGCCTTTAACCTTTCTATTGTCGGGAGTTCCGCCGCCGCGAGACTCGGGGTCGTAGACGGCGGTGAGTTCGGTGAGGTTGCCCGCTGGATCGTAAACTGCATTTTGAACCGTGATGTAGTAGGCGTGTTTGAGGCGCACTTCCAGTCCCGGCGTCAGGCGGAACCAGCCCTTGGGGGGATCCTGTTTGAAGTCCTCACGCTCGACCCAGAGTTCCCTTGAAAAAGGAACCATTCTCGTTCCGGAGTTCGGATCCTCGGGGTTATTCTCTGCTTCGATCAGTTCGGTCTTTCCTTCCGGGTAGTTAATTATCACAAGTTTAACGGGGGCGAGGACCGCCATTCTGCGCTGGGCCGTCTTATTCAAGACCTCCCTGACGTGGAAGTACAGGTGGGAAATATCGAGGACGCTCTCAACCTTGGAAACTCCTATGTCCTTGCAGAAGTTGACTATCCCTTCGCTCGGGTACCCGCGGCGGCGCATACCGGAAATGGTAGGCATCCTCGGGTCATCCCACCCGTCCACCACGCCGGTTTCCACAAGCTCGCGGAGCTTGCGTTTACTCATCACAGTGTAGGTGAGGTTGAGCCTGGCGAATTCGTACTGGTGGGGGGGGGAGGGAATCTCCAGGTTTTCAACAAACCAATTATAAAGCGGGCGGTGGACCTCGAATTCAAGGGTACAGATGCTGTGTGTTATCTTCTCGATGGCGTCCGACTGGCCGTGGGCGAAGTCGTACATGGGATAAAGACACCATTTGTCGCCCGTCCGGTGGTGGTGGGCAAATTTGATCCTGTAGATCACAGGGTCGCGCATATGAAAATTCGGGTGGGCCATATCGATTTTGGCACGGAGCACCATCGAACCCTCGGGGTGTTTTCCCTGCCTCATTTCTTCAATGAGTTTCAGGTTTTCCTCGGCCGCCCTGTCGCGGAAAGGACTATTGACACCTGGGACTGTAGGTGTGCCCTTCTGTTCCCGGATTTGTTCTGTCGTGAGGCTGTCCACGTAGGCAAGACCTTTTTTGATCAAGTCCACAGCCCAGGCGTAAATCTGGTCGAAATAGTCAGAGGCGAAAAACTCGTTTTCACCCCAGTCAAAACCCAGCCAACGGACATCTTCGCGGATGGAATTGACAAACTCCTGTTCCTCTTTAGCCGGGTTGGTATCATCAAACCTCAAGTGGCATTTGCCGCCGTAGATTTGAGCCAAACTGAAGTTCAGGGTGATGGATTTGGCGTGGCCAATGTGCAGGTATCCGTTGGGTTCAGGGGGGAATCTGGTGATTATTCCCTTGACCCGGCCGGCAGCCAGGTCCTCGTCGATAATTTGGGTTAAAAAATGTCGGGGCTCTTCGATCATAATAGAGAATTATATCAGAAAGCCCCGAAAAAGTCATATAGTTCTCAAAAATCTAACAGTTTTCGAAGTATTATTAGAAGGTTATTCGCTGCTTCTTGTCCGCGGCGGGGAGATAGGAAAACCTTCCCAGATTGAATGGAATCCAATTTTTTCTTCAGGAATAGGTGTTTCCATATCGTTATAAACGAGTGCAAGAGGTACTTCGTTTTTTTCATAAAAGTAGCCCAAAATGACTGTATAACGTCCTTCACCGCCGCCAAAGTCGGCTTCACTCACATTTGTACCTCCTCCCATACTGAATCGCCAAAGAGGAAAATCACCTGCAAAATAGTGATAAGCTACAGGAGGCCTGACGCCGGATGCAAAACGTACCTGAATGCGGGTAAAATCATACTTAAGGTTCTTTCGAATATTATCAGATTTTAAACCTAAGACAAGATACTTTACACTTGGATTATTGGGTGTGTAATATTGTGTATCGGAGATAAAAAAGTTCACAATATTAAACTGTAAAACAATCGGATCGATAGCCGAATCGGGCATATTCAGCAATGCGTCCTCTGAAAGCCACACTGTAGGAATGGTTGAACATCCAGCCAAAATTAAAAAACCAAATAAACTGAGATTCCAAGTTTTCATAATATCTCCTTCAATAGGTTTTCGCCCACGTTTAATACCGTGAAACGGATAATTCGATCCTAATCCATATTCATTTGGATGTCAAGTACTTTATAGTTATTATATCTATAATAAAGCAAATTTTACCATCTTGACATAAAGCGAGTATAGGAGTCTGTTTTCACTTCCGCTGAAGTTTCCTAATAAGAATTTCTTCGACATTTCGACGCCCGTCGATTACGGAAATCATCAGGACTTCATCATCTAAGATTTTATAAACTATGCGATAATTTTCTTCTATCACTTCTTTATAACTGTCAATATTGTGATCCTTGAGTTCCGGAACAATTCTCCCTTTTTGAGGAAAAGATTCGAGCTCACGCATTCGTTCGACGATTTTAGTAAGTATTTTTTTTGAATAACTTCTGTTGACCGCATTGTAATACTCGACAATTTCCTTTAAGTCCTTTGCTACTGTTGGAGTGATCACGACGCGATACTTTTTTCTCATTCGGGGAAAAACTCTTCCTCGATCTGATTGATAACAGTATCCAAGGTGTCCCTATTTCCCGAATGGTATTCATCTTCTGCTATCTTGAAGATGTTGAGAAGGGTAAATGCACTCCGCATGCTCTGGTAGGACTCGATATCCAGGAGGACGGCTCTTGCTTCGCCATTTTGAGTAATGACGATAGGACTTTTTCTTTCATTAATAGAATTCATAACGTCTGCTGCATTTGCTTTAATATAAGAAATTGGTCTGATATCTTCCTTAAGATTGAACGCCATAAATACCTCGGTCTTTTAATAGTACGTCAAAAGGGCCGAAGTGTCAACCAGAACCAGGGCGGGACCCGAGTCGGGAATCATGATTTTCATGGGTGCACCCGAGTCGTGGTTTGTAAAGTTCCACGTGCCAAGCGGCCATTCACCAGTGCCGCTTGGGGGAAGACCTATTTCATGATAAAGCCAGGAACCTTTAGGAAAAAAGACATCGAGGATACGGGTCCGGGCTGAACGGAAGAGTCCCGGCCCCTCTCTTCCGGCCAGAATGTCGGCCGCAAAAGTTGGATTGTCCCAGAAGACGGCGGGATGCGAAGAACATTTTCGGCGGAATTCCGAGGCGATTTTTTCGAGGTTCCAAGTATGAATAGGGGCGCCCTTTTCCGCACACAAGGCAAGGGCATCGCAGACCCACCCCACCTGGGAGTCCAAGATAAGATTCTCAGGTGGAAAGTTCCAGACGGCCCCTAAAGTTTGACCACCTCCTGTTGTAGGAAGGTTCCATAAAAGTATACCCGCTCCGGTACGCGGAAGGTGGAGTTCCAAGGCGTCCCCAAAGGCAAGCTGGTGCTTCTGGGACGGCTGGGTGCCTTCAGTCCAGACCTCGAGGGTTCCAGTTGGGGAAAACGCCTGGGCGTAAGGTGAGCCTTCGGAAAAACTTATACCCACTAGAGTATTCGGTTCAAAGAATTCACAGGAAGTGAAGCTCGTCAGGAGCACGAAATACCGGAAGAAAAAAACCAAGGAGTTTCTCATACCTTTACATAGCGATTTAAAAGCAAATCCGCTTGTACTTAAGAGCCTGTTGCGCTTAAGACCGCAGGAATTTACTTGAGGTTGAACTGTGTGATACTTTGTTGCCCATGGCGACACGATATAAAAGCGTCGAGGCGGCCGAACTTGTACCCTTGGAGAGTTTTCAATCCGACCAAGTCGGTAAGGCATCAAAGGAAATTTGACTTTCGACCGCACTCCCACACCCAGCTCCAACCGCCAAAAAAACAACACAAG
>DYOB01000441.1 GCA_020720765.1 Borreliella garinii
AGGACAAAACAGGCGGTCTTGCCGGTGCCAGTCTGGGCCGCGGCCATGACATCCCTGCCAGAGAGGACTGCCGGGATCGCCTTGAGCTGGATCGGCGTGGGAGTGGTGTACCCGGCCTCAGCGATGGCTTGGAGAAGGGGAGCGGAGAGTCCGAAGGAGTCAAATGACATGGGGAAGTTTTTCGCAACAAGCTGCTTTATTGGAACAAAAAAAAGGCAAGGTCAAATGAATGACCCTGCCTTGCACCTACTCTATTGAACAAGAAATCAGGCTTTCTTTTTCCGGCGGGCCGCGATAAGACCTGCTATGCCTGAGCCCATAAGGAGCATGGTGGCTGGCACGGGGACGGGGGCAGTGCCACCAGCAGTTGTAAAGTTATCAATCAGAACCCAATCATAATTAATATCAGTAGATGACAATATAGCGTACGAGATTCCATCGTTAAAAGCAAACCCATAAAATTCTCCTTTGTTACTATCGATAGTAGGTGACAAGTTTCTCCCGCCAAGCAAGTTATCAGCTGCATCATAAGCTGACAGATTCCAAAAATAATTGGAAGAACCCAAGTTAAAACCAAAAGCACTCACTAAACTGTCAAAACTGAAGCGTATACTTGAAAACCCATTATTACTGTTATCTTGATTATCTAGATAACGACCAGTCATATTGTAATTTCCTGAAAACATATCAGAAAGAGAGAAGTCATGATCTTGGGCAGTAAATGTGACTCCGTCAAGAACGAGAGAGACATAACGTCCTACAGACACACCTTCGAAAGTTATAACACTTCCACCAGACAATGCAGCGTCAAACGAACTTGAAATCAACGTTGCACTTGCCATTCCTGTCATCCCTGTCATCATCATTCCAAACGCCAAGCCAACCAACAATTTCTTTTTCATAATCCGCTCCCATAAAAATTATTATAATAAACAACCTTCGCCTAAACTACTACTATACCCATGCAACAACCATACCACAAAGCAACATGTGACTTTTGCGTGCTTTTCCCCTGATTACTTTCCGCCTGAAACAGGCTGTCTGTAAAACATACCGACAGTGGTCAACGAGAAAATCGCAAGAAGAAACTCTCTTTTCCCCTGCACCAGTGCGGGAAAGCCACCCCAAGCGGCCACAAGCCCAAGGTGTCGGAATTCTTTACAGGCCAGAAGATTTCCCGACAGACACAAAGAGGCTGAACTTTTTCATCATCTCGTTCCCATGCGCCGCATGGGAACGC
>DYOB01000442.1 GCA_020720765.1 Borreliella garinii
ATTCTCTCACCAGCGGGAGACATTTATATGGAAAGGTTTGCTTGAGATCTCTCTCGACGACGCTGACGAGGAAACGCTTCTAGAACTCCTGACCGAGGAGCTTCAAAGTGCTTAACAAACTTAGGGTTGAGAGCATCCAGGCCGAGCTTGCTTCGATTGAGCGTCTGCTCAAAGAGTCTGATGAGGCAGGGGATCCTGTTTCGCGAATCCAGTTTCAGTACAAAAAGGACAAACTTCAAGAAGAACTCTCAACCCTCGAAATTGGGGGACCCAAAGCTAGCGTGGCTCTCTTCTTTAGTGGTCGGCCTGTAATAGGGTCCAGGGCAATCAGAGCCGACTTCACTGCCGAAATTCTCAAGGAGTTCCAAGACATTGTTTCAAAAGTACACGCAAATCTTGCATTTGGAAAAATGGGAACTCGAGGAAAGGTACCACTTTCTGCTTCATCCGGCCTGGTCATTTCAAGTGTTGTGAAAGGGTCATTCGGTTTCGTGCTTGAAGAAATGACAGACCAGGGCCAAGCGATCGACACGACCCTAAAGTTCGTGGTTGGCGAAGCAATTGAACTAATCGTGAACATTGGAACTCAAGACGAAGAAAGATATCTGGAGATTTTCAGAAAGATTGATGGCAGAACACTTATCTCAATAAAGGACTTCTTCACCAATCTAGATGGTGGAAATGCTCAGATCCGCATCGTAGATGATAAAAACGACTATATTCTAGACGCTAACTACATTCGGCGTGCGAAAATTCGGGCAGACTCAATTAGTGTAAGTGATGAGCCCAAAGAACTCGTTTGCCGGGTGGTGGGCATACTCCCGAATCACAGAAAGATCGAGGTCGAACTTGAAGACCGCACTCCGGTCTATGGTTCTATCAATGATGAGGCACTTGATCAGTATACAAGCCTCATTGCTGAAGGGAACAAGATTCTAAATGAAGTCTGGACTATGGTATTTCTGGTCCGAACTGTAAGGCCCCACAACCATAAGGAGAAGGTCTTTTATACACTAACAGGCTTTATTTCCAAGAACTAGAAAAAGCTAACATTTAGTTCAACCTGACTTATTTTGGTGTCACGACCTTTGCTAAGCAAGGTTAACGCCACCCAAAACGCAGGTTAAAACAGCGTTCGATGGACCCTACGGGCGGGGGCGAGTGAAATGCTTTCAGTCAGTATGATAAACCCAAGTTATATGATAAAAAGCCCCCTGGGGCCCTTCTGGTCCTGAATCC
>DYOB01000443.1 GCA_020720765.1 Borreliella garinii
GTTACTTCTCCGAATACTATCCTACACTCTGGTCGTAAGCTAATATATATCCCACTGGAATAACCCGGAAGGGGGTGCAGGGGGAAACCCGTCAGGGTTTCCCCCGCGCGGGGTCTGGGGCGGCAGCCCTATCGGGGTGAGGGGCAGAGCCCCAGGATGGTATCCGAGTCTTTTCCGGATACCATCCCGCATTCTGTAAAAAAATTAACCCGGTAAAAAAGACTACCCCTTACCAGGGGTAGTCTTTGCGAAGTTCTTCATAGCTCACACTGTTTTCGCGTGCTATGATTTGCTCTCTAATTTGACAAATCCGGTTACACCGGTGAACGGTTTGCCACCATTCTTGCTCAGCAAGGTTTTTTAATTCCTTGTTGAGATTATCGTACAATTTTAAGTAATCCATAAAAACTCCTTTTGATAGTTGTTTGATTTTGAGATTTCTCCCAACAACTATCAATGTATAGAACGTTTTTTAATCGGCTCAATGTATATTGAACGTACCAAAGCAACTAATAGCATGCATGTATGAATAGATAAGATAATTATGATTGTAAGCTAACATATAACCTGATAGGATAACCGGAAGAGGATGCAGGGGGAAACCCAATAGGGTTGCTCCCGCACGGGGTTTGGGGTGAAACCCCAATGGTGTGTAAGGCAAAGCCTTATGATGGTATCCGAGTCCTTTCCGGATACCGTCCCGCATTCTGTAAAAAAATTAACCCGGAAAAAAGGCCCCCCATTACTGGGAGGCTATTGGTTTTACGCCCAATTCTTCGCAAAAGACGCGAAAGACTGGGTAAAACCCACTTTCTCGGATTTCGCCGCTGACGATAACTTTATCGCCAACGGCTGATTCGCACCGTCCCCACTTTAGGACGCTTATATACGAAGGACTGCCTTCGTACATATATCTGAACCCGAGGATACTGAATTCGTATCCTCGGGAATTCCTGAATAGTACCGGGTTTTTTGAAATTACCCCGGTTTCAATGAAATTATAGTCCATAATACACTCCTTTCGATAGCTATTTGATTTTGGAGTCACCTCCAATAGCTGTCAGAATATAGAACTGTTTTTCAGAACGTTCAATGCATAATAAATGTACCGAAGTTAGTAATAGCATGTATACATAACTATTAGCTTAGAGAAAAAGTTACTTCTCCGGATACCATCCTACGCTCTGGTCGTAAGCCAATATGTGTCCCAATAGAGTAACCCGGAAGGGAGTGCGGGGG
>DYOB01000445.1 GCA_020720765.1 Borreliella garinii
AATTTATCAGTAAACACAGACGCAAAAGGAAAAAGTTGATTATTCCCGCGGAATCTCTACTTTCAGACTCTTCAACAGTGCCATTCAGATCATCGATGACGACAACAACGATCTGCAGGAGAACGGAGAAAGAGTGATTGGCGCAGAAGGACAATAACTCGAACCCATTAACCGCAAAGACGAGGAAGAGATATTCGCAAGCAAAGAGGCCTACGAAAACTTTGTGGGACGTCACCGCGTCGGCTACTCTGTCTACGTCGTACTCGCAGTCGGAATTGTCGGTCTCCTTGCAATGTACGGAGCCTACACCGCAGTCTTCTCCTCGCACCACGACACTCTCCTCGCAATGACGACTGAAATTTCATACCAAAATCTGATTGTCGGTGGGTTGGTGAAGGAAATCAGTTTAGTGAAAGCGCTCTCGCTCATGGCTGCAGGAAAATCCCCGGAAAAGGCTGACCGATATTTGGGGATTTACGCTGACAACATGCGCTATTTGGAAAGCATTCAGCTGCTCGGTTCAGCCCCTTTCACGATTACGCTGGCGACTGACGGAGTCACACAAACAGCAATGAGCACCGAGTTCCTGCTGACTTTCATAAATTATGCCTCAAGGCTCTACGCTAAGCTCAAGGGAGCGACTTCACAGGCCGAGCTGGTAGCGGGATTCAAGGCAGTCGATCCCTTCGTTGCGCCATATATTTTGAACAACGGGAACACTGTCCGCTCCATTATGGAGAGCAAAGCCAAGGTCCGACTCATCGACATTGGCACTGCCATTCTCAGCTTCCAGAAAAATGAAGCGCTGCTCTTTGGCTTCAGCTTCGCCTACATTCTCCTTTTCGTGTTGCTCATGACTATTGTCTATCGTCGCGTCAACGTTGAGCGAGTGACTGTCTTTGAGGTGTTTCTCGATTTGCAGGACGCTCAAATTCAGCAGTTTTCTTCCAAAACAGAGAAGTTTCTCTGTTCTCTGCACGTTTAGGAGGCGAGCGGCGAGGTCGACTTGGACGAAGAGACTGAGGGAGTAAAGCGAGCCCTCAGTTCGAGCTTTGCAAAGCGCAAGCGTTTCAAGTCTGTGAGTTTCGGCAGCAGTTTTTACGCTAAACTGGCTTTGCTTTCATTGTTCTTCTGTGCATTTTTTGTGGAGTCATACATTGAAAGTGGAGCTAATTTGGACTTTCAAATGAGGGCCTATAACTTCTTCTATTGGAACGCCCGGGCAGATTACCAATTTTT
>DYOB01000446.1 GCA_020720765.1 Borreliella garinii
AAGGCGGAACCTGGAAACCGGTGATTATAGGAACTTTATCACCGGTGATGACATTTTGATGAACTAGACTGTGACTGGTATATTTCAGTGCAGAGTAATATTCCTAATAACCAGAGAATAAGTATTACTTTGTTTTAAAAATTTAAACCAGTTCTCCGTACTGACATTCTTTGGCGGGGGTGGAAGTTCTTCCATTTTCTTCGCTTCTTGCTTGGCTTTCTGCATCAATTCAGCGACTTTCTCTGAAAGTTCCTTCTCCAATTCCACCGCCCGGTCGTTGCGTGATCGGGATGGTTATTAGCGCAAAGGTAACGCACCGCAACATCTTTCCAGATCTGCCTTCCAATACGACGGCTGGAGAAAACGCCATGCGAGTAGCAGTAGAGAAGCAAGGCTAACATCATGTGCGGGTGGTACTGCTCATCCCCTGTACCGGCTTGGTTGGATTGAAAACTCTCCAAGGGCACAAGCTCCGCTGCCTTAATGATAAAATGAACAATGTCATTCTGCGGAATCCATTCCCGAAGTTCGTAGGGCATAAGGAGTAACTGATCGCGTTCAACGCTTTTGTATCGTGTCGCCATGGGCAACAAAGTATCACACAGTTCAACCTCAAGTAAATTCCTGCGGCCTCAAGCGCAACAGGCTCTTAAGTTAATAAATCCAATATGTCCATTAGAATGGAAATGTCAGTACACACTTAAGGATGTTAATAAGCTATGAAAGCGTAGAGTCGGGGAAAATTGAAATGATGAGTTTTAATTCACACTCAGCCCGCCCAGCCACCGGTCGGTGATTTCCAGGCTGACCAGGACCAATGCCCTGTCCTGGAGTAAAAGGACCTGGTCGCCCTTTGCCGCCTGGGCCAGCTCGTGGAAGGTGTCTTTCTGTTCTCGCAAAAAGGCTTCGTAACTTTCGCCGCTGTAGGTGAAAGTTTCTTCCAGGGGTACATCCTTTGGGGCATAGCCATCCAAACCCATGCCTTGCGACAGGGTGATTTCCCTCTGGTCATTTTCCATTCTGAGAATGACCTGGGTGTATTGGATTTTAGCCTTGGGCAATTTCTCTAACCACCTCAGCGCCGCCGGTTGGTCCGTCGGCAGACCATCTGTTATCAAAAGGATTTTTTCAGGAAGTGCCTGCATCCTGAGAATGCATTCTAAAGTGGCGTCGACCTTACTATCGAACGTGGCGCCTTTGTCGGAGTGTCGGGGCCGAGCGGTAGCGGTAAGACTA
>DYOB01000447.1 GCA_020720765.1 Borreliella garinii
AAGGAGCAGGAGGGGAAAGAGTATTCGTCGAAAATCGAGTCACCAATTTATGAGGTTACAGGGGAGCAACCCGATATTTCTCAGTTGGTGGATGAAGACAAGACAAATCTTCTTATCAAAAAGATTCTTGAAAGTTCTGTCTCTGAAGACGAAAAGGAATTTTTGCTCACCGCCGCCACCCGCCACCTGAAATTTTCTTATCAAGATATCGCCGAATATTACGCACACTCAGCACCCGAAATGCAAGAGTTGATGGAAGATTCAGCCCTGGTCATTGTCGATTTCAACAAGGCCATCGAACAGGGGTTTGTTTCCCTGTCTGAAGAACTGACGGAGGCGTATCTTGAGGACAATGGATAAGATTTTTGCGGAAGATTTTGCCGTTTTTATTCTGACCAATGGCAGGCCCGACAAGGTGCATACCTTTGTGTCTATCATGGATAGTGGGTATCGGGGAAAGATTTTTATCATCATCGATGATCTTGACCCTTGCCGGGCTGAGTATATCAAGAGGTTTGGCGACAAGGTGGTCATCTTCGACAAGAAGGAGATCGCTAAAACATTCGATTCAGCCGATAATTTTGATGATATGCGGGCCATCATCTACGCAAGGAATGCTTGTTTTAAAATTGCCAAGGATATAGGGCTTAAATATTTCATCCAGCTTGACGACGATTATACGAATTTTTCTTTTAGGTTTGATGACAAGCTGGATTTCAAGGGAAAAACCACCAGAAATATGGATGGCGTACTCAAAGTGATGTTGAGGTTTTACATTGCCTCTGGTTGTTGCTCTATTGCCATGGCTCAGGGTGGCGACTTTATCGGTGGTAAACAATCTGCGTTTGCTGACGGCTTGAAGATGAAGCGTAAAGCGATGAACAGTTTCATTTGTTCAACCGACAGGCCATTCCAGTTTGTGGGGAGAATAAACGAGGACGTTAATACCTACACCGCACAAGCGGCAAAAGGGCTGCTGTTCTTCACTATCAACCAGGTTGGACTGACCCAGAAGAGGACGCAATCAAACTCAGGTGGAATGTCGGAAATGTATTTAGAATCAGGCACCTACGTTAAAAGCTTTTATTCCGTCATGCTTCACCCCAGCGGGGTCAAGATCGGGATGATGGGGAATAAGGACAAGCGGCTTCATCATGTTGTTGCTTGGAATCACACGGCACCATTGATTGTCAGCGAAGACTTGAGAAAAAATAGAAATAATGAGGGATGTTATG
>DYOB01000448.1 GCA_020720765.1 Borreliella garinii
ACGTTACGCCCTTCTTTTAAATAATTCTTCACTTGCTGAAAAGAAGTCCCTATGACACTTTGAATATATTTAGAGCCGCGAAACATTACTGCCTCGTCCATGGTCTGGGCAGACTGGTGGCAAAGTTGCATATCTTTATCAAAAGCTGCTCCAAATACAACACCTCCCCGTTTCAATGTATTCTCCATCAATACATTAAATACTCCACCGGAGGAACTGGCGCTCCGAACTACTTCATCACGATTCCAAGCGGCAAAAGCTATTGGAGGCTCACCTTTTGGAATCTCAGAATTCATTGGGCATACAGCATGACACAATCCACAGTCTATGCAATTTTCCAGATCAACCTTCGGATACAAAAAACCTTCACGATCAACCTCCATGCAAATACAACCTTTTGGACAGATAACCTGACAAGCATGGCAACCACAACAATCTACTTTTTCTTTAAATAAGTGCATAAAAAAGCCGGAACGTATTAAATTATCTCACTTCATATAAGCGTGTTGCTCATACCCTCATTCCATTACAATGCCCCCCCTGAGTCAATGTCGTTAACTTAAGCGGACATCGTTTCATTATCCATGCGCCGTATCCAGACAAGAATGATGGGCACGCTGCACTTTGCCCATCCTACATGTTGAATTTTCAATAAAAATGTGCTGTAGGATGGGCAAAGGCCGATAGGCCGTGCCCATCGACTCTGCTTAAGTTAATGACATTGCCCCCTGAGTAACAAAAAGACACAGAGTTGAAAGGGGGAACATTTTTTTTTCTATCCAGATATTCTCAAACACTTATTACCCTGGTACGGCGACCACAGCGCTATCCCTCATTTCAGAAAGACGTTGTTTTGCGACAGGTACCCTGTTTTTGCCGATTTCTGGTCCCGGCTAATTGAGACTTCGGAATAATGAACCAACCACCAATGTCCACTCTTTCACTGGCAGCAGTGCAACCTTGAAGTTGAGTTTTTGTGTTCATTTTTTCACCTCGATTATCAATGTGTAGTAAAAAAGAACGTACTTTCATATCTTCCCCACACCACAACCTTCTAACGCCCAGCCTCCCCTTAGGTTAAAGCTGGGAGGGGCTAACGCTGGGGCTGGAACACCAGATACACGATACCGAATTAAAAAGACAATTCGGTTAATGTCCCCGGAATTCCAAGGGCGGAGGTATCTTAACTCCCCCAACCCCCTCTTAACATCAAGAGGGGGCTTTGATTTCAT
>DYOB01000449.1 GCA_020720765.1 Borreliella garinii
AATGAATGTACTTATATCAAGAAAAGGTTCGATCTGCTAGTCGCAATTGTAGATGAAAGGGTAAGACGTCTGTTGGTAGCTGCGGAAGCTGAATGTTTAGGATATGGCGGCATATCGGCGGTCAGTCGAGAGACAGGCGTTTCACGTCGAGCAATTGCTGAAGGCATAAAAGAACTGAGACAACCTGCAAATCTTCCCATAGGGAGAGTTCGCAGAGGGGGAGCAGGCCGGAAGAAGACAATAGAAAAGGATCCTACTCTCAAGAATGATTTGGAACTACTGATAGAACCGGCCACCTGTGGCGATCCGGAATCGCCACTGAAGTGGACGTGCAAGAGTGTCAGGAAATTAACGGATGAACTCCAGAAAATGGGTCACAGGACAAATCGCACTATGGTTGCAGAGCTTCTCCACGAAATGGGTTATAGTCTTCAGGCAAACAAGAAGACCATAGAAGGGACATCACACCCGGACCGGAATGCTCAATTTGAGCACATTAACTCAAAAGCCGAGGCGTATCTGGAGGAGAAGCAGCCTGTCATATCAGTGGACACCAAGAAAAAGGAATTGGTCGGGAGATTTAAGAACTCGGGACGAGAACTTTGTCCCAAGGGCAAGCCTGAAGAGGTACTCGTTCATGATTTCGTGATTCCAGAACTTGGGAAAGCGGCTCCATATGGTGTTTATGATATAGCTCACAATGTAGGCTGGGTAAGCGTCGGCATTGATCATGACACTTCAGCTTTCGCTGTGGAAACCATCCGCAGATGGTGGCATTCCATGGGGCAGGCTACTTATCCCAGTGCGACCAAACTGCTGATAACCGCTGATTCTGGTGGCAGTAACGGGTCCAGAGTTAAGTTATGGAAATTGGAGCTTCAGAAACTCGCTGACGAAACTAGACTTGAAATCTCAGTTTGCCATCTGCCTCCAGGAACAAGCAAATGGAACAAAATCGAGCACAGGCTCTTCTCTTTTATCAGCAAGAACTGGCGAGGAAAACCCCTGATAAGCCATGAAGTGATTGTAAGCTTAATCGCCCAAACTACTACAAAAACAGGCCTCAAAGTACGCTGTGAAGTAGATACAAACTCCTATCCGAAAGGAATAAAGGTCTCGGATCAGGATCTGGCGAAAATCCTCCTGCGAAGAAGCGACTTCCACGGAGATTGGAACTATACTATCCGACCAAGGACTCTTTCAAATGATACAATTAATTCCTGACAGTCACT
>DYOB01000450.1 GCA_020720765.1 Borreliella garinii
CTAAAGGCACACCTTCTTCCGAAGTTACGGTGTCAATTTGCCGAGTTCCTTCTCCTGAGTTCTCTCAAGCGCCTTAGAATACTCATCTCGCGCACCAGTGTCGGTTTGCGGTACGGTCGTGTGTAGCTGAAGCTTAGTGGCTTTTCCTGGAAGCAGGGTATCACTCACTTCGGCGGCAAGCCGCCTCGTTATCACTCCTCATCTAAGACCTCCGGATTTGCCTAGAGGCCACGACTACAAGCTTGAACCAGGATATCCAACACCTGGCTGAGTTAACCTTCTCCGTCCCCACATCGCACTACACATCGGTACAGGAATATTGACCTGTTTCCCATCAGTTACGCATCTCTGCCTCACCTTAGGGGCCGACTCACCCTACGCCGATGAACGTTGCGTAGGAAACCTTGCGCTTTCGGCGAGGGGGCTTTTCACCCCCTTTAACGCTACTCATGTCAGCATTCGCACTTCTGATACCTCCAGCAGATCTCACGATCCACCTTCACAGGCGTACAGAACGCTCTCCTACCACTCGCACTTGCGTGCAAATCCGCAGCTTCGGTAACTGGCTTAGCCCCGTTACATCTTCCGCGCAGGACGACTCGATCAGTGAGCTATTACGCTTTCTTTAAATGATGGCTGCTTCTAAGCCAACATCCTGACTGTTTTAGCCTTCCCACTTCGTTTCCCACTTAGCCAATTTTGGGGACCTTAGCTGGCGGTCTGGGTTGTTTCCCTCTTGAGTCCGGACGTTAGCACCCGGTGCTCTGTCTCCCAAGCTGTACTCATCGGTATTCGGAGTTTGCAATGGTTTGGTAAGTCGCCATGACCCCCTAGCCATAACAGTGCTCTACCCCCGATGGTAATACTTGAGGCGCTACCTAAATAGCTTTCGGAGAGAACCAGCTATCTCCAAGTTTGTTTAGCCTTTCACCCCTATCCACAGCTCATCCGCTAGTTTTGCAACACTAGTCGGTTCGGACCTCCAGTAGCTGTTACGGCACCTTCATCCTGGCCATGGATAGATCACTTGGTTTCGGGTCTACACCCAGCGACTGAACGCCCTATTCGGACTCGGTTTCCCTGCGCCTTCCCTATTCGGTTAAGCTTGCCACTGAATGTAAGTCGCTGACCCATTATACAAAAGGTACGCCGTCACCCCTTGCGAGGCTCCGACTTTTTGTATGCATGCGGTTTCAGGATCTATTTCACTCCCCTCCCGGGGTTCTTTTCG
>DYOB01000451.1 GCA_020720765.1 Borreliella garinii
GATCCCTGTATTTTGCGCAGTTGGCGCAGATCACAAAAATTGGGGGACTAGTGGTAGCAGGTTCAAATCCTGTCGTCCCGACCAATACACGCAAAGGGTTTAGCTGGAAATGGCTAAGCCATTTTTCTTGGATGAAGATTGCGAAAAAGAATCTATGGGCTTTACGGCTTTGTCTTTCGCTCCTTTTATCTGCAACAGATTGAGGAGAAGGCGCGCTGTGGCTACGGGTAGTAATTTGAATGAAAGCTCTAACTCTGCGATCAGGCTGAGGTGAATTGTTTAACGTGGACTTAGTTGAAATGAGCCATCATGTGATCCAACCAAGAGGGGCGCTCGTACTGTACCCCCATTGCCTTTTTGAGTTTGGCCTCGCATATTTTTGACAAACGACTTAGTTGCGGTGGCTCGTCGGCTTCGACACGAACAAAGGTTGATCGCCATAACTTTATATGTTGCTCATCAAAATCACGTTCACCAATGGACTCCATATCGGACTCAATATCCAGAAAACGGCGTGCAAGATCGGCATGAAGGCGGGCTCGTACAGCGTAGTCAAAAACTAAAGACAGTGCACTGAGCATGGCAATGCCAAGACCAATTAAATTGGAGTGGGGCATAGTTGCAAAGGCTGCTGAGCCACCAATCATCATTAATGCCTTGGTTGCACGGTCTAGCCAGTCAAGAAAACGCTCTCGACTACGATGGTAGCTAATGGAAAAGCGCACGTCATACAGAAGATCATCGCGTTTTTTCCAGAGGTATTGGCTTACCTCTACTTCTGGGGCGGCTGGGGTGAAGTCGGAGGGCGAGGCTGTGTGGGGCGGGCTGAATTCGGGCTGGATGGTTTGTTGCATGTTCTATTGCCCCCTTTAATAACTGTACTTTGTGGCGGTTTGGCTGGTGGTTTTCGTTTGTTTGACACTCGTCACCTCTAGTTGAATTTCACCTTGTCCCGCAGCACTTTACAGTAGACCAACTTACTTGCGTAGCTGACTCATCCCTTTGATTAGTGAAATATCCATGCATCTTCAATGTGTTGAGCGAGGGATGATTTATCCATACAGCCCCCGAAGCCCGGTATCATTGTCCTGAATCCGTGCCCCCTAATTATGCCCAAGCTGGAAAACGGCCGAAACGGCTCGGATAAACTCGGCGCGCTCAATATCCAGCCCCATTCCCCCATTGGTCCGCCAATACGTCCTTTTCCCGCGCCTATACACCGCCTTCGCCG
>DYOB01000452.1 GCA_020720765.1 Borreliella garinii
TACGACTTTTACAACTAAAACTATATCAGAAAGCCAAGCAGGAAAAAGAGTACAAGTTTTATGTTCTCTATGATAAGCTATTCCAGCGGCACATATTGGACGAAGCGTACAAGCGCAGTAAAGCCAATGATGGAAGTCCGGGAGTAGATAAACAGACCTTTAGTGATGTGGAGAAATACGGGAGGGAGAAGTTTTTGGACGAATTAGGCGAAGAACTCAGAAAACGAACGTACAAACCACAAGCAGTGAAACGGGTATGGATAGAGAAAGAGAACGGAGGCAAACGACCATTGGGAATTCCAACGATAAAAGACAGAGTTGCACAGCAAGCCTGTAAGTTGGTGATAGAACCCATATTTGAAGCTGACTTTGATGAATCATCATACGGATTTAGGCCAAAACGCTCGGCAAAAATGGCTATTACCGAAATCCGAAACAACCTCAAAGCGGGTAACCATGTAGTGTACGATGCAGACCTAAGCAAATACTTCGACACAATACCCCACGATAAGTTGGTAATTGCGATGAAGGAACGCATTTCCGATCCACGGGTAATCGAACTGATTCAGCAATGGTTAAAAGTACCCATAGTTGAAGAAGACGGTAAATACACAGGAGGGAAGAGCAATGCGCAGGGAACGCCACAAGGCGGAGTAATATCACCATTGTTGGCAAACATTTACATGAATCTGTTAGACAGAATAGTAAACAAACCACAAGGGTACTTTGCCCGTAAGGGCGTACGAATGATACGATATGCGGACGATTTCATACTGATGACCAAGCATATCGATCAGGAAACCATCGATAAAGTACACGGTTATCTATCAAGGATGGGATTAACGATCAACACGGAAAAGAGTAAGGTGGTACGAGCCCAAGAAGAATCATTTGATTTTTTGGGATTTACATTCAGGTATGACCGTAGCATATTTTCAAACCAGGGAAGGTTTTGGAATATTTTTCCAAAAGCCAAATCTCAAAAGAAAATACGGACAAACCTTGATGCAACCCTAAAGAAAATAGGGCACTATCCACCGGAAAAAGTTGTCGATGAGTTAAATCCCATACTAAGAGGATGGATGAATTATTACAAAATCGAAAAAGTCAGTTACACGCAACAAGCGTTTAAGAAATTGGACGATTACTTGCGCATCCGTCTGCATCGGTATTACAATCGAAAAAGCCAAAGAAGAACTCGCCTGTATGGTCAACAGGCCTACCAAA
>DYOB01000453.1 GCA_020720765.1 Borreliella garinii
TGATTCAAAATCCTGGGAAAACGTTAAACCAATGTTCCATTCTACTACGCCCAATCACGTATAGAATAAAAAGCAATAAAAAGGGGGAAAAATAAAAAGTAGCAAATCAGGCGCCCGGAACGGTACCCTTTGGTATCAAGACTAAGCGTCGCACAAACAGATTAGTCGGCCAGAACAATCATGGACAATCGGGGCACGCCCCAATTCCCATCTATAATAGGGGGTAGACCACGGTTTTCCCCTTTTTTGCAGCGTTGGGCATAAAAAAAAAGAGAGAAGGAATCGATATCATGGAATTCATACCAGCAGGCGAAATTATCGGAGAAGCACATCAGGTTCGTACGGTATCAATTAAACAAAGCCCACAGATACCCGACGGAGAGTACAGCTTTATTGATACGTATTGCACTGATCCTAAGTGCGATTGTCGCAAAACGATGATTCAGGTAATACACAACGGCAAGCTCGTTTCAATCATCAATTATGGTTGGGAGTCTGCTAAATTCTACGAGAACTGGATGGGTAGTAGTACAAAGGATATTTCGATGCCTAAGATGCATGGTGCGTCTATTGATATAACGAGTCCGAATCTTGTCAGCCCGGACGGTATTCTCGCACTATTCAACGCACTACTCAATGATATATGGATTGCTAAGTTCAAGCGGCATTACAAAGAAGTCAAAGCGGCGATGTCAAAATGAACCAAGTAGAAACAACGGATGCTGAACAAGACGCTCCACCTGCCGCTATGGAGCGCAGCGGAATAGCGGCAGGTTCCCCAACACGTCAGCCACAAGGAGTTCGTTAATGAAAATATTTGTCGTCTATTGGCACCCGGAACCCCAGAGTTTTAACGGCGCCATGTTTCGCACGGCTTGTGAGACGCTTGTCGGTGCGGGACAAGAGGTGAAAACCTCCGACCTGCATGAAATGCACCTCGACCCGGTTTCCAGCCGGAAAAACTTTACAACGGTCAAAGACCCGAACTACCTTAAGCAGCAGGTCGAAGAGATGTACGCTACCGAAATGCACGGCTTTGCGGCAGAGATCGAGTCCGAGATGGAGAAGCTTGAGTGGTGCGACCTGATGATCTGGCAGTTTCCACTCTGGTGGTTTGGGTTGCCGGCTGTTCTCAAAGGTTGGGTTGACCGTGTTTTTGCGATGGGGCGCATTTACAACTTTGAACACATCTACGGAACCGGCGTTTTTCGCGGCAAACGGGCACT
>DYOB01000454.1 GCA_020720765.1 Borreliella garinii
TATGAACAAAAAACACATTTGATGATTTGTTTTGCGAAAATTAGACTTCGGAGATTTTCAAAATCTCCGAAGTCTTTTTTACGGCAGGACGTTGAGCAGGGTGATGACTTTTGCCGCCGCTCCTGAAGGCGCTTCCGTGGTGGAAGATGAGTTTGAAGGGGAGAAGGTCAAGGTGGGGTTGGTGCGGGCGGGGAAGTGACGAGTAAGAAGTAACGAGTAACGAGGAAGACCTCGAAGGTGAAAATCTTCGAGGTCTTTTTGTTTGTTATAATCCCTCTGTCGAATGAGAAGAAAGAGGTAATGATGGTTACATTGACGTTATCTGACCAACAAATTGTGGATTTAGTTAAACAACTGCCGCCGATGGCAAAGCAAACCATTTTGGATGTTTTAATTGCCGAGCGCGAGACGTGGTGGGATATGACTGTTGCTAACGGCGAGGAAAAAATGCGAAAGTTGGCGCAAGGGCGCGGCTTGGACTGGAACAAAATGTCCGAAGATGAACGCGAAAAACTTGTAGATGATTTGTTGCATGAGTAGCCGTTTATGATAAAAGCGGTTTTTGACACCAACATTTTATTTTCCGCTACTGGCTGGCGCGGCAGCCCATATCAGTGTTTAAAGTTAATGCGTGAGAAAAAGGCAACGCTCATTCTCTGTCGTGAAATTTTGGATGAATATCACGAAAAGCTACAAACCAAACTCGATATGACCCTGGAACAAGCGTCCCGCACGGTTGCGGAGATTTTGGCTTGCGCAACGGTAGTTGAGATAAAAAATGAATTGCACGTTGTTCTGGATGACCCCGATGACGACATGGTGGTTGAATGTGCGGTTGAGGGCAAAGCAGCCTATATCGTTTCGGGAGATCGCCACCTGCTTGAGCTAAAAGAATACGAAGGAATTGTTGTTGTGCGCGCCAATGAGTTTCTCGGTTTGTTCGCGGAAGAAGGCGAGTGAGTTAGTTCATGAACAAGAAACACATCGGAAGTAACTTTGATGACTTTCTCAAAGAGGAAAAGATTTACGAACAGGTGCAAGCCATTGCCATTAAGCGCGTGGTGGCTTACCAGATTGCGGAGGAAATGAAGAAGAAGAATTTGACCAAGACCGAAATGGCAAGCCGCATGAAGACCAGCCGCGCTGCTTTGGAGCGTTTGCTTGACCCCGAAAATGCTTCGATTACTTTGTTTACGCTGGAACGTGCCGCTTCTGCGCTGGGGAA
>DYOB01000455.1 GCA_020720765.1 Borreliella garinii
TATCTGCGAAAATCGGCGTCATCTGCGGAAAGAATTCTCTTTACGGGCTAGCGCCTGTGGTTTATTCAGGAATTTTCCACGGGCTTTGCTTCGCAAAGTTCACGGGGCCTACGCCCCCCCCCTTTCGGCTTGATCCTCTCGATTCCTAGAGAAGGGTTTCTCCCCTGTCGCGAAGGCGTTTACTCAATGTTCTTGCCATATTCAAAATAATAACGATAAAGCTCTGGGGGTTGGTATTTTTAATTTCCAGAAACTGGCGGTACTCGATTAAAGCAACAGAAGATGCCACTTCAGCTGTTAACGAGGCGTGGACGGGTGCGCTATCTAGGAATTCCATCTCGCCGAAAAACTCACCCGAGGTCAACTTTGCCAGGTCAACGAGGCGATTTCCCGAAGTAGCTTTCTTCGAGACACGAAATGAACCTGAAAGGATAAAGAAGACCCCCGGAGAGACCCGCCCTTCCTCGACTGCGGTTTCACCGGGTTTATAATCTCTTACCTCAGTCCTTAAACTGATCCCTTTGAGCTCCTCTTTCCCTAGCCCGTGAAAAAGTCCCTGCGCTGTAAGTATTTCGCTAGCATCCATAACACTATTCTAACATAAGAAAAAGAATTTTAATAGCTAGATTCGTCGGTATTCAGGAAAATTTATAACTATTTTCTCTTGTTTTTCCAAGAAATCCCTTGTAAAATAGACGATATCGGAAACGAGTATTGAACCAAGAAAATTAGAATGTTTTTAAAGAACACATTTCTAAAAGCAATATCATGGAAAACCATGGGAATTTTGTAGCAGGAATGGCGCATGACTTTAATAATGTCCTCACCGCAATTATGGGTTATGTGCAACTAGCCCAACTTACGCATAACAAAAAAGAGAAAACAGCGGGTTACATCGAAGAAATTCTGACTGCGTCTCAAAGAGGAAAAGAACTTGTAGAATATTCTATGCATTTCGGTAATCTTGGACGTGAGAAACAAACCAAACTTAACCTGGAAGAATATATCGAAGAGGTCTTGAAGCAGAAAAGAGAGGGCATACCGCCAACAGTGGTTATACACAGGGAATATAACTCTTCTTCAAAGGATTTCCGCGCTCCACCGGCACAAATTCGGCACGTCATTGAGCATCTTATTACAAATGCCCTGGAATCCTTTTCGGGCTCCCAAGGTGAGATTGATATAGTACTCGACGACAAGACTTATGCAGAAATTGTCCACC
>DYOB01000456.1 GCA_020720765.1 Borreliella garinii
ATGAATGGTTTTTTGAATGGATTGCCGCAAAAAGTACGCTCTTCACCGAGTTTTCCATATTTAATTCTGGTTTTATAGGTGCCGACTATTGGATCATCCTGTGCCGGAACAAAGTGGGAGATGGTAACGAAACCGTTTGCGGGTTGAGCGATGTCCTCCCTCTCCAGATCGGTGTCGGGGACAAAACTGGAAAGAGTACATCCCCCTTTACCAGTGGATTTCTTGGCTCCAAAGCCACCTTGGGTAAGAATGTCAAAAAGCCGCTTCAGGTCATCGGCAAATCCGCTACTGACCTTGGCGTATATCTGAACTTCGCTTTGTGGTGCAAACCACTCATCCAGTTCAAAAAGATTCCCCTGATCTCCGGTGGTATTGGTAAAGCGGTTGATCTGATTATGCAGGGTGACAGACGGGATAAACCCTTGAGGCTCTTCCGTGAGGTCGGGAGTTTCTCCTTTCTGAAATGCTTGAAACTGGGCAATGGTCAGATATTCCCGCTTTTTTGCCCGCTTGAGTGCGGTGTAGCGGGAGCGGTCGAGCTCTTCAGATTTTTTAGGCTGGTAGAGATGTTTTAATGTCAACGGCGCAGGAAGAAGGCCGGAGGGGAAACCGTCGGAAAGTATAAACGGCGGCTTCCCAGAACGAAACAGATCAATAAGCCCAATGGCTCCCCTGAAGTTGTGGAACCTGTCGTGCCGTTCCGCCACCCAGCAGAGATGGCCGAATAAAGTGTCCGCCTGCCATGGCGAAACAAAGCCGGACGGCACTTCCAAATCGATTCTATATGTTTGCATGGCAGCTTCCTATAGACTGAATGGCTGGCCGTCAAAGGCTAAGTCCTGGAATTCGATTTTTCCATATCCTCGCGAACCAGAGCCTCCAAGGTAGTCGTTTTCCATAAGCCGCAAGCCTTCCATTATCTTCTTTTTGAAATGCTCCTTATCGTCTGTGTCAAAGATACGGATGCTGACTTCAAAGTTGAATGTTGTCCCTTCGGGCACTCGCTCCTGGGTTCTGAGGCCTCCTTGCCCGGCTTTCCCGGTTCTGCGGTCAATCCAGTTTTCACTTTTCACCTCAGCAAAATTTACGCCCTTTTCTGCTTGCGCGTCTCGAAGTATTTCCTCAGAATTATCGGTTACCATGGCATCCCGAAAAATCAGGCGTGTCATCTCCGTTGCTTTTTGCGGATTGCCGCATCCGAACAACTTGCACACATC
>DYOB01000457.1 GCA_020720765.1 Borreliella garinii
AAAGGGGAGGGGTTACGGGATATTGCCGACACTATTGACCCAAAATATCAACTTACCTACACCAATATTCTTAAAATCTTCCACGGGCGGGCAGGGAACTCTTGGGAGTTACAATTCAAAAAAGAGCAGAAGCCTATTGTGTTTGAAATTCCACGGCTTATGAGTGACGAGAAGATTGAAGCGGTAAAGAAAAAGATAGCGTTCAACGCTACTTTTACCAAAGACAACCGGAACAATTACACATTTCTATTGACCGGATTTGCCCGATGTATGGAATGTGAAACGATGTTGACGGCCCAATACCTTAAAAGCAATCGCCCAGACGGGGGGATTTACACATACAAGTTCTATCGCCATCGGTCAGGGAAAAGAGAAAAGTGTCGAGCGTTGACTTCAATCAAAATCAAAACGATAGAAAATGCTGTCCTTGACGCTATCTGGGAAAACTTGAGTGATGAGGATAGTGGTTTTGAGAATGCGTGGGCGAAAAACTACCCGGATCAAAACCAAATTGAAGAGCTAAAAGAACGGATCACGACCAACCGAAACAAATTGAATAAAGCTGAGAATGACCGTGACACGCTGGTTGAAGCCCTTCTAAAAGGGATTCTTACCGAGGATGCTATCAAAAAGAAAAACAGTACCATTTCCAATGAGATTGCCCGGCTTTCCGGCTTGTTGGCAAAGGATGAACTGCAATTATCCTGTATGCCCTCAGCGGAAGAGGTAAAAGGACAGGAAGAAAAGCTCAAGTTGGCCTTTCAGGATTATTACTTTTCAAAGGAGCGGTTTGATTCGATGAGCTTTGAAGAGAAACGGGCCTTGATGTTTGCGATATTTGACGGGGAAGATGACAAAGGTAAGCCGTTGGGGGTCTATGTAAAGCGCATATCACCACTTCGTGACAATCCCGTCCGGTTTGAAATCTTTATCAACGCCCGATTCTTTGCCGGGTATGTGAATCCTGATTCGGAGAAGGGAGGGACTGCCGGGGGAGGCTCTGGACGGGAAGGAGGGGCTACCGGTTCCCCTAAAGTGAAAAAGTTAAAAGACGGGCGGGTGTTGGCCTCTTCGGTGAGTGAGTACAACTCTTCAAAGTGTAGCTTCCTCCAATCGCTTTCGGTTCCCACGGAGTTACCCAAAGATAAGTTTCATAAAACCAGTTCGCGTAGTCTTGACCACCGGCACCACCGTCATTGAGTGCGGCAAGGCCCT
>DYOB01000458.1 GCA_020720765.1 Borreliella garinii
TGGGGATTGACGGCTCCACCGTCACTGAGTTCGTGGCTGATTACCCAAATATTGAGGTGAATATCAACGATCCGGATAATGTGACCACCAAACAGCGGCTTATCGCCTGGTGGATTTATAACCTGACCACGGCGGATGGTATCCGCTTTTTCTTTGAAGGCATCACGGTGGAGGATGTAAGCAATTACCGTATCAACGATGCTGTCACGAATTTCTATTTGGATAACCTTAATGCCATCCCGCTCAAGTTTACGGATAGCGCAAGGCTTTACAAGGCCAATGGTGGAACGGTAATCGCCGCCACCTCCAACAGCATTCAGCTTGATTCGGGCAAGGTATATGTTGTAAATCAAGCAGATATTTTATTGGCTATCAGTGAAATACCAACAGCCGAAGAAAATGCTGAGGCAACTATGGAATATACGAGGTAAAAATGGACGTATGGGAAACAGTAATAAGCAAATCCTCACTGACTCCGGCCAGTAGCTATGATTTTTGGGAGCATCTGAATGCACAAGGCAGCATTAACATTATTGCTTGTGACTATGAGTTTATACTTGAAGATGGTGGACTTGAATTAGAACTTGACGATACAACTTTTGAAATGACTGTTGACGATACTGATTATTATATTGAGGTGTGCAATGAGTGAGATTTTGGGCGATATTGAGATGACAAGGGCAGACAGTTACCCGTTGACATTAACCATTAAAAGCAAGTCAACGGGCCTTCCGATTGACCTGACAGGGTATGCGTTCCTGCTCACAGTGAACAGTGATAAAGACCCTACAGATGCAACCAACCAGATTTTTCAGGTCACTGGAGTAACCGATCCCGATCAAGTGACCAATAAAGGTAAGGTATCCTTTACTCCCACGTCTGCTAATACGGCAACTGTAGGAAAGTTTTATTACGATATTCAGTGGACAGTTGGTGGTACCGTCAGAAGTTGGAATGAAAAGAAAAAATTCGTCATTCCGCAGGATATTACAAAGTGAAACCCAGGCAACCGGATTAATACGATCCGCTCGTGCGCCCTGGTGAACACGGCGGGAAGATCGGGGAGGAGATGCTGGTGTCGGAGCATTGCCCGATTAGTGTGGGGTTGCCATCCTCGCATCCGGTCATGACGAGGATGGCGTTTAGGGACTACTTTGCTATTAAATTTTTTCAGAGAGTACATCCCAAAACATTTTTCTCATTTTTCGATTATC
>DYOB01000132.1 GCA_020720765.1 Borreliella garinii
AGCCGAAGGTCGCGGGTTCGACTCCCGCCTCGCCCACCAGTAAATTCAAGGGTTTAAGTCTTCACGGCTTAAACCCTTTTCCGTTTTTTTTGGCACCGTGGTGCCAATTGCTTCCTAATCCCGCCGTGCTCACCAGGGCGCACGAGCGGGTCGGATTAATCCGGTCGCCTGGGTTCAGTTGGCGTTAGCAACCACTATATCCAAATCAAAAGCTCTACCCGCACCGGCGACGCCGTAGCGCCCTTGACCAGCTTAAATCTACACGGCCCATGGATGGGTGTCATCATATGCGTAGATGTAAGCTGAATTACTTCGTCTTTTATGTATAATTGCTCCGTCCCCGTTGCATTTTGTATATGGACATCAAGCGTCTCGCCGACGCCCAGCCCGGTCTGCGCTATAGAGAAGGTTTGTCTCATTGCCACAAAAATCCAATCAGCGCTGGTCGCCGCCGCCGTTGTGTTAAACTCTGCTAATATTGTCATGTTATTTCTCCTTATAAAATTTAACCAAAATTGCTACCGAAGATTCCACCACCCGATCCACCTGAGTTCGAGCCATAAACATACTGGGTAGTCCCAGCCTTTCTGGTGAAGCTGTGAACTCGGTATATCCCTGCTTCTTTCACCCGGATATTATTCTCATTAAGTGTCAATCCCGCAAAGCTGACAGACAACCCATGTGCGCCAAGAGTCACGGTTGCACCCTCTCTTATTCCGTAACCAGTGGGCGAATAATCACTTGTGATGGTCTTGGTATCGCTTCCTGTTTGATACGGCCCTATATCTATAGAGTCGGTAAAGTATAGCACTTTACCATCAAAGTCTGTGTAAGGGGTGGCGGCTTCATGAATTGCAGGAATTAATACACCTGCTCCAATACAGGGCGAGGTTGGTTGAGGATGATAGTTTCCACCGTCGGCCCAAACCTTTGATCTGGTTCCATCACCGTCATCCACCGTTTCTGCAATTACCGCCTCCATTGCATCCCCATTGGTCATGAGCGATACTTTACCAGCCCACTTTTTCGCTTCGTCAATAATCGTTGCCCATTGTTCGTAGTTAAGCTCAATGATCCCATGAGCATACGTTGACACAATCGCTCCAGTCTCACAAAGATACGCCATTAATCCAGAGACATTCGCACGGATGTCCTCCGTGGTATCTCCACCGGTTGAGTTTGCCTTCGCATCCAGCGAATTGAAGGATGCCAATGACTGCGGGTTGAAATTGGCCAACTGTTGTGATGATGCCGTATCAATACTTGTGCGTCTGGACGAGAGGATTTGACCACCTTTGATCTCCGCCATGATGCCTGGAACAGTGCCATTGCCAGAACCAAAAGGATAGGCAAAACTTCGTATCTTATAGCCACCGCCGATCATTGTTTCCAGCTCATTGATACTCCCATCAACCTCAGACCATACATACCCTTCTGTGCTGGTGCCGGTGTAACAGTCTATCTGGCTGACCGCTGTGGCGTTTGCTATCGCTTCCCCATACACCCCGGATGATATCCCATTCACCGCCCCAGTATTGTAATTCGCCACCGGGGTCACTGTGCATCCGAACCCTTCGAGTTCCGTTTTAATTGTGGCCAGAGATTTGGAGCGAAAATTTGCTACCGTACCGCCGCCAGACAGTGTGATCGTATTGGCTGTACGGTTAATCGTTATGGTGTTGCTCGTTTTCACGACATCAAATATTTTACCAGTGAAATTGAGGTCTGTGTGCGTTCTGGTGTGTGCTCCTATCTCATGACCACGACTGTGAGCCAAGCGTATATTCGCTGGCATATTGGCGGCCCTTGAGGAATCCACACACCATGTTATCCTCAGACCGCTCGCTTCCGCGATGGCCATCAGACCATCAGTTCCATCAGTTCCGTACAAGGTTTCCCAAGTCACCGCTGAAGCATCATCAAGAGACATGCAAAAATATCCATGCCGTCCGGAAGCGGCGTAATTTGAGGGGGTGATGATGATGTTCCCCGTGTCGGTATCAGCCGCCCCGATTGGGTCTACAGGATTTATGGCACTCACAGACACAATGTTGTCGGTGCAGGTGGAAGTTTGACCGCTGGTAAATGAAATGACAACCCCCGTAGATGCAGGATGGGCAGAGCAAGCCAGCATTATGTTATTACGTACATTCACGATGCCGGACGCTGGCGTTCCGAAAGGGCTAACCGCCGCATGAGCTGTTCCGACCCATTGGTTATTGTCAATGTTATATGTTCCCGTGCCCTGGATCGAAATTCCTGCCGCGTATTTAGTCGCAGACTGTTTTAAAATATTGTTACGAAAATTGATTGTCGGGGTTCCGGTCTCAAATAAAATTGAAGAGGCATCCTTGCCACCCTCAAAAGTATTTCCATAAACGTCAACCAGTCCGGATAAAGAAACTTTCAGTTGCGTCTCGTTATCTATGAGTCGGCAATGTCTGATTGTCACATTTGTATCAACACTAAAGCCAGTTGTTAATGAATTTTTGAGCGTGACACGTTCAAAAATGCACCCACTCTTATTGTTGGTGTACACCGTGGTGTGATTGGCTCCGATAAATATTGGCTGCCCACATATTGTACTAAAATCGGGGTCTCCAACCACAGGGCCACGAATGGTCTGTGACGCCGCCTGGAAGAAGAGCGCCGTTCCGCCTGTGCTGTAATCGGCGTCTGTGTACTCGACCCCGGTCAGCCCACCGTCTATGACCAGAGTATGCCCGGCCCCCAGCGCAAGCAGGATGGCCGGTATATGCGCCGCTGAAGTATTCACGACGGACGGCCAGCCGTTCAGCTTATACCGCCATGTCCCATTTATTTTTGCTGCATAATACATAGCCATAATTATTCACCATTATTTCAATTGATAATACATTCCTAAAATACCAACAATGCCATCATCGACACAGACACCGCAAAACACGCCACCAGATATAAGATGGTCTCTCTTCTGGCGGCATCATCCGCCTCTTGCAGCCAAGCTCGATCATAAAACTCCATTGAGGGGTGCGACTGTTTGGGGTGCTTGAACTCTTGCCACTTGGTGTATAACCAGATCATTATCTATGCCCCTGATGTTCCAGCGAAAAATGGTTCATGTCCCCGACGATTCTTGTGGCACCCCCGATGGAATCCCAATAATCATGTAACTCAACATGGAATTCATTCCGATAGCCTTTCCCTTCAACAAAGTTCAAATCTCTGGCCAGCTTCAATTTATGGCAAGAATTGGCGGCACCATATCCCATCTTCACACCCATCTCGCCGTGGAGACGTGGGTCACGGTGCGCATCTCCGCCGGTTACATAGATGCCTTCTCGTTCGGCTATTTCAGCAGCCTTGGCGAGAAGCTTTGATTCCATCTTCAGGAATCGAAATTGTTTTTGTACTAATGATTCTGTCATATCGTATCCTTATTCTGGCGTCTTCTCTACTAACCTTCTGGCCGTTATCCGAGTATAAAATTGATCTCACTGCCGCAGGCTGATTCTCCCCGTACAGTAAAGCCCCTGGCAAGGGGCAGCTCGCAAACCTTGGCCTTTTTACTGGGCATAATAGTAAAGGTTTTATTAATAATAACAGCATCAATGTCTGCTGGGCATAATCGTGGTGCATTCAAGCCCTTATCCTGAATTTTTTGTTCAATTTCTTTTTCGTTCATAATATTCTCCTAAAATAATGAGATTTCAAAAATCATACCGAAAAACTTAGTTTTCATCTAATCCTGGTTCAATCTCATACTCCACCGTCACACAAGATGGCTGATAACGGCAGCGTAGACAGTATCAATGCAATCTGATACATTGGGCATTCTCCATCGTATCAAGCCATTTTTTGTCACATGATGGGCACTCGATCGTTCCATCTTCATCGATCTCAGTCATTTGCAATGCCATCCTGCCAAGAACCGCCAGCGCACTTTCTATCATCAACCATCGAGCTTTTCATCCTGATTAGTGCACTCCGTAACCGAGCCTTTTCCTCATCAATTATTGCCATGTCCTCACGAGCTTTCGCACACGCCACACACATACCACCTATCCTTGTTCTCACTATCACGACAGGGGCGCTGTCACATACAGGGCATCGTCCGTATTCTGGTACAATCACTTCACACCAGGAAAAACCAAGAAGGATTCAACACCTGGAATAGGGACTATAAAACACATTTCCTTAGACATAGGGGTCTTGGTTCCTTTATTGTCAACAGAGTCCATAGTGAAACACATGGACTGGCCAGTGGTCATTGCCATCAAATGAAAATGATCTCTCTTTGTCCGATCAGTGATTTTCACTATCGGCTCAACCGTCCCAACCTTGTAGATGTTGAACCCGGCGTGACTTGCATAATCACCGTAAACCCATGAGAAATTCACCCCTTTATAGGGTGACGGATCTTCTGCATGAGCAATGTTTGCTAAGGTACAGCCTAATAAGCACAAAGCTACAATCACCTTTTTCATTTTCCGATTCTCCTAAATTGTAACTTTAAAATCTTGTGGAATGGGTAAGCCACCAATACTGATCTCCAGTTTTGTAGAGCCAATCCCACCATCATTATCAGTAACCTTCAATGTTACCATATAGTTACCATGTGAATTATAGACATGCTTGAAGGGATTATCCGCAGAAGATGCAGTCGAACCGTCTCCAAAATCCCAGTCGTACTTGACAATCCTTCCGTCGAAATCCTTCGATCTGACGGCAGTAACCATTAGCTCCAATTCCTGCTGAGTGTACGACATAGCAGCTTCAGGTAAAAAATTATCCCCTTCAACAGCAGAAGGCACTACGAGACCATATGGAGCAGACAACGAACTTTCATTCTTGTTTGTGTCGAAAGCCTTCATAGTGAAAACTTCAGTGGAACCGGGCATCAATCTAACACCCAAATCCACGGACAGAGCCTTTGGATCGTTTACCGTATGGAGCAAGACCCCATTTTGATATAGAATATAACCAGCCAGATCTTTTAAAGTTACGTCATACTCCCATTCAAAATTGATCTGTTTTGTCACCGCAGCCAGGCAGATTGACGGGCAAGTCAAAAACAATATGATGAAAAACAATCTCATGACGTTATCCAATGCTTGTGATTGTTCCATAAACTCGCAAACCAGCATATCGAACTTTGGCCTGCATCCATCCCATGCCGTCCTCCCTGCACAGATTATAGTAGAGCTTATCCGCTGCTGGTCTCACGGATGCAGGTAGCAATCCTTGAGATATCATTCGACACAAGGCATCATGAAAGGCTGATGCCCTCATACAATATGATGTGTCCTGGACAAACGTACTCCCATTCCACCAAAAACCATAACTGAGCGTCAAAAGGCCGTCAGACATCAACTCCATAGATGCCCCTTTAGCAGGATGATCGGTTATCTCTGTCTGGACGGAGATGCTCGGCTCATCAAGAAAGTACCGATGTGGATTCTTTTCTGTGGTATATTTCATACCTTCTTCGCAAGCCCCCGACTGATGGCATAAGAACCACCGGAGATTACCGCCATGATTCCACCGATGATTTGCCCGGAAGCATCTCCTAAAACCTGACCTTGATCCGGGGAAAGGACTCCGACCAACATAAGGATTCCCAAAATCTGACTAACTAACGTCAACAAAAACTCTCTTTCCATCCACTTTGATTTCATTTCGTTCTCCTTTAATCTTCTAATTTAGTGCAATTACAGCACCAACATATCTGTGGGCCATCGACACTTATCAGCGCCCCACAGTTACTACATACAATCTTCTTTGCGTCAGGCCCACGATACTTGAGATAGTTATTTTCGTTTGGTTGTCTTTCTTTTTTGTCCACTACTTTTGCGTTTTTCATAGTTGTTAAATTCCCCTTTTATTTAACACTTCATACCTACACTGAGCTTGGTTACGCATTCAGATAGCGCCTTAATTTGTTCAGTCAAATTCCGCATCTCAGAAATAAACATATCTTCCCGGCGATCCTGTAGAGATTCCAATTTCTTCAACGCCTCCTTGAGATGCAGGCCCTCATTTAAAAGGGAATTACGGCAATCTGCGGAAATACGGTCATGTGCGGAAAATGACACGACCCTGACCTCACCGTTCTCGGAATATAAAACCTTGCTGTGCTCCGCAAGCGCAACCCGCATCTCGGTCAGAGTCTTGATCGCGGTTACAAATGCACCAACAGCAGTCACGAGAGAAACTATAGAAAACGTTACGTCCAATGTCATTTTTTGCTCCCATTATGGTTTTTTACTTTTCCGATGTCCCATTGCCCGGCTCCTTAAATTGCGGCTCCACCCAATCCGGCCTGTTTTCGTT
>DYOB01000459.1 GCA_020720765.1 Borreliella garinii
GGCCTTGGAGAACAGGCGCAGTGGGTCGAGGGCGGAATTGCCGTAGGACTGGTTTTTCTTAATCAGCATGGCGCAGAGTTCCTCACAGGCGCAAACGATGGCCAGTTGAGTTTCGTTATCCAGGTCGAACTGGATTGATCCGGCAAATGGGACTGGTACATTTTTCGCGGCGGCTGCTACTGACGCATTCAGTTTCTCGACTTGCACGGACAACGCAATACGCTCCTGGTTGAGGCTTTTATTACGCTCCCGCAAGTCTGCAACCTCAGCCGAGAAAGGATTATACTTGTCCGTAATATCTCTACTTGCATCTTTCTTTACAACCTCCGTGTGGGTCGTTGCAGCATTCAGTTTCTCGACTTGCACGGACAAATTAAACCGTTCCTGTTCGAGATTTCTGTTTTGTTCCAGCAAGTCTGCAATCCGTGTTTTCAGATTACCTGCCTCTTCCGAGAGGGTATTGTATTTGTCGAATATGTCATTAAGCGCTTCTTTTGCGTTGGCTAATGCCTTTTTTTTGTTTACTGCAAAGGTCGTCAATGCCTTAATCTCTTTTGTCTGGGCCTTGGCGGTTCTCTCCAGGTTGATGTTTTCCCTTTTCAGTTTGATTACACTTAAATCCATCCCGTCGAACTCTTTCCTGAGTGCCTCAAGCTCCATATCCTTTGCCGCGATCTCCCCCTCCAGATCAAGGACATTAGCGGGAGGGATATCCGTCATCTTCAGCAATCCCGCCAGCCATTCCTGCCCCTTGGCCTCAACTAATGACGACACCACCAGCCTTGGAACGTTATACGCGGCCCGGCGGACGGCCTCGCATCTGGAACACACACTTTTTTTAAAGACAAGGCGCAGGCTTTTCCCATCTTCCCCGCATTGTTTACATTTGCCTTGGCGCACCTTCATATTCCCCATTTTTATTTCCTCTGATTGTCTTTTTCAGGTTTAGGGTATTTTATTCTGCTTTTGCACGCCGGGCATTCGACTGGCTTATCCACGCGCGGAATCCACTCATGCCCGCAGTTTTTACATTTTACAGTTTTCACAGTCTTTTTTCCTCCAGGTGTATTTCCATTCAGGGTGGTCGGTAAACAGGCACCACTCTTCATCATAGCTGTGTGGACAATGCCGTGTTGGCTCTTGTTCAACAACCCCGTCAAACAGCTTACACTTTTCGGCAAACCCATCTGACGGCACAGTAAACAGC
>DYOB01000460.1 GCA_020720765.1 Borreliella garinii
ATTAATGCCGCCAATCGTCTGGCAACCCTATTGGGAATGGTTGTCGTTCTAAAGTTTGGTGGCGGTTTACCGGAGCTGGCCCTTGTTTATTTTTGTCTTGAGACCTTGGTACTTAGTTCCCGTTGCTCAATTGTCTTCCGTGTTTGCCCCGGGCTTAAAATTCATCCGCGCCTCGCCCGCCGTTCGACAACATTTAATATGTGGCGTTTTGGTTCAAAAACACTCCTCCCGGATCTTGGAGACCTACTAAGCAACCAAACATTCAACCTTTTTCTGGTCTGGTTTTTGGGCCCGGCAGCGCTCGCCATGTATGCCCGCCCCAGATCCCTTGTCCGCCACATTCAAACCTTTGTCCGACGTTACGCCTATACTCTGATCCCTACGGCCAGCTCACTCCAGGCCATGTCAGCCGAGGAGGAAATGCAAAAATTATTTATACGCTCCTGTCAAACAGGATCATATATAGTTTTTCCCATGATTGCCGTACTGTCAATAATAGGAGGCCCTATCCTTCAGGTCTGGATGGGCCCGGAATTTGCCGATAATTTTCTGCCCGCTGTGCTGGCTTTGGGCTATCTCCCTTTTCTTCTCCAATTACCGCTGAACAGTCTTCTCCAGGGACTAAACTCCCATGGCTGGCCAGGCCTGTATAAATTCATTGCCTCTATACTCGGCATCGGCGCTGCGTACATTAGCTTAAGTTTTTTTCATTCAAACAGTGTAAATGCGGCAATAGCCTTGTTCTTGCCATTCTGGGTTTCTGAGTTCATCGCGACTCCTGTCTATGCCGCCAAGAAACACTCGTTCCCCATAAAAGAATATTGGCTGGCAGGTATTTTAAAACCTCTGCTGATCTTAATCCCGATGATACTGTGCCTTCTTGTTTTCAGGTTTACAGCTACCTTGCACCCAACATTGATTTTACTGGCCGGAATCCCTGCCGGTCTTCTTTGTTATGCTGTTTCATACTGGATTTTTGGAGCTTCACAAGAAATTAGGGAAAAAATTGGCTCTTATTTTCAATTAACACGCTATTTTACAAAGTAATCTTTTTAAACAAGAGCCTATTTTAAAAGCCTTGAATCATTATTTTTGTCATTTCGACCTGCGGGAAAAATCTTCATCAACACCTATCATTTCAGCACCATAAAAGATTCCTCGCTTTGCTCGGCACAACATTTACGTTTTTTTGCAGGTAAGCGA
>DYOB01000461.1 GCA_020720765.1 Borreliella garinii
CTTGGAAGCAGCCATTCATTTAAAGAGTGCGTAACAGCTCACTAGTCGAGCGATAGGGCATGGATAATAATCGGGCATAAACATACTACCGAAGCTATGGTCCCGACAGATTACTGTCGGGAGGTAGGGGAGCATTCCAGATGTGTTGAAGCAGTATCGGCAAGGTATTGTGGAACGTCTGGAAAAGCAAATGTAGGCATGAGTAACGATAATGCGGGCGAGAAACCCGCACACCGAAAGACTAAGGTTTCCTGATCAACGCTAATCGGATCAGGGTTAGTCGGGGCCTAAGGCGCACCCGAAAGGGGAAGTCGATGGACAATCGGTTAATATTCCGATACTACCTTTAACTGCGAAGGGGGGACGGAGTAGTGAAATTCCCGCGTACTGACGGAATAGTACGTTAAAGACTGTAGGTAAATGTATCGTAGGCAAATCCGCGATATATGCTGAAGGTTGATAGTACCGTGAGTTTTCGGACAAGCGGATAGTGGAGCTAATCATACTTCCAAGAAAATCCTCTAAGCTATAGGTTACAGGTACCCGTACCACAAACCGACACAGGTGGTCGAGGAGAGAATCCAAAGGTGCTCGAGTGAATCATGGCTAAGGAACTAGGCAAATTAACCCCGTAACTTAGGGAAAAGGGGTTCCCAACGAGAGTTGGGACGCAGAGAAATGGCCCAGGCGACTGTTTAGCAAAAACACATGGCTTTGCAAAATCGCAAGATGACGTATAAGGCCTGACACCTGCCCGGTGCCGGAAGGTTAAGTGGTGGTGTTATTGTCTTCGGATGAGAAGCACTAAAATGAAGCCCCGGTAAACGGCGGCCGTAACTATAACGGTCCTAAGGTAGCGAAATTCCTTGTCGGGTAAGTTCCGACCTGCACGAATGGTGTAACGATCTGGGCACTGTCTCAGCCATGAGCTCGGTGAAATTGTAGTAACGGTGAAGATGCCGTTTACCCGCAACGGGACGGAAAGACCCCGTGAACCTTCACTATAACTTAACATTGACTTTGGATAAATCATGTGTAGGATAGCCGGGAGACATCGAAGCTGGGCCGCCAGGTCTGGTGGAGTCGTCCTTGAAATACCGGCCTTGATTTATTTGAAGCCTAACCCCTCTCAAAGGGGGACAATGTTTGGTGGGTAGTTTGACTGGGGTGGTCGCCTCCAAAAGAGTAACGGAGGCT
>DYOB01000462.1 GCA_020720765.1 Borreliella garinii
ACTGTCAACACTCCTCCCTTCGTTGCTTGCTCTTGCCACTGAGAGAGAAACTCCCGTTCCTCCTCAATGGTCATTGAAAAATTCCGACGGCCACCCCATGTTCTTTTTGATGTGTCGTCTTGATTGCGAAGATTGCTTCGATCGCGAAAAATAGTGCGACGGCTTATACCCAATGTATCTGCAGCTCTATCAGCGTCGAAACCGTACTCCGCGACAAGAATCACCGACAAGGCTTTTCGGTATTCACTCACAGTGGTAGCTTGATCGCGTAATTGCTTGGCTTTTTGTACTTCGTCAAGATCTATGCATGTTTTTCTTGCCATGGTTCACCTCCATGGCAAAACTATAACAAAATGTCATCTTGAATGCAAATTGGAATAAGTTGGTGCCCTTCTTGGTAATGAGGAGAAACCGACCCTGGCAAAAGCGGGGCACATTTAGGAGTAGGAATTGTTTGAGTCTAACAGCCTTCCCCCTGGTCTGTCAATGTCAATATTGACTCCCCAGGATGAAAAGTTCACAGGTTACACTGGTGGCGGGACTATCCCCATGGGGATAGGCTGATGTGCGATTGGGAGGGGGGTGACCTGCAGGCTTGGTGGTGCAAGGGGAAGGAGGTGCGACTGGCCCCCTCTGAGGCACGTTGCCGAGCCCCTCCCTGGAGGTGAGGACTCTCGATTATCAGTGCACGGTGAGGGGTGTTTCTTCTTGAAGAGTGGGGTGGGGGTCAGGGTGGGGAGGCAATGGGAGACGGCATCGTCCACGTTTCCCTTCATGTTGGCAAGGACCTTGATGCCGTAAGCGCGGAGATGCTCGCGTGACGACTCATCCACGCCCCCGCAGATCAAGACGTCAACCTTGAGATCAGCCAATCGTTTGACCTTTCTGATAGGCAACCGTTCCCTGATGGTCTCGGTGCGCAGATCAGTGACCGTGCTTTCCGAGGAGGTGATCAGCATGAAGTCCTGAGCACAGTCAAAGCGAGGTGAGATCCTGGTGCCAAAAAGGGCGATTGCTGTGGTCATTATTTGTGTGTCGCTCCCAATATCAACATAGTAAAGAAAGCCATCATAGATGGCTTGAATCTTACGAAAAAAGAGCAGTGTAAACTTTCTGAACAAATGAAAGAACTGCTTTGGTCAGGTTCAATTGATGAAATATCTGCCCTTGTACAAGAGAAACTTTCCGGCCACAAG
>DYOB01000463.1 GCA_020720765.1 Borreliella garinii
TGCATATTCCCATGATTTCTGTTTTGGCAGACCTAATTTAATTAGGTTTCGGAATTTGGTCTTGATGCGTTTCCATTGTTTCCAAATCAGAGACCTTAACCGTCGTCTAAACCATTCATCTGTCCGCTCTAACAGGCTTTTCATATCCGCCAAACGAAAGTAATTCAGCCAGCCTGTAATATATCGACGTAAAGCTTCTTTTCTTCGTTCATTGCCCCAGCCGTTGCTTCGCGATGTCAGTTCCTTAATTTTGGATTTCATCTTGGTTAGGCTCTTGCTGTGCGTTCGGATGCGACACCCGTTCTTGTTAAAGTAAAATCCATAGCCCAAAAACTTTACGCCTTTGATGTGCGATACAACTGTCTTCTCCCGATTCACTTTCAGGTACAACATCTCTTCTATGAACTTTGTGATGCTTGCCAGTACCCTTTCGGCTGCCCGCTTGCTCCGACAAAATATCATACAATCATCGGCATACCTTACAAACCTGTGTTCTCGCTTTTCCAGTTCCTTGTCCAGTTCATTAAGCATGACATTGCTTAACAGCGGACTTAGGTTGCCTCCCTGTGGCACTCCCATCGTGGTTTCTTCGTAATTGCCGTTTATCATTACTCCTGCCCGTAGGTATTTATGTATTAGCGATATAACCCTGCCGTCTTTTATAGTCCTCGATAGAACTTCTATTAACTTGCTCTGGTTGACTTTGTCGAAGAACTTCTCCAAGTCCATATCTACTACATAATGGTATCCTTCGTTGGCGTAATTTTGGCATTGCCGAACCGCCTGGTGGGCACTGCGCTTGGGTCGGAAACCATAACTGTAATCAGAAAACTGCCGTTCGTAAATCGGTGTCAATTGCTGTGTAATCGCTTGCTGGATTACCCTGTCTACTACCGTGGGGATGCCCAGCTGCCGTTTCTTCCCGTTTTCTTTGGATATTTCTACCCGCCTTACCGGTTGCGGCTTGTAGCTCCCTTCATGCAATGCTTCCAGTAGTTCTTCCCTGTGGGTTTGCAAGTAGGGCAGCAATAACTTTGTGTCCATTTTGTCAACCCCGCCACTCCCATCGTTCCGCTTTACTTGTTTGTAGGCGTTGTTCAGGTTTGTTGGCGAGAGAATGTACTCAAGCAGCATTGGCTTGTAATCCGTTGTGTTGGTGTGTCCTTTTTCATTCATCCATAGAAATGTCT
>DYOB01000464.1 GCA_020720765.1 Borreliella garinii
AATAGGAATATAGCGACATGGCAAATTTTACCAGCAATATCATCAATTTGATTACTGGAAACCTACGGGATCGTTACCACAATGGCTTTCCTGTCATCAAAGAACTTGTTCAGAATGCAGATGATGCGAAAGCTTCTCGCTTTGTATTTGGTGTTCACTCTGGCTTTACTACTTGTAAACATCCTCTACTGCAAAGATCAGGGGTATGGTGCTTCAATAATGGGGAATTTAAAACGTCGGACAAGCGACACATTCGCTCTTTCGCAGAAAATGCCAAGGCAGGAGAAGATAGCAGCATTGGTAAATTTGGCTTGGGGATGAAAAGTGTCTTCCATCTGTGTGAAGCCTTTTTTTATGTGGCCTGCGATGGAGAAGGCACTCATTCAGAGTTTTTGAACCCTTGGGATGATGGAGACAAAGAGTTCGAACACCCTCATATGGATTGGGATAGGGCATGGAATGAACACCATAATGCTGATATTTCGTATATACAACAGGCTTTTGCCGACTATCTTGATACAGAAAAGCATTGGTTTTTGCTGTGGATTCCACTACGTTGCAAGGCTCATCTACAAGCCGATGATGGTGAGGAATATGGAAGCCTTATCAATAGTTTTCCCGGTGATAACCCTGAGGTGGAACTAAACTTCTTTAAAGACAATCACTTGGAAGAAAAGCTTGGTGGTTTACTCCCCTTGCTAAAAAATCTGCAAGAGATTCGTTTTGTTGCCACAGGCTTAGATCAGGATAACTGGAAGTCTCATGAGTTCCTGGTTTCCTTGCGAACAGAGCCACGTATGAACTTAATAAATACCGATGTCATTACGAGCACGGGAGAGATCATCACGGCAACAGCACAAGGTGAACAAGTATTGCCGGTTTGGGGGAGAAGGATACGTAATACTCAAACTGATTCACTGTTTTATCAGTTGAAGCAAGATCCCCGCTGGCCTAAAACCCGTTACCGCGATGACAAGGGGAGACAACAAACGGCATCTGATAAATCTAGTGCCGAAAGTGCTATTCTCATCAGCCATCAGGAAGGTACGTCAGGTCGCCTAACACTGCAATGGGCTGTTTTCCTTCCTTTGGAAGAAGAAAGCCATATTGTGTCTATTCCTATAGAAGGTGGTTCGCGACATTATCGCATTGTATTACATGGGCAGTTTTTTATTGATGCAGGACGACG
>DYOB01000465.1 GCA_020720765.1 Borreliella garinii
AGTTTACGAGAATGAGGGTTGAACTCCCCATGCAAATGGCTTGGCTTGGTCCTTGGCTCCTTGGGGGTTATGGCAAAGTCCCGGTTCCACAGCCGGGAATGGTGGGCACAAACATTCCGCACCAGAGAAAGATGATGCAACCAGGATTGTAAAACCCCTTCATCAACACCATAGACCGAAGCAATGGCCCGACGAGTGGACATTGGCTTGAGCGTATTGTACCAGCGAGAGAGAAGCCCCAGTGACATCACCTCACAGACTGCCCAGACAGGGGGAAGCGGTTCTGCATAGGTGTGCAGGAGGTGGTTGATGAAAATTTCATCAGAGCGACGAACTTCTTCGCTTAACTTGCTGAAATTAAGTTGCCAGTGGGATGCTTTCGAGGCGAGAGTCGCATCGAGATGGGCATGAGTTCCATGACGATGCGCCAACTGATAGGCCCATTGGCTACGAACCGATACTTCAACGCGTTCGATGGCATCAAGTACCAGCAAGCGCAACTCCCGGTCAAAGATATAGAGATTGAGCACATCTTCAAAGCAGGTGCCGGATTTGAACTGGTGGGTGGCGTGATCTGCCTCGAAAGGAAGCCAGTAAGCGCCAAGGCGATAATAATTGAGATGCTGGAGATAAAATTCTGCGGAGGATGGATCGGAAACCGTCATCCCGCGTTGCTGAAGAATGGCGATTTGCTGGGAATAGGTGGTGGCAGGTTTTATGAAGGGGCGTTGCATTAGTATTGCCCCGCCAAAAAAGAGAAACCCGCCGGTTTGAGGGTACGCTTACGCGCATAGCCTTGGCAGGTTTTATTAGTTACAGTATAAGCAGAAATATTAGCCCTGCACAAGATTTTTTTGTTTTCTTTGCCGAAAAAACACTTTTGTTCAACGAGCAGAGGAAGAAGAGCTACTTCAAACGACATAAGCGCCTCCGATATGTATAGAAAATCTCATTTTTTATATTCGTCATATGGCTCGCGTATAGATAGAGCCCCTTTTTTTTACAAAGGGGCTCTATCTGTTTCCATTTTGTCTCTCGGCTGCTTCCGGTTTCAGTTGGTGACAATTTGTCCCCAACTGACTTCCTGCATTCCACATCATTGCAAAAGCCCTTCGCTGCCGGTCACTTCGGCTAAAAGGACCATGATCTCCTGCTCAAGGCCCTTGATATCGGCCTCAATGGTCTCCA
>DYOB01000466.1 GCA_020720765.1 Borreliella garinii
TACATGTGATTATAGGATCTCAATTGCCTGGAGTTTGTCTCCGAGATAATACACGCGATGCGGGAAGCCGTCCAGGATGACGGCGCGCTGGGCTGCCTCGAACTTAAATCCGCCAATGGTGAAATACGTGTGGGTAATCGTTTCGTCAATATCATCCGACGAAGTCTTTGGTACCGACTCCATAAAAAAACTGATGTTGGGCGCGCCTTGCGCTGTTTTGAGAATACCCTGGCTTGCATCCTTGCGGGAATTTTCAAGATAATCCATGTCATACCCAAACGCCCCGGCAAGGATTCTGTTGACGCTGTTTTTCATTTCCTCTTCACTGGTATATGGATCAGCGCCGAGAATCCAGCCGTTGGAATCAAGGAAGTAAAAGCGATATTTCCCCGGGGGCAAGCCTGCGCCGCCTCCCATGCCAAAATGGGACACCCTTTTTCCGGTACCGGTTTCTGCGATGTAATCACCGCCAATTCCATCTCCTGCATTGGTTTTAAAAGACACAGTTCCATCCGCGCTTTGAATGGACTCTGCGAGCAGTTTGCGCCGCTGATTCCACTTGCCGAATCCCATCAGCGCGGCGAACAATCCCACACCGGCAATCAGCTTGCTAAAGAATCCCATCGCGCTGCCGCCTTCGCCGATGATCAGGGAAAAAATTCCGCCAAAAACTAAAAAACCCAGCCCGACATTCATCCACATTCCGGGATTCATCATTTGTTTAATTTCTTTGATCTGTTTCTCAGATTTCTTTCCCTGCTTGTTTAATTCTATTGCTTTACGGTCAAATATTTCCATCATAGTGGCGTCTCCTTTTTAATTGCAAATAGTATAGCATATCGTTCTGCGAAGAGAACAGCGTTATACTTTGGAAGGTTTACACATGGCTTGGCTGCGAATCCAATCTGAAAAGCAGGATGTTGATTTGGTCTGTGCTGGACAGGGAATCCAGGAGAGAATTACGATGACAAACTTTCAACCCAATAATCCGTTACATGGAATTACGCTTGAAATGATCCTAAGTCAACTTGTTAAACAATATGGCTGGGTGGAGCTGGGAAACCGTATCCCTGTAAAATGTTTTATCGAGAATCCCAGTGTCAAATCCAGTTTGAAGTTTTTGCGTCAAACTCCCTGGGCGAGAAAGAAAGTGGAAGACCTATACCTGAATTCGATTGCAGAAT
>DYOB01000467.1 GCA_020720765.1 Borreliella garinii
TATAATGCTCCCCAAAAACTGTACAATGAATTAAGGTGATAAAAAGAGCCGCCTGTGATACAATATTTATGGAGGAAAAAGATGGGCGGCAAGAGAAAGAACCACACAGCTGATTTCAAGGCGCGGATAGCGATGGATGCTATACGGGGCGAAAAGACTAATAATGAGATTGCTTCGGAGAACGGGCTTCATCCGAATCAAGTAACGCTTTGGAAGCTGGAAGCAATAGAGGGGATGAAGGAAACATTCGATAAGAAGCGAGGCAGGAAGCCGAAGGACGACATGAACGACAAGGAAAATTTGCTCAAACAAATCGGCCAGTTATCCATTGAAATCGACTGGCTTAAAAAAAAAGGATTCTGACAATATCAGAGAAGAGAACTGCTATTGAGCCTGAAAACACTGCAATTACTATGAAAAGACAACGCGAGTTGCTGGATTTGCCTCGCTCGACATGGGTTTATCAACCGAGGGGTGAAAGCGATGAAAATCGGCTGTTGATGCGACTTATGGACGAAAATTATGCGCAAAGCCCGTGTTTTGGGGTTTGGAAGTGGACAGAATTTTTTGAAAGAGAAGGCTATAGAGTCAATCATAAGCGAGTCCGCAGGCTCAAGAAAAAGCTGGGGCTACGAACGCTTTTTCCGAAAAAGAAGTGGAAATCACTAACGGACAAGGAGCATAAGAAGTATCCTTATCTTTTAAAAGACATAGAGATAGATAAACCAAACCAAGTGTGGGCTACGGATATTACCTATGTGAAACTGGATGGAAAAAACTACTATCTGACGGCAATACTTGACTGGCACAGCCGTTACGTTATCAGCTGGGATCTATCGAAAACGATGGCAAGCGAATTCTGCCAAACGACTCTCCAGTCCGCATTAGCGATTGCAATCCCCGAGGTCTTTAACACTGACCAGGGAACGCAATTTACGGCGGAAGGTTTTATTAACATATTGAAAGAGAATAAAATAGCCATTAGCATGGATGGAAGAGGACGTTGTTTTGATAACATTAGGATGGAGCGTTTCTGGCGTTCCATCAAATGCGAAGAAATCTATTTAAAGGAATATAATTCCTTTATGGAAATGAAGAAAGGTATCGGCGATTACATCGAGTTCTACAACCATAAGCGTTTTCATCAGAGCTTAGGTTATCGAACTCCAGCCGAAGTATATT
>DYOB01000133.1 GCA_020720765.1 Borreliella garinii
TCTTCGGCGCCCTGAGCATCCCAGCTCCCCGGTCCTGTGTCAAAATCTCAAGCGCGACAGGCTCCTAGATTATTCGAAGAACGAATCTGCCTCACCTTCTCCGCCTTCTTCTTCCCCAAAGCCGCCCATGGGCAATTCGCCTTCATTTCTCTGGGCGTACATTTTAGCTACAAACCGGACGCGTGCCATCTTACGCATAAGCTGGGGGGCCTCGCGGTCCAGCTGTTCGTAAAACTGGCGGACCGTTTGTCCGCGGCGTATCTCTGAAGCGAGGGCGGCATTATCCATATAGTCACGGATTTCATTTAGACGGAAATAGATTCTCTCGAAGAAAAACAGTACGCGGCGCAGGTTCATCAAAGCACCGATGATAGCCCGCTTCTCACGGATAATATCGGTTCTGGTACCTACCGCACCCCTGCGGGATTCTCCAGACCATTTTTCGATAATGGTTGCCTGGGCCTCAAGCGAGGCAAACCCACGCTCAAACTGGGAAGATAACTGGTTGTAGCGTTGGGCAAAGTTTCTTACAGCCCTTGCGCTATTGCTTCGAAAGGCACTGACCTTTTCGGCTGTCCATTCGCGTCTGAACTGTTCCAAGGTGGAAATAGAAACGGGGATGGCCCTGAGTCTTCCGCCCTCTTCTCCCGGGGCTTCCACGACAGTTCCAGGTTCGCTGTTGACAATATTTCCCTCAGGATCGGTACACGCCACCTTCCCTTCCGATGTTGATACAAGGACTTCGCCAGCGGGACCGGTTTCGACCTTGAATTCGGTTCCTCTCACACCCATGCTCGCCGACTGGGTCCGAACATCCAGGCCAGATCCCCCGGTAAGCCGGTTGACGCTTAAGGCTACAGAGCCCGCAAGAAGTTCGATATTTCCTCTGCGGCCTGTCCTCATTTTGCTAATTTCAATCTGGCAGGCGGAATTCTCGGCAACAATAAGTTTCCCGCCTATTCCGCTTGCTGGATCCAGGGTGAATTCAATAGTCGAACCGCGTGCGGTACGAACAAAATCCAAATTTTCCACTTCCATGCCGATATCCAGATCATTGGAACTGATGGTTTCACCGTTTCTCTGAAGGGTCACATTGCCCCTCAGACCTGTAATAACACCTATACTCTGGCTCCAAGCGAATGAAACCCCGAAAATTAGCATAGTAAAGACAATTTTTTTCAATTTTAACTCCTTAAAGTATTCCCTTTCCACCAGAATATATCCCAATCGTCATTGCTTTTCAGCCGTGAACATGATAAATTATTAGAAAGAGGGAGGAAAGTTATGAAATTACAGATTTTAATTCTATCGGTAGCGGTATTTTTCTTAGGAGCCTGTCCTTCGGCCCCGCCGCCTGATGATCCTACGAATACGAATAACACAAATAATACGAACAACACTAACCAGACTGATGGTGGAAATGTTACTACCCCGCGCGATGCTTTGACCCCCGAAGAGGTTAAAGCGGTGGAAGACGCTATTCAACTCGCAGTTGATATGGATGCGGCACGTTACGCACCCGAGGCCCTGACCGAAGCACAAAATAACCTTGCTACCGCTAAAACCCAAGGCTCCTCCGGTAATATCACAGAAGCCAGGGCCAGCTTGGCGACTGCGAAAGCCGCGGCCGAAAGAGCCCAATCCGAAGCACGCACCGGGGCTCTCGCCGCTGAAAGGAAAAGACTCGACGATGCCCATAACCTCCTCCTGGGGATTGAGGCTGATAAGTATACCCCCGACGCCTACGCCGCTTTAAAGGCCCAGTATCAGGACGCAATGGCCGCAGTGGATTCAGGGGACCTGGCAGCCGCCAGACCCAAGAGTACCGAGGCCGTCCGTGCTATGGTGGACCACAGGGACCAGCTTGATACAAGGATACGTTCAATCCAGGGGATACGCGCTGAAGCGACTGCAAACTTACGCCAGGCCGAATCTGCCGAGGCTTTTATCTGGGCTCCAGACACCGTTGACCAGGCAAACGCCGCTTTCCTTAAAGGCATCACTACCATGCGGGACTATAACCTTGCTTCAAGTGAAGAATCGTTTACCCAAGCGCGTTACTTGGCACAGCTTGCAATCCAGCAGAGTAAGGGCGGAACCGAAGCACAGAGAAGCCAGGCGCTTATGGATGAGACAAGAAGGGCCATCGAGAGGGCAAGTAGACTTACCGTCGTCGACGATGATAATAACGTGATCCGTCCCCAACCTTGGGATGGAGAAAAAGTTATCGAACAAAAAGAAAGTCAGGCCATTCCACCGGAACCGACAAGCCTTCTTCTCGAGGAAGGAAAAGTTTTGGTTTTGGAAGAGACTAACCGGGTCACTTATCTCACCCTGGCCCAGGAATCTTGGATTAAGGGCGTGGAAGAAAAAGATAGGGGAAACTTTCACGTTGCCAACGAATACTTTAAAGAGGCTCTGCGCCTTGTTTCCCTTTATGAAGCCATGGCCGTCAGCAAACTCTATACGGTTCGTCTTATACCGGAAAGAAGAGATTCTCTATGGAGAATCAGCGAGTACCAAAATATCCTGGGAGACCCCCTTCAATGGCCTAGAATTTGGTACAGAAACCGTAAACTGGTTCAAAACCCCGACCTGATTTTTCCGGGTTGGCAGCTGATTATTCCCCCTCAGTAATCCATCGTGCTCAAACTAGGCTGCGCTATTGTAGGTTGCGGCACTGTCGGGGGCGGGACTGCCGCCCTCGTAAGTGCCAGAAGGGAATCGATCAAACAACGGTTTGGTGTGGATTTGGAGTTGCGTCACCTCATTGACATCAACCACGATAATGTTAAAGAGCTAGGATTACCCGAAACGCTCTTCCGTACCGAACTCAGTGATGCTTTAAATGACCCTGAAACCCAGGTCATCATCGAACTTGTCGGTGGAACAGGATTCGCAAAAACGATTTTTGAAAAAGCTTTTTCTGCTGGTAAACATATCATCACAGCCAATAAGAAATTGCTGGCCGAGATGGGTTACGAACTTTTTGCCATGGCACGGAAGAACGGAGTAACCCTTGGTTGGGAGGCGAGTTGCGCAGGGAGTATTCCTATCGTCGAGCTTCTGGGTCCGGCTTTCGGTGGAAGCCGCATCACCCAAATCCAGGGAATTCTGAACGGAACATCGAATTTTATCCTGACGAAGATGATAAATGAGAACACCCCTTACGAGGAAGCCCTGAAAGAGGCGCAGTCCTTGGGTTACGCCGAGGCTAACCCGGAACTCGACGTTTCAGGGATGGACTCTGCCCACAAACTGACCCTGCTTGCCGGTCTGGCCTTTAACAATACATTCCATCTGGAAGATATCACGGTTTTAGGGATCAAAGACATCCCGCTTGAAGACGTGAAAGCAGGTACGGAGATGGGATTGGCGCTAAAACTTCTCGCCACGGCTGAAATGCGGACGGAAGGCCCGGCTATACGCGTCGGTCCTGCTTTTTTAGAAAAGGATCATCCCCTTGCCTCTGTTTCAGGGGTTTTTAATGGCATAACAATACTCGGTTCGGCCTTTGGCCTTCAAACCTTTATCGGTAGGGGCGCTGGAGCCTTCCCGACCGCGAATGCCGTAGTCTCAGACCTTATACAACTCGCCCTGGGTATTTCCTTAAAGCACCAGTTGCAGTGCGAATATCTTCCCGGTTCGGCACCCGTGGCCGATCCCATCCAAGACGGACAAGTACTGCGCAGGTGGCTTGTGATACTCCCCCTTTCTAAAGGCGAGCATCCTCAGCTTTCTCTGGCCCAAGCTGGATTGGGGCTCATCAGCATCCAGAAGAAACATACCGATCAAGGTGACTTCGACCTTATCATCACAGAACCTGCAAGTTTGTTTACGCTTCAGACCGTGCTTGGTCCCTCGGCCCGTTGCTACCCCATATATAGGACGCCCCGTGAAATCCTCAGGGCCGACTTTTAAGGAACCCCATCCTTGTGTTTAGCCCATAGTTAACCGAAAATATAACTATGATAAGAATTGTCTTACTTCTTACTGTTTCCATAAGCATTTTCTCCCAGGCTCTCGATCCCGAGGATGTTTATCTTGAAGCAAGGGAAGATGGATTTTACCTCTTTATCCGACAGAAACCCGGCATTAACTCGGTGATGTTGACCGAAAGTATGGAAAGACCCGACAGAAGTGTTGCAACCTACGCTTTGCGCTCGGAAGGCCCCAATTCAGTGAATGGTTCCGAGAGGCGCTTGCTTAACGGGGAGTTCCTCAAAGAAGGCCACCTTTCATTGATTGATTCCACCCCCGAGCCCAATCTGAGGTTCTCAAGCCCCGCTTTTCTTATACTCCTTACGCCAAGAATTCTGTTTGGTTATCCGCAAATACAAGGCTCGCGCCACGGTGTGCACGACCTGCGAGAATTGATCCGGGAAGGAAGAGATCCATACTGGTTCAATATTCGAACCTTTGAGAAAACCTACGGTGATTACACCGGAAAATGGTTGGATAACCCTTTTGAAATAAAAGCCATCCATGCCGCACAGGACAGCGCTCCCCTGCCCGCCAATCCTTCTGGTGAAATCAGCGAAGACCGTTTTCGGCCTAACCTGATCAACCGCTTTACCGAACTTTCACGCCGGACATACACTAGCGAAGGCGGAGACGACCTGATACGTCGCATTCGGGATATTCTTTCGACTTTCTCTGGTGATTCACTTGATGTGGTGATCTGTTTGGATACGACAAGAAGCATGAGACCCCACCTTCAAACTATAAAAGATCAGCTTCTTGTTCCTATTCAAGAAGACGCAAGACGATTCAGGGAATTCCGGGTGGGTTGGGTTTTCTACCGGGATTATATGGAGGAGTACCTCACACGTACGATAGATTTCCGTTTCGACTGGAGTCTCGTTCAGAGGGATCTCAACGCTGTGCAGGTCGGAGGCGGAGGCGATGTCCCGGAGGCGGTCATTGAAGCACTCTACGCAGGTGCCAATTCGTTTACGTGGAAAAGCGACCAGAGATTGATTATACTTGTAGGGGATTCACCGCCCCATGAAGTACCCCGTGGCAGAGTTACCCGCGAAATGCTGCAGCAGGCGCAGGTTTCTAAATCCATCGAGATTCATGCTATCATGCTTCCTTACCGTTGAGAGGTACCATGGACTTCGATCCAAATAACGATTTTCACTTTCCGCAAGCCGTAGAACTTAAGCATACTTCGCGTCAATTCATGGAAATGATTTTAAACTTTCATGTTCCGTCCCAACATGCTGCGCTTTGGTTTCTTGGAAACAATTCTTTTATTGCCAAGTCCCATCTTGGAACTGTTGTGATCGTCGATCCCTACCTCACCGACTTCTGCGCCTCAAAACGAACGCGGACTAGGGTGCCGAAAAGCCGGCTCTTGCCTGTATTTATTGAACCCGAAGACCTAAAAGCGGATTTGGTCTTATTGACTCATAGCCACTGCGACCATACCGACCCCTTTACGCTTGAACGTTTGAACATTAAAGAGAGCGCCCTTTTTGCGGGGCCTTTTCAAACACTCCCTTTACTTAAAGAATCGGGGATACCAAGCTATGCTACCCGACTTATGCACCCGAAAGAGGTTTTGATTTTCCGGGATTTAACTGTCACCGGAACCTTTGCCGAACCTACCGATAGTACAGATTTAAACCATATGGGTTTTGGAGTGCGTTTTCAGTATGGTCCTCTTTGGTATATTTCAGGGGATACAGCCTTCAGCGAAAGGATAGGCGGGGGACTTTCGGAACAACCCGAGGTTATGAGCATCTGCATCAACGGGGGTTACCATAACCTCAGCCATTGGGAGGCCGCTAAAGTTTGCACCCTGGTCAAACCCCTTTCAGCCGTACCCTGCCATTTTGACATGATGCCGCATAACCTCCAGCCGCCGCACATCTTCAGGAAAAGCCTCTGGGAGCACACCCATGGGGATGTAGAATACGTAAAAATGGACTACGCTGAGCCTTACCTTATCGTCCCAGGCGCTCCCCTTCGCAAATTTTCTCCCTTGTGACAATCTCTATCTGGGTATAAACTTCGTATCATGCAAATATCCGTGCTACTTTATTACATCTTAGGAGCCTGTCGCGCTTGAGATTTTGACACGGGCTAGAGGAGCCGGGATGCACAGAGCGCCGAAGA
>DYOB01000468.1 GCA_020720765.1 Borreliella garinii
GATCGGCCCGGCCATCTGGCAGCAGAAGATCAGGGACTGGAGAAAGGGCTGAGGGCCGAGCGTGACCGGCATCAAGGAACCACAGAATTTCCCCCGTTACTCTGACCCCATTTTGTTGCTCACCTGTTTTCCGCAATGCAATTTTCCGGTTATATGATATATTGCATGTAAACCATAAACTAAAGGATTAAGATTACTCTTAATAACAAGTTTCAAGGGTTGGTTGGAGTACAAAACAGCTATTCGGTGGCGGTTTGAATTTGACAGGCGGGGGGGACTAATGAATGAGGCAGCAATAAAGAAACATGAAATTTACAACAAGTTATGGGCTCTTTCCAGCAAGGATTTAGGTTCCGTAGCCGATTTTATCGATTTCATGCAGCACAAAAAAAAGCCAACGACGAAGAAAAAAATCATCAAGCTACAGGGAGTTTTGCAAGGCTTCGATGTTGATTTCGGGGAATTAAAGAAATTCCAAATAGAGAGTTGGAATCACCTCGAAGAAGAGTTCGGAGAATGAATAGTTTTGTTACCGACACACAGGCACTGGTCAAGTTCATGATGGGCCGGAAGGTTATCAATGACGCTTGCCATCAGGCTTTTCTGGACGCCGACCAAGGGGGAAATGTCATCATTATCCCGGCCATCGTGTTAATGGAAGTGATGTATCTATTTGAAAAAACAGGATCGATGTGAACCTTTTGCGAACCGAAAAATTGATGCAAAGCGAGAATTACCAGTTTGAGCCGCTCAGCCTGGAAATTTTGAAAACCGCCGCCGAGATTACCGACATCCCCGAACTTCATGATCGTCTCATTGCTGCCACGGCAAGGCATCTTGATATTCCCATCATCACCAATGACACGGAAATACTGGATTCCAGCTTTGTTGCCCACCTGAAATGATAGGGTCACGGATGATTTGGCGTGATCGGGCTTCAGTCGCTGACGCGTCTTCCGCTTCCTGCGCCGTAGCCCGTTTTTTCGGATACTGGTCGTTAGAAAATTAGGGAGCGACAATCTACTCTGACCCCAATTTCCCCCTACCAAGAGCGTACGGACAACTCCCCGGACGGGACTTCAACCCGCTTGTTATTCAGTTGTTACTGCGAACGGGAGTGATACCTGATGGTCTCGCAAAAAGTCCCCAAAAGGGCTTTTTCTCAATTTTCGCCCCTGTA
>DYOB01000469.1 GCA_020720765.1 Borreliella garinii
GCGAAAAGGTTTTGTTTTGACTTATGAATAATTTTACCCTCACTTCGCCTTCATGAACCTGTCAAAGCAGCCCAATCAGAATAAATCCATCGGTGTATAATCATATGCATATGGACATAACACAACGTTTACCTTACGTCTGGGATTATGATTTGGATGAAATCCAATTTCGTGAAATCCTCGAGGGTCGCCGAACAATGGGGCGATTAAATAGAGATTGGGCTGCTCGCCGCCTTCTTGACTATGCTCCCTATGAAGAGATCATTCGTCTGATTGGCTTCAAACAGCTGGTTGAAAACTGGCATCGCTGGCGTCCAGGTATCCGCTCAAAAAGCCGCGTACGCGGCTTTGATTTTCTTGTGAGTTGGCTTCCCATCAAGCACCCTGAGGTTTTGAATGGCTAATCCTTCATATTATTTCGACATTCTATATCCTTTTCAAGATCGTGTAATAAAGGTCATCAATCAAGTTGATACAGAATTTTACTTGTCAGGCGGAACGGCGGCATCACGAGGCTATCTTAATCATCGTTTTTCCGATGATCTGGATTATTTTGTCAATGACGACTCTCATTTCGGTCTCTGGGTGGAACGATTAATTCAAGCATTCAATGCTAAGTGGGACTGTGAGGTACTATTGAAAGAAGAGAGGTTTGCTCGCTTCAATCTATCTGAGAATAATTCCATGTTGAAGATTGAATTTATCAATGACGTTCCTGCACGGGTTGGTAAAACTCAAAACCATTCAATACTTGGACGATTAGATACCGCAGAAAATATTCTTGCCAATAAAATCACGGCTCTGCTTGATCGTGATGAACCCAAAGATCTGGCAGACATTTGGGGATTTTGTTTTATGAAAGGCTTGAATGTTCGAGATGCGATCACAAACGCCCAAGGTAAGGCAATGGGCGTCTTTCCTGTTGATTTGGGACGCGCCTTATGCTCTGTTAGTCATGCAGATTGGGAAGCAATCCGTTGGATAAATCCGCCACCTGCGGAAATTTTCATCTCTCAACTGAATGAGTTGGGAGAAAGTTTGTTATTACCAGGAAACGCATAAAGTAGAAGTAAAGGTCTCGTTCTAAATTCAGGGAGGCTCCAACATTTTTGTTTCGCACATATACCGGGTACGGGCGCAAATTGCGCTTTTCTGGGCTTCGTATCGCATCGGGA
>DYOB01000470.1 GCA_020720765.1 Borreliella garinii
CGAAATTCCTTGTCGGGTAAGTTCCGACCTGCACGAATGGTGTAACGACTTGGGCGCTGTCTCAACCAGGAGCTCGGCGAAATTGTGATGCCGGTGAAGACGCCGGCTTCCCGCAACGGGACGGAAAGACCCCGTGCACCTTTACTATAGCTTGATATTGTGTTTTAGCCAGACATGTGTAGGATAGGTGGGAGGCTATGAAGCGGGCACGCCAGTGTTCGTGGAGCCATCCTTGAAATACCACCCTTGTCTGGTTGGGATGCTAACCTGCATCATTGAATCATGGTGAGGGACAGTGTCAGGTGGGTAGTTTGACTGGGGCGGTCGCCTCCAAAAAAGTAACGGAGGCTTCCAAAGGTTCCCTCAGCACGGTTGGTAATCGTGCGCAGAGTGTAAAGGCATAAGGGAGCTTGACTGCGAGACATACAAGTCGAGCAGGTGCGAAAGCAGGGCTTAGTGATCCGGCGGTAGTGTATGGAAATGCCGTCGCTCAAAGGATAAAAGGTACGCCGGGGATAACAGGCTTATCACCCCCAAGAGTTCATATCGACGGGGTGGTTTGGCACCTCGATGTCGGCTCATCACATCCTGGGGCTGGAGAAGGTCCCAAGGGTTTGGCTGTTCGCCAATTAAAGTGGTACGTGAGCTGGGTTTAGAACGTCGTGAGACAGTTCGGTCCCTATCTGTTGCGGGCGTAGGATGTTTGAGGGGATCTGCTCTTAGTACGAGAGGACCGGAGTGGACAAACCTCTAGTGTGCCAGTTGTCTCGCCAGGGGCATGGCTGGGTAGCTATGTTTGGTGTGGATAAGCGCTGAAAGCATCTAAGTGCGAAACCCAACCCAAGATGAGACATCCCTGCCGCATTAGCGGCACTGAAGGTACGTTCAAGATTAGGACGTTGATAGGCTGCAAGTGTAAGGTCTGTAAAGACTTCAGCTGAGCAGTACTAATTTACCGTGAGGCTTAACCTATTTTTTTTTAATCCTGACCAACCCGTGTAGTTACCAACACTTTATCTCAGTTTTTTTCAAGATTACCAAGTTTAAATCTGGTGATTATAGCGGCAGGGATACACCTCTTCCCATCCCGAACAGAGTAGTTAAGCCTGCCCGCGCTGATGGTACTGTGCCTACGGATGGCATGGGAGAGTAAGTCGTCACCAGGTTTTTTTT
>DYOB01000134.1 GCA_020720765.1 Borreliella garinii
TCCTTATGTCCAAAAAAATCGCATCATTCAGGTGTGTGTTGACGAGGTCTGAATATAAGTGAAATTACACGTGAACTTTATCCATCCATCCTTGATTGTATAGCAAAAAATGACACTAATTACCCTGTATTCCACGGCTGTATCGATTGGCATTCCGCTGTTCATGGTCATTGGGCGCTATTAAGATCTTTTAGGGTGTTAAAAGAAAAAAGCATATTGCAAACCGTGACAATCTCAATGCAGCCAATTGATATGCATAAAGAATATGAATATCTAAGAGATCATCCATCTTTTGAAATGCCGTATGGTAGGTCATGGTTTTTAAAATTAATAATTGAATATGAGACTGTTACTGGCGACAAACAATTTGAGTATATTGCAAAATCTGTCGCCAAAAGTCTAAAAACTTATATTAATTCGATGGATTTCAATGACACTATTATTGAGTACTCAAATCTTTCTTGGACTTACCGCAATTTGTTAGAATACTATTGCCATGTCAATGATTCAGCATCTATTTTAGACTTAAAAGGCAGATTGAAAAATTTTAATAAAACCAATACGTCACTTGAGAGTGATTACAACACATCGATTTTCTTTTCAAATTGGGGGAACTTGAACCACCTTTTGGCTTTAGCTTGGGAGAAGAAACAGTTTAATGATTGGATTGAACATAATATTCCAAATGACATAAACCTTAAACCCATAAGCAATTTTAGAGGAGCACATCATCTTGGAATTAATTATTCAAGAGCATGGTCTTTTTGGTCGATTTATTTAAAGTATAGAAATTATATTTATCTTCAGGCATATCAGGAACATGTGAAAGAAAACTTCTCCTTACACAGTAGATACAAAAATGATTACCACTCCTATGGTCATTGGGTTCCACAATTTGGTATATACGCAGTTTCAGCGCCTCTTTTTGAAAATGACCTGTGCGACTAATTTTTTTGCCTGGTGACTTTTTGCTGTTTCATATAGGTAATGGCATGACATGGCCGTTAGTCCCCTGGATGTTTATTTTTGGTAAAAAAGACCGACCATGGCGTTCCTACAGTGGGCTGAGGTACCAGGTCACTCGGTATTTTAATAAAATAAAATGCACTATAGGAAACTCAGCTAACCAATCGCCAATGGTACGGAGACAAAGAGTTACCACCAACACAGGAACGACAATCCTACTTTTAATCGTCATTCCTGCTCTGGCAGGAGTGCGATGTCATTCCAGCTGAGTTTGCTTAAACTTAAAATAATACCAAAAGGATAATTAATGAGCAGTCAAGTAGTTATGGCGCCAGTCGCTATTGCCGGTGGTGGCGCGGCAGCGCTCGCAGGAGCTGCTATACCGGTCATTGCTATTGGAGGAGCGGTGGCGGCAGGGGTTGTTCTGGCTGGGGCAGCGGTACCGATCATCGTCGTCGGCAGGGTGGCCAAGGCCGTGCAGAACCTTGTCGATCAGCGGGTGGCAATTGCAGAAAAAGCAGCAGAAGAAGAACGGGCCAAGATTGCGGAGTGGCAGGTGTGGCAGGAACGGCAGCGGCAGCAGTCGGCCTCCTTGGCTAAGGCCCAGGCCGCCCTGCTGGAGACCCAGGGCCGGCTGCTGTCCGTTGGCCTAGCCGTTGGCCGTGCTGATCAGGCCGGCCAGGCGTCAACCGCCAAGGGCTATGTCTCGCTCAAGGCCAAACAGAACGCTGCCAGCCGTCAGGAATCTACCACATGCATCCAGAGCATTGCCCGCATCCTGAACGAAGTCCCGGCCGACATCCGTATGGACACTGATTCTCCCCTCCAGAAGTTGTTGGCCCAGGCCGAGCGACTCACTCAGCGCCTGACCACCGCGAACCCTCCCCTTCCAGATGAGCTGACCTCTTTTCAAGAGGCTGTAACCCTAACTATTACGGGCTACATGGAGGCTGTCCGCAAAAAACAGGAGGCCACCGAGGCCATGAGCGCCCGCCTGGATACTCTTTTGCAGGCCATTGGCCGATGTCGACAGTTCGCCTCGGCCCCAGAACGACAAGCAGCCCTCGATAGTCTGCAGGCCCAAGCCCTTGCTCTTCTGGCCAAACAGTCAATTCCGGCAGGTCAGGTGGAGCTTTTGGAAAAAAGGCTGGCCGTAATTGGGACAGCGCTCGAAGCCCAGATAACGCAGTCTGCATTTCGCACCACCTTGGCTGCCGCTTTGGACAACCATCTTCTGGCTATGGGGTTTGCGACCAACACCCCTTTCCCGACGGTTGCAGATCAGTCCGTCTTGACCGCAGTCATGAATACCCCTGCCGGAATACGGTTGCAGATTGCCATTCAGGCTGACAACCGCCTTGCCTTCGAGGTACTGCCTAAGGATGCAGCCGACAAACGAAAGCTGACAGCCAACGACAGGGAAAGTTTTCGAACCCAGGAAAAAAACTGGTGCCAGAAGGAGATGCCGGAGCTCCTCCGTCGTCTCACCCAGGATGGCTTCTCCTATGAAGTGCAGCTTGCCCGGGACCTGCCGGAGTCTCGCCTTCAGATTGCTGTGGTCGAGGACGTCGATGAGATTCTTGCCAGTCAAGCCAAAGTGGCTATCCAAAAGAATAACCCCGTCACTACCGCTCAGCCTGACACCCACGCCGAAGAGGTTCGCCGTCACCAATTGCAGCAGCCCAAGAGAGGAGAACGCCATTGATTGCCACTGACATCCCTGAATGCCCTGGATGGATCCGGGAACTGGTCCGTTTCTTACCCCTGAAGAATCTCCTCTTCTGCTATGGCAACATCCACGACCGTATTTCCTGCCCGGTAAGCGATCCTTCCACCGGTGCCATTTCCTGGCTGGAGTTGGAGCCACCCCAGTTCTTCACCCGTTTTCTTGCTGATAAGAACTATGAGGTCATTGGCTCCTTTGATCCGGTGGACGGATTGACTTTTGGCACCCCGGCCATGGAGGGTCTGTATAAAAAACTACAGGGCGGTAAGTCAGTAGCACCTCCCACGGCAGTCACTCCGCTGCCATCAACCGGGATCTCCATTCCACCCCCACCGTCGGGGAATGCCCCTTGTCTGGACGGCGGTCCGCTGTCGCAGGTGGATTGTCAGGAAGAACCTGGAAAAGAGGGCATCAAGGATCCCATTCAGGTAATGAAGGGGATACGGATGACGTTGGCCAACACCAGTATCCCCTGCGCCTTTGTCGTGAACCTCGCCTCACGTCTCATTACCTCGCCTTCTTACCTTGCCGAATCGGAAAAATCCCTGTTCACCCAGATGCTTAAGGCCTCGCTTTCGGCCCGAACCGTGATGCGGCCTGACGGCGGGGCCTGGAACAACGCCCTGATCCTGATCTGTGACAAGTTGAACGATCTACCGGCCTTCCTCTACCTTAACAACCCCCGGGCCCGTTCGATCCATATCCCCAAGCCGGACGTCAATGACCGCCGTCGTTTCATCCAGCGAACCTGTCGGGCATTCCACAAAACTCCGGAGATGCTGGACACTGAACCGTCCCCGGAGTTGCAGGGTCTGTTCACCGCCCTCACCGATGGCCTGACCTATTACGAGTTGTGGAGCCTAGTCAGTCTGTCGCGGTTGGAAAAGGAGCCGTTGACCAATATCAGGAAGATCTGCGAACGTTACAAGTACGGGGTCACGGACAGCGAATGGGACAAGATCGACCCGGCGCGTCTGGAGGGGGCCGAGTCCTTTATCCGCGGCCGGGTCAAGGGGCAGAACGTGGCAGTGGCCGCAGTCCTCGATATTGTCAAGCGTGCAAAGATGGGGCTTTCAGCCGGGACTGGTGGGGTATCCAGTCGGCCTCGTGGTGTCCTGTTTTTTGCCGGTCCCACCGGGGTCGGCAAGACCGAGATGGCCAAGACCCTGGCCGAACTCCTCTTTGGCCAGGAAGAGCGCTGCATCCGTTTCGACATGAGTGAATACAGCGCCCCCCAATCCGATCAGCGACTCTTGGGTGCGCCGCCAGGTTATGTTGGCTATGAGGAGGGCGGCCAGCTTACCAAGGCAGTCCGCGAGAACCCGTTTTCCATCCTCCTGTTCGACGAGATCGAGAAGGCACACGGCAGCATCTTCGACAAGTTCCTGCAAATATTGGACGATGGTCGCCTCACCGATGGTAAGGGCGAGACGGTGTATTTCTCTGAAAGCATCATTATCTTCACCAGCAACCTCGGCACGGTGGCGGAGGCCGGGGCCAGTGGTCCCCAAGCGATGGTGTCCCCCGACCAGCCTTATCACCAAATGCGAGAGGCCATCCTCAGCGGCATTCGTCAGCACTTCAATTACGAGCTGAAACGGCCTGAGATCCTGAACCGCTTCGGCGAGAATTTCGTGGTCTTCGACTTCATCCGGCCGCTACTGGACGAGGAAATTGTCGACCTCCTGCTGGACAAACTGAAAAAAGCCCTCCGGGAGGGAAAGAGCATCGTTTTGGTCATCGAAGAACCAGTACGTAATACCTTGATCACCCTGGCCAGACAGAACCTGGCCCATGGCGGCCGAGGCATCCGCAATATTGTCGATGCCGCCCTGATCAACCCCCTTAGCCGTTCACTTTTCGACCTGGGACTTGACAAGGGTGTTCGTTTACGATTGCTGGAGCTGATCGACAACGGTGAAGAAGCAACAGTGCGCTTTACCCTCAAGATCCAAGAGACGCCATGCACCTGAATCTCTTTCGGATCGCCTATCCGGTGACCTCACTCGGTCCTGGCCTCCGGGTGGTAGTCTGGGTGGCTGGCTGCCGAAGACGCTGCCCTGGCTGCATCAGTCCGGAGATGCGTGATCCAGCAGCTGGTGATCTGATCAAGGTTTCGCTCTTGGCGGACCATCTCACTGCCCTACCCCATGCCCTGAATGGGATCACCATTTCAGGAGGGGAACCCTTTGCCCAGGCCGATGCCCTGGCCGCCCTTTTGAACACGGTACGACAACGCCAACCCGACTGGAATGTGATCATTTACAGCGGCTACAGGCTGTCGACGATACGCAGGAATCTGGCAATGCGCCACCTGCTGGCCGAGACTGATATCCTGATAGACGGTCGTTACCGGCAGGAAGTTGCAGCCACCCATCCCCTGGCCGGGTCCGGCAACCAGGCCATTCATTTCCTAAACAGCCGGGGGAAGGAGATGACGTCATTATTAGAGGATATGGGACCGATCTCTCCCGTTCTTGGCATAGGTCGGGGAAAGAACCACCTATTGATTGGAGTCCCTATGACGGTCAGCGGGTAGCATTCAGCAAGGTCTGGCAGGGCCAAGATAGGGCCTTAGAGATTTTTCAGTGAGGTATTAGCAAAAGGCTATGAAAACATAGTATTCCGTAGCCAGTTTTTATCAAAAAATTGTGGCCGCATGCGTCTTATTTTGAGTGCGGATGATGATTTCTTAGCTGGTGTTCGCGGTTTTTTTGGAGGAGACAGGTGATTTGCCATTTTTCAAAAGGTAGGTAAATAACTGCAACGAAAATTATTTTTTTAATAACTCTCATGGTCATGGCTGATGACAAAACACAATTTACAAAACATACATAGCTATGGAGAAAACGCAATGGCAAAATAATGAATTAGAGACCAACAACATCATGAAGGAGGAGGAGGATAGATGATTCCAGTAGTATACATAGTGCCTGAACGGAAACCAACAAAAGCAAATAAACTCCATGTGTTATCGTCATATTCAATACATGAAGAAATCGCGGAGTATAAATAGCCATGATGCCATGATTTTAGTGTAACATATTGATTACTATGGTATATTGCAATTTAGCAAGTCCGTTGGACAGGGTGTCTGAATGGGTCAGCCAGCCTCTATCGCAAAATCTTCGTCGGATGAATATGCCATGCGTAAAGTAATCAACCCCCAGATGCTGTTGGGTGAACTGCCCATCGCCGCCATAAAACTTGACCCTAAATCCCGTGATGATATTCCTCAAATCCTGCGCGGACTTCAGCACATCTATACCACACCTGAACTGCGCGAGCCAGTATTCGCCATTTTGGCAGAGGTGCTTCCGGTGCGTCAGGTCGCGGAGAAGATCGTTACGGCCGACCCCAATAATG
>DYOB01000471.1 GCA_020720765.1 Borreliella garinii
TGGCCTTAGCATCTGTGTGTCTACGATGAATCTCCATGTGTTGGATGTAGATGCACAGTCTTGTTTTCCTGTGCATCCATGTTCCACATATATATCCCCCTCCACACCCCATCTACCTGTAGTTGATCCATCATTAATTGTGTCAATTTTTCCGAATTCTGGCCATTCTTTGAGACTGAATGTGCTGACTGATAACCCCACATCCAGTCCAGATCCTACTGGCAGGTCTGTGGTACCGCTGACTTCGAATATAGTTCCTTGGTGTATGATAACGTCTGTTTTATCGAATGGTGGGTTTATGTTGATGGTATATGTGCGGTTAGCATCGACAGGTTCGACAGGGGGTTTACTCGGAATGTATGTCGAGTTGCGTGGAATAATCTTGTAAGGGGCGGTTGGTGTGGGAATCGGTGTGCTGACAACGGGTGTTGGAATTGGTGTGACGGTATCTTGCTGTGCGTTCATGCCGTCTATCGGGTTGGTAGTTGCAATGAAGGTGATGCCGATGGTGACGAGTAAAAATGTTGCGAGTATGATAACCCATTGCTTTTTTGAGAGTGTTGGAATATGCATGGATTCTCAATTATTGTGTTATTGTTCTTAACTATTTTTATTTTGGCGTGGATTTTTTAATAGGTTTGATGGAAATGATAGCGTGCTTGATAATAATTAGGTCACCAATTGCGATCAAGTTGTTAGTTGTTTTCTTGAGTGCCTCAGTTCTACGGCCTTTTCCTGCTATTGATTGTGAGATCGTGTAAAGATATGCGTCCTTTTTTTGACAGGCGATTGCTGGGGAATGTCGTGCGGGCAGGCGGCGGCACGAGCACTGCCCGCCACGCCATCAGTTAGCTGGGTTGTCATGATGTTGGGGGGTTGGGTGGAGCCTTTCTGTGACGCCTTGAGAATATCCCGTGTAAAATTGTATTGAATCGCTGCTGAATAAAAAGAAAGTGTACAAAGAAAAAAGAAAGGTACACACAAAACTGCTACCGCAATAGACTTACAACTTTAGTAGCAGTTAGTACCTTTCCCCCCCTTGGCGGGGGTTTAGGGGGGGAAGTCCCCTTGTGTTGAAGTGGATGAATGAAGGGGGTTTGGGGGTTGGTTTATGTTGAATATCGTGTTGGATTCCGCACCCCATTGGCTACAATGTAAGAGGGGTTT
>DYOB01000135.1 GCA_020720765.1 Borreliella garinii
ACACAGTTCAACCTCAAGTAAATTCCTGCGGTCTCAAGCGCAACAGGCTCCTAAGTTTTAACCTCTAAAAAGATTTTCTTTCAGAAGTTGGGTATAAGGGCGTTCTTCGATATCGGGGGCGCCTTTACCCAGTTGAGTCAAGATAGATATTAACCCGGCTTTTGCAGTATCAACTTTTTCCTGAGGTGAGTCCTCCGATACGAGGGCTTCCAGTTCCAGCCACCATCCAAGTGGTGGAACCTCGCTGAGTTCGGCTTTGATGGTCCCGATGTTCCACCAGTCTCCCTTCTTTTCTTTGCGGATCATTTCAGCGTAGCCAAGGGAATGTACAAATTTTTCAAAAGCCTCGGCGGGTTGGACCAGGAACTCTGTTTCCAGGCTCTGTTCGATTCCGTTGTGCAGAGTTTTAAATTTATGGGTAACCCAGGCTTCCCTTCCGTCCCTTCTCAAGCGAAATGCCGTTTGTGGCGGAGAAGCATCGGGTTGTGAAAAATAAATATCCTGCCTCTGGTATGAACCCCCAAAAACTCCGAGTTTTCCCAGTCTTATTTTCATGTCTTCCGGGTTATCGACCCTGATTTTCAGTTCTATTTCCCACATAGATCCAGTGTAATCCATTCTAAACCTTCTTCCCACAAAGTAGGGTTGGTTTCATGCAAACGGGAATGACGGCCATAGGGAATCAAAACAGTTTTTACAGGAAGACCTTCGGCTTGTGCGGCGGCTTGAAGTACCAAGCTATGGTCGTACCTCACCATCCTGTCAGTGGTTCCGTGGATGAGAAGGAGTTTCCCTTTGAGTCCTTTCATAACGGCTTCAGGTCTATTGTTTCCGGCTTCGATTCCCCAGCGTTTGAGTCTTTTCAAGCTAAGGTTGACACCCGATTGAACAAGAAGACGGAAGGGGCGGAGGAAGTACTTGGGGCGCAAGCTCTGGTAGAGTAGAAGTTGGGGAAAGTTGGAAAAAGGTGCCTCGAGAACCATGTGGAGTTCTAGTCGTAACTCTTTCCAGGCTAAAAGTGCTACCGAGGAGCCAAAACTTTTTCCATGAAGGACAATTGTTCCTTTAAGATTCGAGAGGAATTCAGCAAGTTCACGTGCCTCGGGCGGCCCCCAACCCAAGGGACCCCGCCTGAATGACGTTGAAAGATAATCAACAAGAAGGATTCCCATGCCTTTTGAAAAGTAGAATCTTGCGGTTTCTGCTAAGGCCATGGAAGATTCCCCCGAACCTGGAAGCAAAACGGCCCAGGTTCGATTTTTGGATACGTTTGATTCTGATTGTATCGCAATGTACTTTCCATGATAAACAGCTGTCATTATTAAGGTGGATAAGAAATTAGCAGAAACCTTGGCTCTAGGGTAATGCAACAGTCTGCGTGACAGTCTAAAGCTGACCAATTCTCGTAAGAGAAACCCAGCCATAAAAACACAGGACAGAAGTATAAAACCCAAAGCCAAACTAAGGAACATTCCTATAGACCACCCTGAAAAAGTATCCTACTTCGTTGGTTGTCCAGGAAATAAACTCTTCCTGGATTCCAGTTTGAAGTGTGAAATTTGGCAAGGCTTGCCAAGTGACACCTATCAGGAGATTTCCGCTGCGGCCAGCGGCCATGGAAGGAGGGCCTTGATAAGGTGTGCCAGCGCCATCACCTTGAATTAATAATGCCCAGTCTTTCGTCCAGCTCCAACCGACGTGCACCCCGGCTTGCCAGAGTATATTCCACTCTTCCTCAGACGGTAGAAAGTCTGCTTCCATCCACGCCCCACCGGCGGTCAATCCCCAAAATAACCCCAAGGCAGCAACACTATCGTTGTACGAAAGACCGGCTTGGAGTCCCCACTGCCTGGTTAGCAGGATACCCCAGGGTAACGGAGGTTTAAAACCTGCTTGGACAGACCATTTTCCAAACAGCAAGATGTCCAGGGCTTTTGAAACATGGAAACTTAGCATACTGACAGTGGGTGGGACGGAATCGGTGTCGACAATCACAGTTCCGTTTTGTTCATGGTAAAGCCTCAAGACCTGTTGCGGAAAAAACTCCCTTCCCTGGTTCGGTAAACCGAAAGAGGAATGAAATCCCTGGATTCCAGGGTCTAGAATACCGGGGAAAAAAGTTGAAAATTCAGTCTTTACACCTAATTCGAACCCATTTCCCAACCCGAGTTGAAAGGTTCCGGAAAGAATCAGCCCTTCCGCGTCAATGAAGCTGATATTTTGGGAAGATGTCCCGAAATCGTAGCGGAAAACGTTCCACCACATGGGTTGAAAGCCAGCGGTCCAGGCGCCTTCCGGAAGAGTTTCGGCACTTTGATCTAAAAAAGGTATTCCGCCATTGAGAAGCGGGTAGGCTTGGGGTACCGAGAAAAGTTCTCTTCTGTTTTCCTGGGAGGAAAGAAACTGTGTGAAAAGTATGAAACTTCCAACCAACACTAGTGTTTTTGCCATAGATGCATTTATATTATAGAATATGCGGATAAACCGCAAACACTGACAAGGAGTATTTATGAAGAAATCAATATGGGTTGTTATGGCAACCCTTCTCAGTCTTACAACCATGGAGCTGAGTGCGCAAGGCTCGGCCCGTAGAACACAGTTGATGGGTACACCCGTGACCTTCACGACGAACGTCGCAGGAGTGACGGTAACCATTAACAGCACACCCTACACAGGAACCTTGCCGCAAACCATCAACTTCCAGCCCGGCACATACCAACTGGTGGCTAAGGCTTCTGGGTACCAGGACTTCACCTCGACCTTTACGGTTGTGGCCAACCATCCCCAAACTGTGAATATCGTGATGCAGGGCGGTCAGGTACAGGTGACATTTACCAGTAACGCCCCCAACACCATCATGACCCTGAATAACAGCCGTCTATCAAGACCCCTTCCCCAAACTGTCTCCCTCAACCCCGGTACCTACCAGATTACCGCCGAAGCTCCCGGCTTCCAACCCCTCTCCACTTCTGTGACAGTTACCGGTTCAACAACGATTCCCCTTATGTTCCAATCTGCCAACGTGGCGGTCCAGTTTACCTCGAACGCTCCTGGAACCACGATTTCCATCAACGGAAACCCCGTTCCCCGCCCCTTGCCCCAGCAAATCCAGATTGCTCCCGGATCCTACCAGATAGTCGCCCAGGCTCCCGGGTTCCAGACCCTTTCAACCACTGTGAACGTTACGGGTTCTACGACGATTCCTCTCACCCTCCAGGGGGCGACCTTCCAGGTGCAGTTTATTTCCAACGTTCCCAACACTAGGATTACAGTTGACGGGAACAGCATCCGCCATCCTCTTCCCCAGGTTGTGCAACTTACCCAAGGCACTCACCAGGTAACAGCCGTATCACCCGGTTTCCAAGATTCAGTAACAATGGTGGAAATCAACGGACCCCAGACAGTCAGCGTTTCCCTTCTGCCTTTAATCGCCCAGGTTAGAGCCCAGGGTGTCCAGGTTTTTATCGATGGAATCCTTCAAACCACAGAGACCTTTGACGTGCAACCCGGCCGCCGCACCCTGCGTGTCGTATCCGGAGGTTTAGTCAGCGAACAAGTTTTCAACTTTGCCGCCGGCCGTACCTATAACATTACCCCCGTTTTATCCTTTACCATTCAATAATTCTTTTAAGGCCGGAATTGTTCTATTCCGGCCATTTTTAATAAAAATCTCATAAATTTCTTGCTTTCCTAGGCATCTTGGTGCATGATAGGAAATGGAGGAAATGTATATGCGCATGAGTGTAGGTGCCAAGTTGATCCTTGGTTTTTCCGCGGTCATAGGGATCTCTCTGATAGTTGGACTGCTTGTGGTTATTAATCTTTTCGGTGTTCAGGCAAACGCCAACAACCTTGATGAGAAGTTACTTCCCTCGACGGCCTTAGCCAATAACCTCGAGCGTGAATCCCTTGGACTAAGGTATGCTGTTCGCGGATATGCCTTGAGCGAGAAAGCGGCTTTCAACGAGGAAGCTCAACGGATTTCCGAAATAATGCAGAAACACCTAGAAGAAGCTGACTCTATGGTGAGGAAGTACCCCGAGCTTGTAGTATTTGCAGAAAATCTTTCTAAGTTGAAATCAGCCCAGGCTGGGTACGCTAGTGAAGTGCTTCGAACCCATGAGAACCTGGAAAAAATAAAGGCGGGACGTCTCTTACTGGAAGAGAATCAAGGTGAATTTGTGAAAAATATCACTGATTATATCACTTCCCAGAATGAGGCTTTTCTTTCGGAAATCCGGCGCAATGCGAACGTGGCAACCTTAATCGAACGTTTCAACAAAACTGCATGGATGAATACAGTAATCGATCTAGGGAACCTTGTTATCATAGCTACCCAACAAGCACAGCTTCTCAATGATTTCACATTGATCACAAAAGCCGTCGAGAAATTCGAACCTGTATACGGCCTGATTACACAAACATTAAGTGTTACCCGTCAAGCGGTGAATATTGCACACCTCAATAAGGTGGCGGAATCTGCAAGAACCTATATTTCTGTAGCAAATGAAATCGCCGAGCTGTATAAGGAAAAGGAAGAAATACGGTTAGCAAGGGAAAATATCGGAAACGAGGCTTTAACCGCCGTCCAGGCGGTTTCAACTTTAAGTATAAACGACGCTATAACCGGCGGGAAAATAAGCCAGACCCAAGCAGCCCAGAGCGTCATGCTTTTGATTCTCGGTGTCTTGGTTTCCCTGGTTCTCGGGATCATTTTCGCCCTCGCACTGACCCGGAGTATCACCGGACCTTTGAAACAGGTTACCGAACTCAGCCGTGCAGTTACCTTGGGAGATTTGAATATAGAAAAAGTTTCCACGTCGTCCCGAGACGAACTGGGCGATTTGATCCGGGGATTTCAGGAAATGCTCGATGTCTTCCAGTATAAGGCTAAACTCCTTGAAACAATTGCCGGTGGCGACCTCCGCGACGAGGTGAAGCTTGCCAGTGAAAAAGACGGTCTAGGGCATAGTATCAGGGCCATGCAGAATTCGCTGAACGAAGTCTTGCGCTCGGTCAACACTGCCGTGGTACAGATGGCGGCCGGTTCCGACCAGGTCAGCCAGGCTTCCCAGAATTTAAGCCAGGGAGCGACCGAGCAGGCTGCAAGCCTGGAAGAGATCAGTGCCAGTACGGCTGAGGTGAGCGGTCAGAGCAGGCAGAACGCTGAAAATGCCAAGACGGCCAGCCATATGGCCCGCAATGCCGCAGAGAGTGCCAAGAAAGGCCGCGACCAGATGGGCCAGTTGAGCAAGGTGATGGACCAGATTGCGAAGTCGGGTACGGAGACCAAGAAGATCGTGAAAGCCATCGACGACATAGCCTTCCAGGTGAACCTTTTGGCTCTCAACGCTAACGTGGAAGCAGCTCGTGCAGGCAAGTACGGGAAAGGATTCGCAGTGGTGGCCGAAGAAGTGCGTGCCCTTGCCGTCCGTTCAGCCTCTGCTGTAAAAGAAACTACTGAGATGGTGGAAGGAACCATTGCCAGCATCGAGATTGGAACGAAAAACGTCCACGCTACGAACGAACAGTTTGGCGAAATCGTGGAAGAGGCCGGAAAGGTTGCCGATCTTCTCGAAGAAATCGCCGCAGCAAGCCAGGAACAGGCTAAGGGCATGAACCAGATCAGCATGGGCCTGGAACAGGTGGATCAGGTCACTCAGAGCAACACCGCAAGCGCGGAAGAAACGGCGAGTGCTTCGGAAGAACTCTCGGGCCAGGCACAACAGCTCAAGGTTATGGTTGGCAGGTTCCAACTGAAAAATTCAGGAGCAGCCTTTACTCAAGCCAATCAGCCCGAGACGAGGCATCTGATAGGCGCCCATACCCAGTCCTCCAACAAACCCAGGTCGATTAAGCCCGTTGAATCCCGCTCGGGTTTAGGGAATACAAAGCCCGTGATCGACCTCGACGACGGTGACTTCTCAAACTTCTAAATAATAAAACCGGCTCCGAAAGGAGCCGGTAGATCAAAACCAGGAAATCAAATTAACCAATGGCGGCGTTGCCTTTCTCGCCGGTACGGATCCTGAT
>DYOB01000472.1 GCA_020720765.1 Borreliella garinii
ATAGCAGTTCTGCCTACGGGGGATCGGGATCGGGGTCCTGGTCATCTGCGTATAGCGGTTCAGGCTCTACATCTGGTGATGGTGGAAACAAACCGCCAAAATACGATCCCTACAATCCCTACCCCCATTCGGGTTCTGGGGATAATAATCCGCCCTATTATCCTGGAGATGGTTCAGATGATAGGGATGGGGATAGATTATTTGGACATCTAACGGACGAAGAAATTGCATGGGTTGCCTTACACCCATTTGAAATGATAAGTATAGGGATAAATGGCGCTCAGGCTCAGGCTATCTTTTCTGACGACGTTAATAATATTAACGATGCAATGCGGCACGCCTACTTTGCTGCAGTTACTTCAATAGACATTGGCCTTCAGAAATCCGAAGAATATTTGACAGAGCATGAAAATTTTTCTGGGAATCCTGGCTATGAAATGGATATGCATATTAACAGAGTAGGCTGGCAAATTTATAAGAGCAACCCCACCGCAAGTAAAGACCAGATCCTTCAGATGATATATATGGCAGGTCAGGCTGGCTGGCTCGATACAAAGGAGGATCACGGTGTTCAACCTTATTAAGAAAACCATTATTTTATCTGGATTTGTATTTTCACTATTTATCTTGAGCGGGTGTAAGTCAATGTATACCTACAAATCAATTCAAGAAATAAATGGAAAAACACTTACTTTTGCTTCAAGATGGAATCTATGGTATTTGGGAATAAAAGTTTTCGTCGGTACAAAAGCAAATGCTCATTTTCAAATCGAATTGTTGGATGGAGACCGTGTCTTTAGTACCAGGATTGATCTGCATGGTCCGTTTGAGTATCAGCAAGTTTACATTGGTGACCTATACAAGGATAACACGGGCATACGTGTAAAAATTCTCGACCTAATTGAGGATGGGGAGTTCAAGCTTGGGGTTGACATTTCAGGCCGATGGGCGGAACCCGATGAACAGAGTAAACCAGAGATATGAGTAGTCTAGGAGAAATCATATGAAACAGTTTCTTGAAGGATTCCAGCTCCTCAACCGCGTGGAGCTTCTGGAAGTAAACGGCGGGTATAGCAGTTCTGCCTACGGGGGATCGGGTGTCATCACCGGTGATAAAGTTCCGGAAATCACCGGTTTCCAAGTTCCGCTTTTGACATAAAAA
>DYOB01000473.1 GCA_020720765.1 Borreliella garinii
TACGGAGTCGATAGAAAGATGGACCATTGCCGATATGATAGATGCTCTTGAGGATGTTGTAGTTCCAGAGTCTCGTGGCAAGGCAAAACAAATATATGAATATCGAAATTGGGTGGCCCATGGAAAAGACCAAAGTAAATTACCATCAATTAGAACTGATCCAAAAACTGTTCAGGTCACTTTATCTGATTTTATGATTCAGGCTAAAAATGCAATATAATTCAAGAAATTAACTAGCAACCTGGATGTTGAAGTTCTAGACATCAATGAAGCGAACCATGTGCCGCTTGGTTTTGTTATAGGTTAGATTAGCAGATTACGCAAAATACCGGCACAGGGTTACGGCTAAAAGGACGTTGATCAAGTGGATCTTAATATTAACGGGAAATGAATTAAACTGCGCCGGCGGCGAGAGCAACACCTGCGGCAAGCGTTTCAGCGGCCAGTATGGAACCCTGCCCAAGGGCTATGACCACAAGTACGTCTCCCCGGAGGGGATTGTAGGCAAAACGAAACGGTACAGCCTGAAAACATTGATTTTGTAATACGCTTGTTTAATATTTGTATTATAAAGTATTGTTTTGTAAGAGGAGGTGAGTATGTCCACGGCTCTTATTCAGGTTCGTATAGACGAAAAACTCAAGGACGATGTGGTGGCGCTTTATGAAGGTATGGGCATAGATATTTCGACGGCTATACGAATATTTTTTAAAAAATCGCTGGCAGACGGTGGTATTCCGTTCAGTATGAAGACGTCTGGAATTTCCTATACCAGTTCAACAGGCATTGAGGCTCTCGGGCGTCTGCGAAAACAATCTCTGGATAGCGGTATAGTCGATATGTCGCTTGATGATATCAATGTGGAAATCAAAGCCGCTCGAGCGGACCGAAAACTTTGATACTCTTTCATGCGGTACTGGATACGAACGTTATTGTATCGGCTCTTCTCTCGTCCAACTAATTGGATTCAGCTCCCGCGCAGGTGGTTAAACACGCTTTGGCTGGACGAATTGAACCGATATTCAACGAAGAAATTCTTATAGAGTATCGGGATGTCCTTTTTAGAAAGAAATTCGGTTTTGACCAGGAGACAGTCAAGATACTGATTGAAGAACTTACAAGGCGTGGACAGTTGATTAAGCCGTTATCAAGTGGAGAATCA
>DYOB01000474.1 GCA_020720765.1 Borreliella garinii
GCAAGATTCTTAACTGCTGCCTCCCGTAGGAGTCTGGCCCGTGTCTCAGTGCCAATGTGGCCGATCATCCTCTCAGACCGGCTATCCGTCGTAGCCTTGGTGAGCCTTTACCTCACCAACAAGCTGATAGACCGCAAGCCCATCCTATAGCGAGTACTGCTACTCTTTACTCTTTCGAGACTATGGGGTATTAGCCCCGGTTTCCCGAGGTTGTCCCCCACTACAGGGCAGGTTCTTACGTGTTACTCACCCGTTCGCCACTCGTGTTTCTGCCGAAGCTTCATTTTCACCGTTCGACTTGCATGTTTAAGACGCGCCGCCAGCGTTAGTTCTGAGCCAGGATCAAACTCTCCATTATAGTTTTAATAGAGGTTTGTCTCTAATATTAATTTCCGAAATTTTTCGAAACTTTCAAAGTTTTTCAACCGGAGCTGCCTGAATTTCAAAGTACAAGTACCGGTGACCTCTGTCCTGCCGGTGGAAGCGGTTTGGGAAACTCACTCATCCTGTCAAACAATATTCAAAAAAAAGCCGGAAATAACCAAAAAAAAATACGGTTTTTTGGACTCATGCGACATAATACTGGGGAAGTCTTCATTTTTCACGAAGATATAAGATTTCCGGTAATGGTAAGGGTACAAAAAATGTTAAAAAAATAATTCGCGTATTTTAAATTACCGGAATATCGGCGAATCAAGCACACGGAAAACCTGTTTTTATAGCTTTATTACGGGAGAATACTCTGGATATAATTACAGAGGAACATATTAAAAATGTAAAATTATTCCGCTAAATCCGATTTTATCTGATTCCAAAAATACTTAACAGTATCTTTTTCCCTTTGACATTAACAACGTCTTGGTATTCTGTTCTCGTTTTTATCTCATCCGGAAGATTGTCATGGACGGAACCGGATAGAATGATACTTATTTCAGAATATTCTTTAGTGAGGGGTTCCATGCGGGATGCCGAATTCACGGTATCTCCAATGACGGTAAATTCTTTTCTGTCCCTGTTGCCCAGGATTCCCTGGGTAACCTCTCCATAGCTGATACCAATACCGGTTTTAAAAGCGGGGTAACCTGCCTTTTACCATTCTTCATATAGGGTACCTCTAAAAATTTCTTAATAAAGCAAAATAATGTCCGTTACAATGTTCA
>DYOB01000475.1 GCA_020720765.1 Borreliella garinii
ATGACGGCGATAGCCCATATATAGGGTTTTATTTTGCCACGCTATACAAGTACCGATGAAGTTTGTATCGGATGAGGTGAATGGGCGGATGTGGATGGTCATGGTTCAAGGTGATTTTGATAACGGCAGATATAGAATTTGTCCTTCCAGTTCTCCATGTTCGCAAGTTTCAGCGATGAATAATATTTCTTCGATTGCGATTCCAAGAGGAACTTTACGGGTGACTTCGATGACCCCTGGCATATATTTTCCTGCTTCCACCCGTTCGTAGGCATATTTTGTGATGGTCGCAACATCGTGAGTTAGCAAAATTCTATCTTCATTTGCCGCCCATTCCAAGACCGTTGGGTCATCGGCAGAAAACAAGCCCACATCTTGAACACGGACAATGTCAAGGTTGGGCTTGATTCTCAGTAGACCACGAACGATGGTGTTGTTGAAGTTTTCGTCGGCTACAAGGAAAAGCATATTATCTTTTCCCGCTTTTTCTTCGCGCTAATATTCTTTCACGAACACCAGAGGCATTCGATTTTTCCTCGTTTTGCTTGCGGACTTCCTGTGCAAGTTTTTCCCGTCGTTTGAGGTAGATATCCACTTGCTTTTTCTTGCGGAGATAATATCCAATAACCGAGTAAATGTCACCCAAAGGCACGGACGGATATTGATATGAAATTTCCTCCGCGCTTGCGCCTTCGGAAAAGGCTGTGACGATGGTGTCCAAAGTGACGCGGGTTTTGCTGACAAGGATGACACCGTCCTTGTTCATTTTTAGCGGAATAATTTCTGTATATGTGGTTGCTACCATAATGTGTCTCGTTTGTAAGAATAGTATGGCGTAGAGTTTACGAATATCTTGCCCTGCTTTCACGGATGGATTCGAGAATGTCCGAGGATGTCACTGGCAGTTTTATGCTGCGAGCCTCAAAAGGGGAGGTGTTTTCCTCGGCAAAGCGCAGGCAGGCGAGGATATCGTCTTTTGTAAGATATGGAAAATCATCCAAAATTTCCTGCTGGCTCATTCCAGATGAAAGGTATTCAAGTATGTCATAAACGGTCATGCGCAAACCGCGAATGCGCGGCTTTCCGCCGCGTTTCCCAGGTTCAATGGTGATAATTTCTTTGAAGTTCATAATCATCTCCAATCTGTTCTTCTGCTT
>DYOB01000476.1 GCA_020720765.1 Borreliella garinii
TTACCTCCGAAATCAACATATTGTGTTTTACTCATAAACCTTCCATGTATCAATCGGCAGGTTATAATATCCGATAAAATCATTGAGACGTTTCCAGTGTCTATCATCATTCTCAGGGATTATCAGCACGATACCGGCACGTTTTCCCGACATCAGTGCATAATTCAGCGACTGACCGACCGCTTTCATCCAATTCTCTGAGAAGTCAAACTCTATCGCATGAGTGGATGTTATGCAATCACATCGTGAATAATCAGGCAGCCTTACCTCAAATTTTTTTTCGGTTTCCAACTCCCAGAACCCCTGATAATATTTCTCAAGATTTTTACGTTTCCGGGTCATTTGAAAGACATCGAAATGATGTATGAAAGGAGTGCTATGAAGACTACGACAAGTATATGTAATAAAACGATATTGGTGAGATATTTATCCGCTTCACTGCGCCTGTCAAGCTTTTCGACAATTTTTGATATAAGTCCCATGACAACCATAGTGAATATTTCAATTAATTTGAGTTTCTTATCATCATCCATACCGCACCGTAAAAAATACCCGACACCGGAGGTGAGGCATCGGGTACAGGTTAAAGGTTTTGTTAAGTTACAGCCGGAATTTTTGCGCGGAACTCAGCCAGATTAATACTGACAGATTCTACCCAGCTGTATGCTTGAACAGCGGCAATACCGTCAGTGTGGATATTCTCAAACACCACTCTTTCCGGATTCGGAGCAGCACAGTCATAAAACAGTTTTGTAATGGTTCCCGGCCCGCCAGTATCATCGCTGCTGTCAGGCACATAATAAGCAACAGGACCGACAATCACATCATCCGCAGTGTTCTTTTTTGCATCCATGCCGTAAGAGGTAAATCTGCAATCACCTGCCTTTTTCGCAGCGGACAGCCCTTTTTCCAACGCCTTTGCCGTGTACCGATCAATCTGTACAAACGCCATAAATCACCTCATATTGTGTGTTATGCGCTTTACTGCGCTATATCAGGTTGCTATCATACATATTGTAGTATGTCAACTGAAAAGCACACTATACGGGTTTTCTGAGGCATTTCAGAGCGATGAAAAAGGGGAAAGCACTGATTCACCCATTCCGGAATGAACAAGGAACTTCCCCCCATCGCTCCTTCGGATTATTCCTGACAGG
>DYOB01000477.1 GCA_020720765.1 Borreliella garinii
GAGCCAAGGAAGAAAAACGCTTCAGTGTGTTCGAGCTTGCGCGATTTTCTTTCGCTGGAACTTCCAACAAGGGAACCATTATTATCTCCATGGCTGGTGAAGCAGTCAATCACGATGCTGTACGCCTGGCGCGGTCTGGGTAAATCCTGGCTGGCTATGTCAACCGGTTATGCCGTGGCCACCGGTTCAACATTGTTAAACTGGAACGCACACGGGAAAAGCAAGGTGCTTTATATCGATGGCGAGTTGCCGGCGCGAACGCTCCAAGATCGGATGGCCTTGATTGTAAATTCATTCGATGCTGAACCCTTGGAAGATGGTTTTCAGATTCTTACCCCTGACCTACAACCAGATGGAATAATGCCAAATCTATCCTCCCCTGAAGGACAGGCGGAAATAGACAAGCACGCCAATAAGGCCGACTTGATTATTGTCGATAATCTTTCATGCCTTGCCCGATCCGGGAAAGAAAACGAAGGTGAGAGCTGGCTTCCTATCCAGGCATGGGCACTACGTCACCGGGCGCAAGGAAGGTCAATTCTCTTTGTGCATCATTCGGGCAAGAATGGCCAGCAACGGGGGGCATCGAGGCGCGAGGATGTTCTTGATGTGGTCATAGTGCTGAAACGCCCGGAAGAGTATCAGGCCAATGAAGGGGCAAGGTTCAACCTTCTTTTCGAGAAATCAAGAAACCTTACTGGCGAGGACGTGACCCCTTTAAGTGTCGCTCTTCACTCTGCCGATAACAGGATTGAATGGAAATGGAGCCCGGCAGAAAATGCCATTGTTGACCGGATAACAGAACTGATTAAGGAAAAGGCAACCAGGCGAGAAATCCAGGAGGAAACCGGACTAAGCCGATATGCCTTAAAAAGACTTGTCGACCAGGTGAATATTTCCAGGCCATCCGCTGACCATATCACGCTCCCAGATGCCAGAAAGGGAGGTGCAGCATGACCGATTATTTACAATGTGCGGATGTGCACACTATAGGGAACGCACATTCGCACATTGCAAGAAATAGCGCACATTACCCCGCACAATGTGAAAGCAAGAGAAGCCTAAAAGCCTTATCAGCAAAGGTTCTACGCCGCACATTGCCCCGCACATTACCCGCACATTGTGAAATTACCCCCCGCACATTACCCGCACATTGC
>DYOB01000478.1 GCA_020720765.1 Borreliella garinii
GGTCCTTTAAACTCAAACCAATCAGGAAAGGTCTGGAGTCTTGCGCATTCGCGCACAGTCATTACCCTTGGTTCGGAATAATGAACAAAGTCATCGGGAATGGTTGTGAGCGTTAAAGATGATTCTTTGGAATCAAGCACGGTTACATTTCGTTTTTTAATTCCGTAGTCTTTTCTTGCTTCTCCCATGATTCTTTTGTTGCGCGGGGCTTCTTTAAGCAAGTATGTGAAGACCTTTTCGGCTTCGGCTGTATGATTTACAAATCTATGACTATCTGGCATGTAATTATCTTCGCTAGAAATGCGCAAGTATTTTTGCAATCCGCTGACAGCCTCGGATGAAATGCCCGACATGAAACCTTTTTTATCAGGACAAATTCCTTCCCCATGCTTGCGCTCCAAGTCTGATAAAGCATGTTGGGTTGTCGCTTTTTTGGGCAAACCCCTAGACTTCAAGAATTCAGTTCGACCTTCAAACAGGCTCCAAAAAATCTTATCTGCGAGTCCTTCGCGAGTAGCAATCACAATAAAACGTTTTCTTCTTTGGGGAACGCCAAACTCAGACATGTCAATTATTTCACCGCGAGCATCGTTATAGCCTAGTTCAATCAATTTGCTGATAACAATTTCGGAATACGCGCGTTTGTCATGCCTTTTGGAGCCTGAAAATTTTACAGTAAACCCATACACATTTTCAAAAACAATCACATGTGGCTGCACAAGCTCTACAAACTTCAAGTAGGAATGAATCAAATTGTTCCGCTTATCAGAGGAGCGTCTTTCCCCTACCAGTGAAAACCCTTGGCAAGGGGGACCGCCTACTACAAGGTCAACTTTCCCTTTTAACAATTTCAATTCAGATTCTTCGGCTTTGAGCAGGCTGTCTATATTCCAATTCTTAACTGGCAACCACTCAGGCCACTTAAAGTGTTTATGTGTATCAATAAGATTGTATTTAAGGGTGGAAAAGGCATCTGGATTTTTTTCGACAGCAAATAAACCTTGTAACCCCGCTTTATGCAGGCCAAGGCTGATACCACCACACCCCGCGAATAAATCAACATACTTGACTGTCATAGTGTTATTTTACCCTATCGCGAACACAAATTCTAATAATGATTTCGGGTAAATTGAAATTCAAGAGAACTGAGAAAAC
>DYOB01000479.1 GCA_020720765.1 Borreliella garinii
ACCTTCAACCGCCTGATGCTGGATTCTTCTTTGAGGGTTGCACGGTGAAGGTGTGTTTATGGAGTTATTGCCGCGTTATAGTCTGGAAACGGCAGCTTATTGTTTAGGGTGCAGTATAGATGTTTTGCTTAGGCTTATTCGTGAAGGCAGTTTAAGTATTGCGGTAGATGTTTGTGAATTACCATTTGGGTATATTCACTTGGAAACACGAAAAAGAACTTATGAAAATGAATGGTTATATGATTTTGAGGATTTGCTTGATGAAGATAATACAGCATATGCATATCTAATAATCACAAATTTATCTAGGTATAATGATTTTAATCGGAAATTAAAGATAGCAGATCGTATTCCACTGAGAAGTTTTGATACTTTTTCAAAATACCCTGTAGGACATCCAGAAGCATACAACTTCGAGAATTTTTTTGAACGGTACTTCCCAGTAAAAAAAGACGTACTGGAACAGATACAGGCGCGAGAAGAACTTTACACGTTCCCAACTTATATAACCCGCAATGCTTTGCTTAGTAGCCCAATCACAAAGCAGATGTTGGCACACGCAGAAATTCAGCAAGAAGCCGTTCAACCATTCCCCAATATACAACCCCTTGCACAAGCTGAAAAAATACCGAAAGTATGTGATAGATACGCCATATGGCAAAAGCGTGTTGATGAAGAATACCTAAAAAATAAAATGCAAAGCCATAGAGGTATTTGCATGAGATTACACAAAGAGTTAGGGACTTCACATGAAAATCTTTTAAGGCGCACAAATAACCCACGAAAATAATCAACAATCGGGCAGTTAGGCACTTGCCGATTTTGCCCGTTTTGCCATTTTATGATGTGTCCATCGTCAATCACACAGGATTCGTTATGGACAATCAAACAGTTATCTATCAAGTTACACAACAGCCAACCCGCAAAACAGGCGTGGCAAATATCGCCCAAGCACTGGCACACGCTGGCGTTACCAGTCGCACAACGCTGATTAAATGGGAGCGTGAGGGGCGATTCCCTAAGCGCGTGTCGCTAGGTCGTGGGCGTGTTGGCTGGACATGGGATACTTTGTATCGTTGGGCTGACGGCTTGCAGGCGAAGGAGGGCGCAAAAGATGGACATTAAAAAAGCCGCTCCCGCCACAGGAGCGACCTT
>DYOB01000480.1 GCA_020720765.1 Borreliella garinii
TGGGCGGGGGTAGGCTTTGCTCGGAACTAAACGGTGAGCCTGCCAAAGTAGTGAGGATGAAAAACAACCCTCCCCGCCAGCGGGCTGTGTGCCTCGACAGGCTCGACAACCAACCCTGCGCAGGCGTGGACTCTGCTTGAAACGAAACGGTGAGCCTACCGAGACGGGAGAAAGAGGAATGTTTTACTTCCTGCGTTGAATTCTTTTTATTTCCTTATCGAAATCACTCTCAAAGGATTTATCCTGCTTTATGCGAAACTTTTCATACTCTTGTTCTGCCAGCTCTTTCGCAACTTCATGACTTACCCTGCCTGCGTTGTTTAAAATATCGTATTCGTTGAACTGTAAAAACGCATCCAATTTTTTAATCCAATCGGTCATTTTCATGGGAGACTGGCGCGCGGCTTGGTTTTCCGCATAATCCAAATACATTGTGACAATTCTTTCCAGTCCTTTGATCTCGTTTTCTTCAAGATAATTCTTGGCAGTCGAAACGTCAGATTTAAGGATTTTTCCATCAGGCGCATTTTTCCATGTGGTCAATCCCATGTGCGGTTTTTCCGCACTGGCGCGCCTTGCCACAATTTCGGCTGCGGTTTGACCTGTAATTGCCCAATGCAGTTTATTTTGCACGGTTTTAAAAAACGTAAGGGTGATTTCGGCGTCCTTTTGATAGTCAATACTGCACTGCTGGTAGATGTCGGTGATTTTTTGATAGAAGCGCCGTTCGCTGGCGCGGATTTCCCGAATGCGTTCCAGCAGTTCGTCAAAATAATCCCTGCCGAAGCGCTTGTTTAGTTTGAGCCGTTCATCGTCCAGGACAAAACCCTTGATAATAAACTCCCGCAGAAGTTGGGTTGCCCAAATGCGAAACTGGGTTGCCTCGTAACTATTGGCGCGGTATCCCACCGCAATAATGACATCAAGATTATAGAAATTCGTTTGGTAGTTTTTTCCGTCTTCGGCAGTATGTGCAAAAATTGCACTAACTGAATCTTCCTGTAATTCACCCTCGGTGAATATATTTTTTAGGTGCTTGGTGATGACGCTCCTGTCCACATTGTAGAGTTCCGCCATTTGCTTTTGGGTCAGCCAGACGGTTTCTCCCTCGTAGTGGACAGCGACTTTTTTATGCCCATCGGGCGCAGTGTA
>DYOB01000136.1 GCA_020720765.1 Borreliella garinii
ACCGAGGTTCACCTCTTTTTACCACGTTCTCAGCCTTGATTTAAATTGTTTATCTATTTAATTTATAGATGGTTGCCGGATAGGAACCCCGGGCGCGAAAGGCCCAAGGAGTCAACGTGTCAAAAGAACCTTTTACCCTGGATGTAGCCGATTTTATCGACAAGGTCTTCGGTGTCGCCGAAAAAGTTACAGAAAAAATGTATTCAGAGATGGAGAAATCCCTTCAACGGCATAAGGAGTCCGCAGATTATTACCCTGGATACTCCTACCCTCCGATGAATGTCTATATCTGCAAGGAGAAATCCATCGTCTTTGAAATGGCGCTTGCAGGATTTTCTCAGAATGATCTAACCTTGCATTTCCAAGGCAACTATATGTTTTTCAGTGCAGTGTGGAATCAAGCTGCTCCGCCGGAAGAAGCACGCTGGCTTAAAAAACGCCTCAAATCCAAGTCCATCCTCGAACAGAAATACTTTGTACCCGCTGACAAGTTTGACCAAAGCCTTTCCAAGGCATCTTTCACCAACGGACTGTTGAAAATCACAATACCGGCCCGTGAAATAGCTGCGGTAAAAGAAGACCTTCATTTGACGATCCAAGGATAAAAATAGCCGCCCGAAGGCGGCTTTAATTTAAATCAGTACTTACGGAAGAAGGTAGAAATTGGCCCAGTTCTGGTCGAATCCTACCACAGTTTTATACCCCTTTTTCGCCCAGTGGTTGCGTGACACTTGGGGTGTTCCGGGTTGTGCGATATTAGTCTCCCAACGGTTGGAACCCTGGTTCTTATAGTTGTAGACGAAGGCTTTGAACTCAAACCATTGTCCCACTGTTCCCGACATCGTCACGTCGAACTTCCAATAGTGGTTGCCGAAAGTGTTGTCGGGGTCCTGACCGAAACCATGCTGGGCGTAATACTTGGGTGTGCCCCAACTTGCAGGCCAGAGGTTGGTCGTCCAGTCGAGGACCGAGTCAAATCCATCCGAACCGTTTGCAGCTTCCTGGGTGCCCCAGTCGATTCTTGTATCTTTGGCCTTGAAACTAGCTGTGTCGGGATTCAGGGTGTTGTTATATTTGACTATGGTTTCATAGCGTGTTGGGTACGAGCCTGGAACAAGCGGTGCGTCGTGTCCGCCCCGGATCCGGATCAATTCACCGGTGATGGACTGGTACTGGAGGAAGACCTGGGTTTTTAGTCCCGTGGGAGTACCGCCGTCGACTTCCCAAATCGCAAAATCGGTTCCGCTGTATTTGATCTTCCAACCGACTCCGGGGTTGTAGGTGGTACCCGGACCGATTTTAACAATTAAACTCGAATCGATTTTTGCAACATACTCGTTATTGACCGCTTTAAGAATATTCAACGTGCTGACCTGGGTAATATTCTTGGCCTTGCGGAGGTCGATCAAATTATTGATCAATGTTTTCAACTCGGTACCCGAATCAAAATAGTGTTCCCATGCTACGGTAGGAAGTCCGGGATGAGTAAGGATATAGACGTAAGCAAGGTAAACCTTATCTCCACGGAGTTCCCAGTGCTGCTGGCTCGAACCGGTATCGTGGTTGTCCACAAAGGTGACTGAGTTCTCGGGTTTCCATCCGATATAACCGGTGGAGGTGCCGTACGGGGATTTTAAAACGCTCAGATTGGGGTAATTGTTATAGTTGTTATAATTGGTTTGATGCACGCCGTTATCCCAAGCGTCCTTAAACCAGCCGAAAGCCTGGTTGAGTTTATCCTTTAGGGTAAAATCGAAGACAAGGCTTCTTCCGTTTGCCACCTGTTTGGTCTGGTCGACCCAGGTATTCAAGCTCTCCGAAGGAGCTCCATCGGACCAATATTCACCGACAGAAAAGCTTGTGTTGGTTGCCGCATTATAATTTCCGACGTGCCAGCCGTTATAGCCTTTAACGTAGTCGTAGCGCCAACCGGCGAAACCAATCGTATTCTTGAGCCAGTTCATCCACTTTTTAATCTCTGTCTGGACTGAAGCGTTTGTGTGGTCCAAGTCACGGGCTGCGGCGTATCCATCCCCGGTGTCGTCGTTGCCACGGTATTGAATCGCCGTGCCGTTGAGTTCGGAACCGGCGCTCGTCCATGCTTCGTCGTATTTAGTGATAGCTTTTCGGTTGTCAGCAAAAGCCGGGTTGGAAAAATCTCCCCACGCGGCGCTTCCATTGCGGTGGTTGACCACAATGTCTGCAACAGCCTTAGCGGGTGAGATTGCTGCAATAGCCTGTTGGAGTTGCGCTTGGGTGCCGTATTCGCTTGTCAGGTTGTACCACTGGCTTGGCAGGTAGCCTTCAAGACTGCCGGCCTTGGAGGGAGGTGGGAACCAGACCCATTGAAACTTCGCCTTGATTTCCGATGCTTTTCCAATTATGATATTGTACCAGTCGTACTGGTGGCTGGTCCAGTGAAAACCCTGGAGCATAACGTCGCTCCCGAAACTGGTAGCCAGAGAACGCTCCTGGGGTTCCAGGGGAGTTCCGCCGATATGGGGAACAAACCCATCTTCGCCAACCAGGATATCGTTAGCCTGGGAACAGGAACCTATGAAAAGCAGACCTAAAAGCCCTATCAGGGCCAAGGAGAACTGAAAACGTTTACTCAACTTCACACCTCCATGTGTATGATCGTCTTATGATAAACCCAGTTTTCCGATCTGTAAAGGGTAAATTTTTATCTATTTGGAAATCGTTTACTTTGGTCCTGGCCCATTCCACCCTTTTGAGTTGTTCCAATCAACTCATAGTATCTCCAGACGGACTTTTTTGGGACAATAAGGGACAATTGCTAACTCTCCGGGGCAATGAAATTCTCAACACGACCGGCAAAGTCCTACTGAGCTTACAAGAAATTCCCAATAAACTTCATTGGACTGGTTCGGATTGGTTGATTTTGGGGGAGAAAAACCTCATTTGGACAGATGGAATTAGTTTAATAGGCAGAAATGAAAGAATTCCCGGGTTTTCTTTCCCTGTAGACCGGTGCATCCTTGGACCCGATGGAATTTATCTCCTACGTAACCCCGAAACCCAAGTATTTTCCGGATGGGTCCAAGAAAACGGGGAATGGAGGGAAGTTTTCTTCCCTTCGTTTACTGGTGAGCTCCTAGCGGCCCCTGACGATGAAATACTGATAGGGTTGAAAAATACAATCGAGCTCTGGCGGTGGGAAAAAGGCGGTGTGGGTTGGTACCTTTGGCATAATTTGCAAAGCCCCGCAGATTTTTTTATGACCGATAAAGATTTCACGCGTGTCATGACCTTGGAGTCGGAGTCTGTAGAAATCTTTCCCTTGGACGAAGGGCCGCTAAAGGCCGGGTTGCGCCCGTCACCCGGACCTGTGATTCTGAGTCCCGACGGGTTATCACTGATTTATTGGGACCAGGGGTTACAGAATTTTAACCTGGAAAATTTTGAAAAGAGACCTTATTTAGGGCCTTAACCCTTGCCGTCCGGCCTTCTCTCATCTAATCTATGCCTGATAAGATGTTGTTCCCGACCCCAGAATTCCTGCTTTTCTTCTCGTTAGCCATGGTACTGGCCTGGATAACCCGACCTTGGAAAACCCTCCATAAAGTCGTGCTTCTGCTTCTCAGTTATGCTTTTTATGGCGCCTGGGACCTGAGACTCGTTCCCCTCATCCTTACAACAAGCCTTGGAGCTTACCTTTTCGCACGTCTCGTGGATATTCCCGCAATAACCACGACGCACGCGCTTGCACGCAAGAAACTTCTCATTTTCGGTATTGTCCTCTTTATTGGAACCCTTGTCCTTTTTAAATACCAGGTTTTCCTTATAAGCCAGCTCAATACGCTCTTTTCCTGGGCTGGCGTACCCGTCCTTCTTCCTGCCTTCGACGTTATCCTTCCGGTGGGAATCAGTTTCTACTTGTTCCAGATGATCAGTTATATCACTGACGTTTATCGCGGACACTATGCTGCACGGAAAAACCCGTTGGACGTCCTTCTCTATGTGGCGTTTTTTCCCCAGCTCGTCGCCGGACCGATTGTAAGGGGGCATGAGTTTTTTCCCCAGCTCGCTTTGACTCGAAAGTTAAAAGATATCGAAATCTCGCGGGCTCTGGTTTTGATCGGAACGGGGCTCCTCAAAAAAGTTGTTGTTGCCCACTATCTTGCAACCCTCGTTGTAGACCCTGCCTTCGAGAACCCGGCTCAGCTTGTGATGGGTTCGGCATGGTTCGCACTTTACTCCTACGGTATTCAGATTTACTGCGATTTCAGTGCCTACTCGGAGATAGCCGTCGGTGTAGCCCTCCTCCTCGGCTACAACTTTCCCATGAATTTTAATAAACCTCTCGGTGCGTCCACCCTCCAGGATTTTTGGCGGAGGTGGCATATAACTCTGAGCACTTGGCTTAAAGACTACCTTTATATTCCCCTGGGAGGTTCAAAAAACGGTGGTGGTCAAACAGCAAGGAATATCCTGATCACCATGGTTCTCGGGGGTCTCTGGCACGGGGCCAACGTGAACTTTCTGTTCTGGGGATTGCTCCACGGCCTAGGGCAAATCTTCGAGCATTTTCTTCGTTCGGTGTATTCTAAGGGCAAATTCCTGTTAAAATTTCTCAAACCTCTTTACACGGTCCTCGTCTTCCACTTTGTGGTTTTTACCTGGCTTTTTTTCAGGAGTCCGGACTGGGCGACAACCGGGGTTTTTCTTTCTAAGCTCACTACACCAGGTTCTTTTTTCATCCATCCCTTGGTCCTTTTTCTTGGACTTCCCATCCTTATCAGCCAATGGCTTCCTGATGGTTCCCGTAAAAAAGTTGCCGACTTTTTCTACGGTCTTAAACCCAAGTTCGCACTTTTATTACTGATGTTGATCTTTCTCCTACTCAGGATCATCCGCCCGGCGGGTGTCGCACCTTTTATCTACTTTCAATTTTAGGATGCCGAGCATGCGAATTTTTATTTTTTTATTCCTGACTCTTTCGGGTCTGTTATGGCTGGAAAGCGACACGGTTTTCGAGGATGATTGGCCCCAGGTTCAGGGAATTTTAACCTCCGTTGAATCTGTTGCATCCTTTATAGGCTGGACGGAATCCAGAACACGGATGAGCCAGAGTTTCCGCGATTGGGTCGATGGTTTTGCCCAAACTGCTAACGAAGTCGACCAATCTGACTCCCTGCAAGCTGAGGATGAGGCTGTCCAGGCGGTATCCGTTGAAAACCCTTTGAAAGTTTTAATCCTCGGTGACAGCCTGGCAAGTTATTATCTGCCCACCGCCTTATCGGCTCTAGCGGCACGGGATGGCAGGGTCCGTGTCGAGAGTTTCAGCAGGGTTTCCGCCAGCCTCAGCAACCCTATAAGGTTGAATTTCCTCGTGGAGGTTCCGAGATTTTTCGGAAATAGAAGGGGTAATTCTCAAAGGGCCTTCGATGTCGTCGTCGTGATGATGGGAGCCAACGATGCCCAAGCAATTAGGGGCGGTACACAGGTAATCCGTTATGGAACTCAAGCCTGGACTCAGGAATTCAGAAGGCGAACACGCGATCTTATGAATATTCTGACGCAGGAAGCCCGCGGGGTTTATTGGCTTGAATTACCCCCCATGAGGGACCGCCAGCTAGAATCGGGTATTCAAAACGTCCAGAATATCTTTCAAGATGTTGTGAGAGAATTCCCTGGATCACGCTTTTTAGAATTGCGCCGCCTGCTTTCGGATTCTTCGGGAAATTATACTGCGGTGGGTTTTGTAGAGGGCCGGCAGGTTATACTCAGGGCTCGGGATGGTATCCATATTTCCACTGAAGCTGGACGTATCCTCGCGCGTGAAATATGGAGGAACATAAGCCTGGATTTTCTCCCTGACTAGGAGCCTGTAGCGCTTGAGATTTTGAGACAGGACCGGGGAGCTGGGATGCTCAAGGTGCCGAAGACTGAGGGCCATAGCTGGGCTCTGGCCCGATGGATGAGGTGTTCTGGG